>FR894013.1:34752-44409 GCA_000434115.1 Roseburia sp. CAG:309 | reverse complement strand
GTATCTGCATCTGGAAGTGCTGATCGGATCTGTGCGTAATACCAGCCGTGTAGATCAGGTATTTGCCACGTATCATCCGGATATCGTGTATCATGCTGCTGCACATAAGCATGTGCCATTGATGGAAGACAGCCCGAATGAGGCAATCAAAAACAACGTATTTGGTACGTATAAAGTGGCGCTGGCTGCGGATAAATACGGTACGAGCAAATTTGTATTGATCTCCACCGATAAGGCGGTGAACCCAACGAATATTATGGGGGCATCCAAGAGAATCTGTGAAATGATCGTACAGGGGCTCAGCCGCCAGTCTTCGACAGAATTTGTGGCAGTTCGTTTTGGAAATGTACTGGGAAGCAATGGAAGTGTAATTCCGCTGTTTAAAAAACAGATTGAAGAGGGTGGCCCGGTAACGGTTACTGACAAGCGTATCATCCGTTATTTTATGACGATTCCGGAGGCAGTATCCCTTGTCCTTCAGGCAGGGGCTTTTGCCAAAGGAGGCGAGATTTTTGTCCTTGACATGGGAGAGCCGGTAAAAATTGATGATCTTGCGCGAAACCTCATTAAATTGTCCGGGTATGTACCGGATGAGGATATCAAAATCGTGTATTCCGGTCTTCGCCCCGGAGAAAAATTATATGAAGAGATTTTGATGGATGAAGAGGGACTGACACAGACCGAAAACGAATTGATCCATATCGGAAAGCCGCTTGAATTTGATGAAAATGAATTTTTTGACCGTCTTCAGATCCTTTATGAAGAGGCATACAGTGAAGTGCCAAATATGAAAGAAATCATTGCGGATATGGTGCCGACGTATCAGTATCGGAACAAAAATACAAAGAAAGATAAGAAAGTGATCGATAAAAAACTTTCTAATTTTTATGAGAACAGCCGCAAATCCGAGGGAAAGAAGAGGGACGCAAATGATTAAGAAATGTCTGCTTGGTGTCATGCGGCTGCTGCCGCTGCGGAAAGCATTTGTATTGGAAAGCCATCCGGATCTTTCCGACAATACGTATGCCGTGTATGAAGAATTGTTACGCCGCGGCTATCATAAAAAATACAGAATGTACTGGATGAAGACCTTTCCGGGAAAGCCGAACTGGAATCTGCCGGAGGGCGTTTTCTATTTTGAAAACCAGCCTTCGGGATTTCGAGAGATGCTCCGCCGGGCGTATGTGTTGAACACCAGCCGCTATATACTGGACTGCAATTCGTTTGTGAAGAAGAGAAGAAAAGGACAGATTCGATTTCATCTCGGACATGGAATGCCGATTAAGATTGATCTGGAATACAGCAGAAAATTTGGAGAGTGTGACCGTTATATGGTGCAGTCTCCGTTTTGGTATGATATTTTTGAAACACAGATCCGGGTGCCGGAAGAAGTGCTGTGCCCTCTGGGATATCCCCGCAATGACGTTCTGGTTCATACAAAAGAAATTCCCAAATGGAACAAAGAAAAGGAAAAATATTGTAAAATTATTTTTTGGATGCCGACCTACCGACAGCATCGTGCTCATGAGGAAAAGGGGTTAAAGCATGTGTATCCGTATGGGATGCCGTGCGTGGAGACCAAAGAGGAGCTACAGCAGTTAGAAGAACAGCTTGCTGAAAATAATATGTTGTTATTGTTCCGTCCGCATCCGGTGCAGGATCTCAGCGTATTTCAGAAGGAAGAACTTCCTCATATCCGGATCGCCGACGATGCTTTTTTGACCTCGCTGGAATGTACTTTATATGAACTTCTGGCACAGACCGATGCATTGATCACGGATTATTCTTCCGTTTATTTTGACTATCTGCTGACCGACCGACCGATCGCCCTTACGATTGCGGACCGGGAAGAATATTTTACCCATTTTACGCTGGCTTTTGCAGATTATAAGGAAGCAGTCAAGGGATTTTATATTGAAACATTTTCGCAGCTTTCTTCATTTTTAAAAGAGATGGCAGACGGAGTGGACAGTACCCACGGGGAAAGAATGCAGGCAAAAGAGAAATATCATACGAAAAATGCCGGAAATTCGGCGAAATCAATCGTAAATCTGTTAGAAAAAGAGTATCATTTAAAATAAATATTGAGAATCACCTTGACAAATGAATACAATATGCTATACTCTTAAACTATAAAAAAACTTAACATGGTTAAATAATTAGCAAAGCATCTTGTAAGGAGGATTACGATGTTATCAAAACTTAGTGTACGAAAACCTTATACGGTTCTCGTGGCAGTGGTGTTAGTAATCGTGCTTGGCATCCTGTCATTCAGCAACATGAGTACGGATCTTATGCCGGACATGGAATTTCCGTATGCCATCGTTATGACGACATATCCGGGAGCAAGTCCGGAAGAAATTGAAACGGCAGTGACAAAGCCGGTGGAACAGGCAATGGCAAGTATTACCAATATGAAACAGGTATCTTCGGTTTCCAATAGTAATATGTCGGTTGTTATCTTGGAATTTAATGAAAATACAGATATGAATTCCGCAACGATCGATATGCGCGAGAGTCTGGATACCGTTTCCGCACAGTGGGATGACAGCATCGGAAATCCGACGATCATGAAGATCAATCCGGATATGATGCCGATCATGGTAGCGGCGCTTGATTACGACAATATGGATAGTGTCGGTGTTACGGAAAAAGCCGAAAATGATATTATACCGGAACTGGAAAGTGTAGAAGGTGTGGCTTCTGTCAGTGCTTCCGGGGAAGTGGATAAAAAGATCGAAGTTATTATTCAGGAAGACAAGATCAAGGAAATGAACCGGAAAGTTCAGGACGCGATCGATGGAAAACTTCAGGATGCTTCCGATAAGATTGAAAAGAATAAAAATAAGATTCAGGACGGAAAAGATACGTTATCCGACAAGCAGGATCAGGCGGCTGATAAATTGGCAAAAGGGGAAGCAAAGTTAAATCAGTCCTCGGAAAAGATGAAAAAGACACTGGAGACGATCAACGCCAATTTGAAGACGATCGAATCCAAAGAAAAAGAACTGAAAACGGCAGAAAAGCAGTTAAAGACCGGGCTGGCACAGATCAGTACGCAGAAAGCAAGCCTTCAGGCAACTATTAAGACGCTGACTGCGACAAAAACCTCTCTTACCCAGCTGCAAACAAGTCTTTCCGCTCTGACAGAGCAGAAGCAGGCGCTGGAAACCCAGATTGCAGCGGTAGGGGAAAACGCAGAACTGAAAAGCCAGCTGGATGCAGTAAATACGCAGCTTACCGTAATGCAGCAGAAACTGACAGAACAGGGAATGACGCAGGACGACCTCCCGGGTAAAATCACGGAAGTAGACGCAGGTCTTACCAAAGCGCAGGAGGGAATGCAGACCATTACCGCACAGGAAAAGAAACTGGCAGCCAGCAAAAAGCAGTTAAAGAGCGGGAAGAAAAAGATTGCTGCCGGAAAGGCAAAACTTCTTGATGCCAAAGATAAACTGGAAAAAGGACAGATTTCTGTCGAGGAAGCGAAAAATGAGATCAGCAAACAGAAAGTGCTGGTTGCGATCAAACTAAGTGTGGCAGAAGTTCAGGTAAATACCGGAGAGAGTAAACTCGACGAAGCAGAAAAACAGTTAAAAGACAGTAAAAAGACAACCAAAGAAGGGGCAGATCTGAAAAAGATCATTACCAAATCCATGGTTGAAAATATATTAAAGGCAGAAAACTTTGATATGCCGGCTGGATATATTACGGACAATGAAGCTTCTTATCTTGTCAAAGTCGGTGAAAAAGTAGAAAACCAGAAAGATATCGAAAATCTGGTGATCTGCGATATGGGATTTGATGATCTCGATCCAATCCGGCTTTCGGATGTGGCAGATATTGCAGTAACCGATAATTCCGAAGATGTGTACACAATGGTAAATGGAAATCCGGCAGTTGCACTTACAATGGAAAAAGCGACGGGATATTCTACCGGAGATGTTACCAAGCGTTTGGAAAGCCGTCTGGATCAGCTGGAAAAAGACAATGAGGGATTACATACCACGGTTCTTATGAATCAGGGACTGTACATTGATCTTGTTGTCAATTCCGTAGTAGATAACCTGTTGTATGGAGCCTTGTTCTCCATCATCATTTTACTGCTGTTCTTAAAGGATCTGCGGCCGACCTTTATCGTTGCCTGTTCAATCCCGCTCAGTGTCGTGGCAGCGGTTGTATTGATGTATTTCAGCGGTGTGACACTGAACGTTATTTCTCTGTCGGGGCTTGCGCTTGGCGTCGGAATGTTAGTGGATAACTCCGTCGTTGTTATTGAAAATATATTTCGACTGCGAAATGAAGAGGGTTACAGCATCAAAGAAGCGTCGATCGAAGGAGCAAAACAGGTCGGTGGAGCAATTCTTGCCTCTACCCTTACGACGATCTGTGTATTTGCACCAATCGTATTTACCGAAGGAATTACGAGACAGTTATTTACGGACCTTGCCCTGACACTTGCGTACTCGCTGCTTGCCAGCCTTGTCGTTGCCCTGACACTGGTGCCGGCGATGTCTCAGGGAATGCTCCGCAAAGTAAAAGATAATCCGAATAAGCTGATCATAAAGATTCAGAATCTGTATGGAAAAGTACTTTCTGTGCTTCTTCATAAAAAGATATTTGTTTTGCTTGGTGCCCTTGTGCTGCTGGTTGCATTTGCCCTTTTGTCTGTGTCAAGAGGAACGGCTTTTATGCCGGAGATGCGTAGTACACAGATGACGGCGACAATCTCCATTCCGAAAGACGATGATACCATGAGTAAACAGGATCTGTATGAAAAATCCAATGAAGTTATGGATCAGTTCCTGAAAGTAGATGGAGTAGAGACCGTTGGTGCGATGTCCGGCGGTGGCGGTATGATGTCGATGATGTCCGGCGGTTCCGATTCCATTTCGGTATATATGCTTTTAAATGAAGATAATAAACGATCCAATCAGGATATCAAAAAAGAAATGGAAGAAAAGGTAAAAGACATTCCATGCGATGTGTCAATTGAGGCATCGGCAATGGACATGAGTTCCATGTTTGGCTCCGGTATCACGATGCGGATCAAAGGAAAAGATCTGGATAAATTGCAGAAGATTTCTGAAGGTATCATGAAGCAGTTAGACGGTGTCGAGGGAATTACAGAAATTACCAATGGTATGGAAGACGCAAGTCAGGAATTCCGAATCACTGTAAAGAAAGACAAAGCAATGGAATATTCGCTGACGGTAGCCCAAGTGTTCCAGCAGATCAATGCGCGTGTAAAAGATGCTTCTTCTGCGACAACATTGTCTACGGATACCGAAGACCTTGATGTATATGTAAGCGATGAAAAAGATGAGAAACTCAAACGAAGTGACATTGAGAAGATGAAGATTGAGTATACCGATTCGCAGACCCAGAAGACCAAGAAGGTAAAATTGTCAAAGATTGCGGACTTCAGTATGGCAGATACTCCATCTTCCATTAACCGTATCAACCAGACGAGATATATGACAGTATCCCTTACCTTGGGAGACGATTACAATGTCGGACTGGTAAGTAATGATGTGCATGCCGTACTGGACAAATATGAAATGCCATCCGGATATGAATTGGAATTTACCGGAGAAGATGAAACCATCAATGAGTCCATTAAACAGGTTGCTCTGATGTTTATCGTCGGTGTCATCTTCATGTATTTGATCATGGTTGCCCAGTTCCAGTCCCTGCTGTCACCATTTATTATCCTGTTTACGATCCCGCTTGCCTTTACCGGCGGATTTATGGGACTCTGGATATCCGGAAGCGAAGTAAGTGTCATCGCATTGATCGGATTTGTCATGCTTTCCGGTATCATTGTAAACAATGGTATCGTGCTGGTAGACTATATCAATCAGCTGCGTGAACGGGGAATGACCAAATACGAAGCGATTGTCGAAGCCGGAAAAACCAGACTTCGTCCAATCCTTATGACGGCATTGACGACCATCCTTGGTCTGCTCCCAATGATCATAAGCAGTGACAGTGGTTCGGATATGATCCGTCCAATGTCCATCGTAACGATCGGCGGATTGATCTATGGTACGCTTCTGACCCTGTTTGTTGTGCCATGTATCTATGCGATCTTAAATCGAAAAAAGGATCGTGCCATGCAGGAGGAAATCGAAAAGAAATCCGAAAAATAGGTTGCAACAAAAATAGAAAAAGAATATAATAAAGAGGTCATGATAAGAGCAGCTATCATGACCTTTTTGAGAATTGGAGGATGGATACGATGAACGCACCGATAGGAGTGTTTGACTCCGGTGTAGGAGGGCTGACGGTAGTAAAAGAGATTATGCGGCAGCTTCCGGCCGAGAGTCTGGTTTACTTTGGGGATACGGCGAGAGTGCCGTATGGAAGTAAGTCACAAAAGACCGTTTGTAAATACAGTAAGCAGATTGTACGTTTTTTGCAGACCAAACAGGTAAAAGCCATTGTAGTAGCCTGCAATACCGCCAGTGCGCTTGCTTTGGATGAGATCCGTGCCGATATTGATATCCCGATCATTGGTGTAGTGGAACCGGGCGCAATTATGGCTGCCAATACGACACGAACCAATAACATCGGTATCATTGGAACGGAAAGTACGATCAAAAGTGGTGTCTACAGCAAATATCTTCATAAGATCAATCCGGAGATCACGGTGGTAAGCAAGGCATGTCCATTGTTTGTACCTCTTGTCGAAGAGGGACTGTGGGAAGACCGCGTAACGGAAGATATCGCGGGACGATATCTGCATGAATTCAAAGAATATGATATTGATTCGCTCATTCTCGGCTGTACGCATTATCCGTTGTTAAAGCGGACAATCGGCAGAGAGGTAGGGGAAAACGTCAAACTGGTTAATCCGGCTTATGAAACGGCAAAATCCCTGAAACTTCTGCTGGCAGAAAATAATCTGCTCAACACACTTGGCATAGAGGACGAAGAGCCGACATATGATTATTATGTCAGTGACGGCATGGAAAAGTTTATCTCCTTTGCGGACGATGTTCTTTCCTGTCACGTGAACTCAGCTGAGGTGGTGGATATTGAGGCGTATTAAGTATCATGGGACGAAGAGAAAAACAGCAGTAAAATGGATCACGGTGGTGCTGGTCTTTCTGATCATTCCGTTGGAAACAAGGTGGATTCTGACCGGAGCGATGGCGGTAAACAGTACCCCGCTGGAACAAAATCTGGAAGATTTCCGGTCATTTGAACTTCCGGTAGAGGAAGAAAATGACAATTACAGGAAACTGGCACTGCGCCAGCTCTATTATGAGCAGCTGAGGGACTATCAGAGAGTTCCGTGCTTTTTTGCATGGCAGTTAGACAAAGAGGTTCTCGCAGGCTGGGAAGACGCCTATGCGACGGTACTCAGTGATCTGAAATGTTTCCCGGTTGGATACGATGGTACGTATGGAGAGGCCGTATCCTATGAAAACTCCTGGAATATGGCAAGAAATTATGGAGGAAACCGAAGACATGAAGGAGTTGATCTCATGACTTCGAACAATAAACCCGGATATTTTCCGGCAGTGAGTATCTGTGACGGAATCATTGAAAAGATGGGATGGCTGGAACTGGGAGGCTACCGGCTTGGCATACGGAGCACACACGGGGCGTATCTGTATTATGCACATCTGGATTCATACCGCAAGGGACTTGCGATCGGAGATACGGTAAAAGCTGGTGATATTTTGGGATACCTTGGAAATACCGGATATGGAAAAGAAGGAACCAAAGGAAAATTTGATGTGCACCTGCATTTTGGAATTTATGTGGATATTGAAGGGAAAGAAGTCAGCGTCAATCCCTATTATATATTGAAATGGCTCGAACAATAGAGAGAAAAGGATGGAATACATGATGGAACGATGGAAGGGAACCAAATGTCAATTTGGATATATTAACAAACAGAAAAAATTTCAGTTTGCGATGCTTATGCTGTATGTGCTGATCGGTGTCGGATTATTTTTGATCGGTCTTGCCGTGCATAAGACACAGGCAAATTTGTTTACAGTATTGGGAATTCTGATGGTTCTTCCGGCTGCGAAACGAGTGATTGCACTGGTTCTTATGGTACCAAGAAAATCCGTAGGAAAAGAACGGTTTGAGAAAGTACAGGAGGCATTGCCGGAAAGTGCGGCAATTTTGACCGATTATGTGTTTACTTCGACGGAAAAAGTGATGTCGCTGGATTTTGTTATTGTAATGAATAAAAATGTATATGGCATTAAAGATCAAAAAAAGACAGACGATGCGTATGTGGAAAAATATCTTTCAGAGACTATATCTGCCGGTGCAAGAGGATACCGGGTACAGCTTTTTGAGAATGATGATGCTTTTCTGGCAATGTTAAAACGAAGTGAGAGAAAAGAGACGGCACCGGAAGAACGCCCGGTTCAGGATAAGATAGTGCATGATCTTACGATCATTGCCGTGTAAGGAAGAAAGGTGTTATTTTGTGCGACAGATAGAGATCAATGCAAATCAAAGCGGCCAGCGACTTGACAAATTTTTACAAAAATATATGCGCGGGGCGACCAAGAGTTTTCTTTATAAAATGCTTCGGAAAAAGAATATTACATTAAATGGAAAGAAAGCACAGGGAAATGAAAAAATGGAGCAGGGCGACAAAGTCGTTTTGTTTTTTTCGGAGGAAACACTTGAAAAATTCTGTGGTGGACAACCCCGCAAAAAAGAAGGCCAGAAAGCAGATTTCCCGATTCTGTATGAGGATGAACAGATTTTATTGATCAATAAACCGGCAGGACTTTTATCCCAGAAGGCAAAGCCGGAGGATGTGAGTTTAGTGGAACTTGTGCAGGACTATGTCGGATGCGAACCGGGATTTTCTCCTGGCATCTGTAACCGTCTTGACCGCAATACGAGTGGGATCGTGGTGGCGGGGAAAACCCTTCCGGCATTGCAGAAAATGTCAGAATTATTCCGCACCCGCGAGGTGGAAAAATATTATCTTACGATCGTAAAAGGGGCAATGACGCAAAAAAAAGAAGTGGAAGGCTACCTGTTAAAAGACACGAAAACCAATAAAGTGACGGTATACCGTGAAGAAAAGAAAGGCAGCAGTTATATCCGGACCGGATATGAACCCGTTGCAGTGACCAAAGAAATGACATTGTTAAGAGTGCATCTTATGACGGGAAAACCACATCAGATCCGAAGTCATCTCAGCAGTCTCGGCCATCCGGTACTGGGAGACACTAAATATGGTGGGGCGCATCCGCAGATCAAAAGCCAGCTTTTGCATGCGTATGAATTGCAGTTTCCAAAACTTGGGAAACCATTTGAAAAAATATCGGGGAAATGTTTTACAGCACCGATTCCGCAGACATTTTTTCACAATACCATAAAACCGGAAATTATAAAACGATTAAAAACAATACCAAAATAGATAGCAGGAGGAAAAGAAGATGAAAAAAGCAGTGATGTTATTTGCCAATGGATATGAGGAAGTGGAGGCGCTGATGACAGTCGATCTGTTAAAACGTGCCGGTGTGGATATCCGTCTTGTGTCGATCAATGATGATATGACGGTGACAGGCTCTCATGGGATTTCTGTTGCCATGGATACAAAATTATCAAGGATTCAGTTAAAAGAAGAGGATGCGATCATCATTCCGGGAGGAATTCCGGGTACGA
>FR894013.1:32828-34701 GCA_000434115.1 Roseburia sp. CAG:309 | reverse complement strand
CCGGGGCACTGAAACAGATGAACCGGGACGGAAAGATCGTTGCAGCAATCTGTGCCGCCCCATCGGTGCTTGGAAAATGTGGGATTCTGGAAGGAAAGAAGGCAACCTGCTATCCGGGATTTGAAGATAAGCTGATCGGAGCAGAGGTGGTCAGTGAACCGGTAGTTGCCGATGGAAATGTCATTACCAGCAGAGGACTGGGAACCTCGATGGAGTTTGGTTTTGAGTTGATCAAAAAGCTTGTTTCGGAGGAAAAAGTGCAGGAAATTCGTGAACAGATTGTATTTATGTACAATTTGTTAAAATAAATATGAAATAACGTTAAGAAAATTGTAAAATATTAGGGTTGCAAAATACCGGCGAGGATGTTATACTTCTCATGTGTGGAAGATCACAAATAAAAAATAAGGGGGAACTTCATTATGAGAAAGTTCGCAAAGAAGGTTTTAGCCGGAACTTTATCATTAGCTATGGTGATGGGAATGACAACTGTTGTTAATCCTGAAGACGCATCAGCTAAAAAGAAAGTTAAGGTTAAAAAAGTGACAGTAACTGCTCCGTCGGGCAAAACAGTTTACGTAGCAAAAGGAAAAAAAGTTTCACTTACCGCTACGGTTAAAGTATCGCCAAATAAAAAAGCAAACAAAAAAGTAAGGTTTAAATCGGCGAACAAAAAAATCGCAACTGTTAATGGAAAAGGAAAAGTAAAAGGTGTAAAACCCGGAAAGACAAAAATTACAGTTGTATCTAAGAAAAACAGTAAGAAAAAAGCTACGATCCGTGTCGTAGTTAAGAAAGCTGCTATTAAGAAAGTAACACTTAACAAGAAAACAGCTTCTCTTTCTGTAGGTGGAAAACTTACATTGAAAGCAAAAGTAAGACCTAGCAAAAATGTAAGCAAAAAAGTTGCCTGGACATCAAGCAACAAAAAAGTAGCAAGAGTTTCCTCTAAAGGTGTTGTTACAGGTAAAGCAGAAGGTACTGCTAAGATTACTGTAAAATCAACCGATGGAAGTAACAAAAAAGCAACTTGTACAGTAAATGTAGGTGCTGGAATTGCAGATGTTAAAGTGCCGGATAGCAACATCGTTACAGTATCTCTCACAAGTCCAAAAGCTGGTTTGACAGAAGATAACTTCAACATTCAGACAAAGAAAGTACAGGCCAGAAATTATGTAAACACTACTGAAATCGAAAAAGTTCGTACAACAGACGGTGGAAAAACATATGACGTAATTTTGGATGAGTCCATTTCGAAAGATTCTTTTGTAAAAGTAACCGTAAATGCACTCAAAGGTGCGAATACAAAAGAAATCTTTGTAGAAAACATCGCTGAATATGGTTATGGTGAAGATGCCATTGAGCGTGTAGCCGGAACACAGGGAAAAACATACGAGGCCAAGTGGTCTATTAAAGAAAGAGATACTGTTGGAAATCTCAAATATACAGTAACAGGACTTCCAGCCGGCTTAAAAGCATATTACAATGATGACCAGACAGTTGTTAGAATCAAAGGTGTGTTTGCCAATGTTGAAAATGGTACAACAGCTACTTTGACAGGTGTGGATGAAAAGGGTCAGACCTTTAAGGCAAGTTATGTATTCTATGTAGGTGCTAAGAAAGCATTGGTAGGTAATGTATTGAGCAGAACTGTTCTTTCTTACACACCGGATAATCCAAATACCAAAGCAGATGAAGAAAGCGGATATGATTTCACATCATATGAAAATGAGAGAGCAATCGTTTCTTCCTGGGCATGTATCTCAGGAGGTTCCGGAAGTTATGAATATTCCGTATCCGGACTTCCGGCAGCAGTTGATACTATGAGTGTAGAAGGTGATGTTCATCCTGTAAAAGTAGATGCGGAAGGAAA
>FR894013.1:31197-32784 GCA_000434115.1 Roseburia sp. CAG:309 | reverse complement strand
GCTGGAACTTACAATGCAGTTCTTACAGTAAAGGATAGTGCAGATGCAGCACTTTCTATTCAGCTTCCATTTACTGTTACCGTTACGGATGGTGTTACTGTAACAGGATCTGTAAAAGATGCAACAGGTGCTGGTGTGAAACAGGCAAATGTTTACGGTGCAACAAAGATGGATGCATATGGTTTCAGAAACGGAATTGATGTTTATACAAAAGCAGATGGAACCTATAGTGCCCGTGTTATCCCGGGAGACTACTATGTATCAGCAGGAGGTTATGATCTCAGCATTGGTAATAACTTTACCGCAGCTGCGACAAAAGACTTCTCTCTTCCGGTATATAAAGTAACCTTTAATACAACAATCGCTGGTGCAGCAGCATATGAGACAGCTAGTTCTCCATATTTAGTTGATGCACAGGGACGTACTTACAGAATTCAGAATGATGAAGACGATTATACTTTGTTTGTATATCTGAAAAAAGGCTCTTATGAGATGCGGGCAGCTACCGGTCTTGTTGATGCAGCCAACAATAACTATTCAATCGGTTACAACAATACGGTATATGCTTATACAAAAGTAAGTACAACTCCATACAGAGATGGTGTTAGTTCTTATGTAAGTTCTCAGGATCAGGTCGGTGAGCGCGCATGGCAGGTAACCTGTGCTCCATTTACAGTAGCAGGTGCTATGAATGTGACATTGACAGGAACTATGATTCCAGAAAATGGAAGTGCATATTACTGGTAATAATAGCATTATAATCTGATTACAATTTTAAATCAGAGTGAGAAGCGGAAATCTTGGCAGGAAACTGTTAAGGTTTCCTCTTTTTTTGTGTTTCGTTGTTGCCAAAAAAATAGTTCTTTGGTATCATAGAAATGACATAACTATTCGGTACATTAATCTTGAATAGTTACATAATGACAGGAGATTTGGTGAGAAGAAAATGAAAGCAAAAGCATGGAAACATTTTTGTACAATAACGAGACACCGGCATCAGGTGATCCGTAACTGCTATCATGCAGGTATTTTATGGCAGGGATTACGGCATGATCTGTCAAAATACAGTCCGACGGAGTTTATTCCCGGGGCAAAATATTATCAGGGGGACCGAAGTCCGAATGCCGAAGAGCGGGAAGTAAAGGGCTATTCTGTCGCCTGGATGCATCATCAGGGCAGAAATAAACATCATTTTGAGTACTGGCAGGATTATCATCCCAAAACCCGACTGAAACAGCCGATAAAAATGCCGCTCCGCTATGTCAAAGAGATGTTCTGCGACCGTGTGGCTGCGAGTAAGATATATTATGGCAAAGAGTATACAGACGACATGCCGTTAGCATACTATGAAAAAGGGAAATACTGTCGTGTCATTCATCCGGAAACGTCTGAATTGATCGAATCCCTTTTGAGGATGCTCAAGGAAAAGGGCGAAAAGGAAACTTTTGCCTACATCCGCCGTTTAAAAGAATATTAGATGATTGGAGAGAGAAAACGTGAGACAGTATAAAAGAGCAATTACGTTTCTGCTTGTTCTGGCAGTGGTGATTGCGTTATTCCCATAAAATTACAATGAAAAAGAGGCAG
>FR894013.1:18589-31150 GCA_000434115.1 Roseburia sp. CAG:309 | reverse complement strand
CCCCGTCGGCAACAACAGTTCCGACGATTCGTCCGGAGACGGGAGCAGTAGAGACAGCAGTACCGACGGCAGTTCCGACGGTCTCCCCATTGGTAAGTGCAGCCCCTGTGGTGACACCGGTTTCGACCCCGGTTATTACGCCGGCGCCTGTGACAGAGGAAATCCGCGGAGTATGGATTGCCTTTTATGAATATAAAAAGGCTGGGTTGAAAAATAAATCCGAAGCAGTTTTCCGGAAAAATGCAGATAAATTGTTTAAAAGGATCAAGGAAAATGGCTGTAATGCCGTGTTTTTCCATGTAAGAGCTTTTGATGATGCCATTTGGCCTTCGGAAAATTTTAAATTTAGTTCCTACATGGGTAAAAAAACACCAAATTATGATCCTTTGGCTATTTTGGTGGAAAGTGCCCACAAATATGGTTTGAAATTCCATGCATGGATGAATCCTTATCGGATCACTCAGAAAAAGATTTATGATCCGGCAAAAAGATCAACGACCAGCCGAATCGCACTTGCAGTACGGGAAGTGATTGATAATTATCCGGTAGATGGCATTCATTTTGATGACTATTTTTATCCGGGCAGTGGACATAAACAGTATAAAAAATATGCGTCGCTTTCCAATAAACAGAAGAAAGCCAATGTGAATAAAATGGTAAAGACGATTTATGGAAAGATCAAAGCTCAGAATCCGAATCTGTTATTTGGCATAAGTCCGGCCGGAAACGTAGAATACTGTGAGTCGCTCGGGGCTGATGTAAAAACCTGGATGAAAGGTCCTGGTTATCTGGATTATATTGCACCCCAGATTTACTGGTCCAATTCGTATCGTGTAGGCGGAAAGACGGTTCGTATGTTTGACAACCGCTTTGTTAAATGGAAACGGTTAAATAAAGCGGGTATTCCGATGTATATTGGTCTGGCACTGTATCGTGGCGGGATGCGGGATGCTTCCGATCGTGGTTGGCGCAAGAGTAAAACCATTATTGCAAATCAGATCAATAAAATACGAAAAAGTGAAAAAACATATGGATATATTTTATTCAGTTATGAAAGTTTGTACAAAAAGACGTGCCGTTATGAAGTGAAAAATATGCTGGCGCAGATTGCGAAAATTAAGGTAAGAAAAGTGAAGACGGATGGAGTGACCCGGTTTAAGACAACGGTGTGGCCGGCACGACTAGGACAGACGGTTATGTGGAATAGTTCCAATCCGGCAGTCGTATCAATTACCAACAAGGGAAGAATCCGTGTCAAACAAAACGGAATCGTGAAACTTACGGTAAAAAAAGCAGGCAGGAAGGTTTCGTTGAAAATAAATACGGAGGATCTGTAATTGATAGATACATTTGATAAGATGATTCTGGCTTGGTTCCAGTCTATACAAAATGATACAGCGACAGGTTTTTTGTCCATTCTAACAAAACTGGGAGAAGCGGGTATTCTGTGGATCATAGCAGGTCTGTTGATGCTGATTTTCGTAAAAGAGAAAAAATATGGTGTCATCGTACTGCTGTCTCTGTTATTTTGTCTGATCTTTGGTAATGGTTTATTAAAAAATCTCGTTGCAAGACCAAGACCTTGTCATCGACCGCATGAATATATTATGCTCATTGGCATTCCCAATGATTATTCATTTCCGTCCGGACATACATTTTCTTCTGTGGCGGCGACAATCGGTATCTGGCATTGGAACCGCAAATGGGGGATGGCAGCCGCGGTAGTGGCAGTACTTATGATGTTTTCGCGCCTGTACTTTTATGTACATTATCCAACGGACATTTTAGGTGGAATTATTCTTGGAACGATACTTGCCTTTTTGAGTATCGGCATTGTGGAAAAGACATTAGCTGGTGAGAGATGGAAGAACTGGCGGAATAAACGAAGAGATGAGAGGTAATGAAATTATGGCAGTGATATTAATTGCAATCGGACTGATCCTGACAGGAATTGATAAATGGTATGTTTTGGATATTGCGTATCCGGCATTTCATGTCGATGGAGTAGTGGGAAGTCATGAATTAAGTCCATCCATTCAATTGTATACAACAGGAAATATTCTCGGAGATCATGTAAAAATTGATCTCTTGCCGGATGCTCTTGGATGTCTTCTCCTGCTGATCGGTGCGTTGATGTTGGTGAAAAGGAACAAAGAGTTTATTGTAGGTATTGTATTTACGCTGATTGCAATGGTATTCAATATCCTTTTACCGCTTACCGGCTTTATTGAGCAGGGACCGAAACTGGTTATTTGGATTTTGGTTGTGTATTTTGGTTATGCTGCGGCAGAACTTTTGATGGAATATTTTATATTGTATTGTACCGTAGGTGTTACGGACGACCTTGCAAACCGCGCCACAAATACAAGAATTTTATTCTGCTGGTGGATTACAGCACTTGCCAGAGTATATATGACATTTTTGACCTTTGTTGGCCACGGCGGGGTAAATCGTGTGTATAAAGTCATTATGTCGGCGTTTGTGCTTTTTTACGCCAGTATGCTTATGTTTACCAAGAAGTATGTCGGATTGAGTCCGGTGGTAAGTATACGGCAGAGACGGCACCGGGATAAGAAGGAAAAGTTGTAAACCGCTGCGTTGCAAGCAGCTCCCGCAATCCTGCAAACATTCGAACTACGCGGAAAACCGCTGCGTTCTCATGTTTGGGCGGGTCAAAAGGTAATGCCCGTCCTTTCGTGCAAGCACGAGGAGGGCATCACTTTTTGACCCTGGGGACTTATGTAATAACATATAAAAAAGTAGATTGTTTTTTGTGAAGCATTGACAATTTACTTTTTTTATTTTGCGTGGTATCATGTGTTTATTCCACCAAAAAAATTTAAAGGAGGTTAGATAAGGTGAAGATTGCTTTTTGGAGCAATTCGCCGGGGAAAGCAGGTGTTACAGGAAATCTTTCTTGTATTAGTATCTTATCGGCTATGAGTGAGCCGTCCAGGATGGTATTGTTTGAGAATCATGCGAGCATGAATAATCTTGGCAGTACATTTCTTAATCAGAATTCCTACGATGTATTACATGAAAAACAATCCTATTTTGTAGAAAATGGGCTCGGGAGAGTTTTATCATTTTGCGACATAGAACAGGAGAGGATAAGTGCAGATATGATTTATCGGACTTGTCTATCGGTCTATGATCAAAGAGTGCTATATTTACCGACGGGAGGTATCAATCAGGATCTGCTGGAATATCGATTGAGCCGGCAGACAGGAAGTGTTTTGGATTTATTGGAACACTATGTTGGAAATGTCATAGTTGACGTGTCTTCTGGCAATCTGGAGAGTTCCAGAAAGATTTTGCAGGAAGCAGACCTGGTGGTCGTTAATCTGTGTCAGAACTTTCAATTGTTGTCTCATTTCTTCCGAAATTTCTCGGATATTCAGAAAAAAGCTTTTTATGTAATAGGAAATTATTGTGAGGAATCTGTCATTACGAAAAGTACCATTGTGCAAAGTTATCACCTGCCGGGGAGCAGAGTGGGAACGATACCGCATAACCCGCGTTTTGCAGATGCATTGACAAGAGGAAAAGTGGTTCCTTTTTTGCTGAGAAATCAAAACTGCACAAGAGATAATGTCAATTATCCGTTTATGCAGGCGGCAAAAGAGACGGTAGCATTGCTGCATCAGGCGATGAAGCAGGTAACATATGGATAAAAAGGGGTGTTGCGATTTGAAATTTCGATTGGCAGCAGAATTGCTGCTTGTCTGTCTGATCCCTGCAAATGTCTGTCAGGGAATGACGGCGAAAGGGATATTGGATGGCGATACGAAGATAGAAAAAGGAACAAAGGGAAATGTAAAAATTAGGCCAAAGAAAGGCAAAGGCAGGTTAAAAAAAACGCCAAAAGGGAAGAAGAGCAGAAAAGGGATCGCGAAGGTAATAAAGGTGGAAATCGCATCCATGCCGATTCAAGTGGCGGTTGTGAAAGGAAGGGATGGAATCAAACAAGAAGTGTATGAGAGCTGGGAAAAAGAAATACCGGAAAACGCAGCAAAGGCTGCCCGAAGACAGCCTTTTGAAACGTTTTAATCCTTGTCATCCTCATCTGGCTGAGGTTTTACAAGGAGATGAATTTTGTCAATACGATTTTTTTCGCTTTCCAATACGGTATAAACCGCATAATCATCCTCGGCATGTTCGCCGGGATTTGGAAAGTGTTCCAGAAGATTGATGACATGACCGGAGATCGAATCATATTCTTCGGCTTCCAGCGGAAGGCCGATTCGTTCTTCAATGTCATCCAAACTGGTGGATCCAAGAACAATATATTCATTGTCGGTTACCTGCTGGATCTCGTCTTCTTCATCCTCGTCGTATTCGTCGCGGATCTCGCCGACGATTTCTTCAAGAAGATCTTCCATCGTGATCAGACCGGAAAGTGCACCATATTCATCCAAAACAATAGTCATAGGAATCGAATCACGGCGCATTTCCATGAAAAGCTCGGATACGTTTTTGTATTCATAAGTGATATGAGCTTCGCGGATCAAGTCACGAAGGTTGAACTTTTCTTTGTCACCGTTATAGAAGACAAAATCCTTCAGATTGATAATACCTACGATATTGTCAATCGTGTCGTCGTAAACCGGCATACGTGCAAATTTATGTTCCGTAAATTCCGAAAGAAGGTCGTCATAAGAAGTGTTGACTTCTACCATGCAGATGTCGAGACGTGAGATCATGACATCCTTTGCAATCGAATCACCAAAATCTACAATATTTGTGATCATTTGGCGTTCTTCGCTTTCCAGAATACCTTCTTCGTGGCTGACATCAACAAAAGTACGAAGTTCGTCTTCTGTAATCTGCGATGCCTTCCCATCGGGATCAATTCGCAAAATAAACAGGATAAAGCGTGTTACCCGATCTAACAGGAAAATGATCGGTGTGAGAAGATTTGTTAAAAACAAAATCACACCACTATAGGACAAAGCCATCTTTTCGGCGTTTAGTGTAGCCATGTTTTTTGGTGTGATCTCACCAAAAATTAAGATCAATAAGGTCAAAACACCTGTTGCGATACCGGCAGCCAAACTCATGTTGTCTTCCAGACCAAGACGTGTACATACCGAAAAGGTATAGGATGTCGAGATCGAGGAAGCCGACAGGTTCACGATATTGTTACAGATCAAAACCGTACTCAACATTTTAGAAGGTTTCTCAATCAGTTTCAATACACGTTTCGCTGCTTTGTTTTTGTCTTCTGCCAAAGCACGCATTTTCAATTTGCTGACAGTAGTCAGCGAGGTTTCCGCAGAAGAAAAAAATGCGGACAGCAATAGCAACACAATAAGTATAATTATATTTTTCGCGTCACTGGGCCCCAAAAAAAATCACTCCATTTCATAAAAAAGTATTACAATCCATTATAGGGGATAACGGATGTTTTGTCAAATATTTCAAAATTTAGCTCAAAGCCTGACGTTTGCGAGCCATTTCGTCGCTGTCAAGATATTCGTCGTAAGTAGTTACTTTGTCAATCATACCATTTGGTGTAAGTTCAATGATACGGTTGGCAATCGTCTGAATGAACTGGTGGTCCTGGGACGTAAATAAAACAACACCCGGGAATTTGATCAATCCGTTATTGACGGAAGTGATCGACTCCATGTCAAGGTGGTTGGTCGGTTCATCCAGAATGAGGGAGTTGGCGCCTAACATCATCATTTTAGAGAGCATGACGCGGACTTTTTCTCCTCCGGAAAGGACATTTACCTTTTTCAGACCATCGTCTCCGGAAAAGAGCATACGGCCAAGAAAACCACGTACATATGTCGCATCTTTTTCCGGGGAATACGGCATCAGCCAGTCTACGATCGTATCGGTGCTGTCAAAGTCCTTCGTATTATCTTTTGGAAAATATGCCTGACTTGTGGTGATTCCCCATTTGTAATCGCCTTCATCCGGTTCCATTTCTCCGGCAAGAATCTGGAACAATGTTGTCGCAGCGATGCCATACGAACCGACAAATGCAATTTTGTCGTCGTGTCCGACGGTAAACGAAACATTGTCAAGGACTTTTTCGCCGTCAATTGTTTTGGAAAGGTTGGTTACGGTCAGTACCTCGTTTCCAATCTCGCGGTTTGGCTTGAAGTCAACGTATGGGTATTTACGGCTGGAAGGACGGAGCGTATCAAGTTCAATCTTTTCCAAAGCACGTTTTCGGGAAGTCGCCTGCTTGGATTTGGAAGCATTGGCGCTGAATCGCTGGATAAAGTCCTGTAATTCTTTGATCTTTTCTTCCTTCTTTTTGTTGGCTTCTTTCATCTGCTTGATCATCAACTGGCTGGATTCATACCAGAAATCGTAGTTTCCGGCATAAAGCTGCATTTTTGCATAGTCAATGTCAACGGTATGTGTACATACTTTATTTAAGAAGTAACGGTCATGCGAAACGACAATGATCGTATTTTCAAAATTGATCAAAAATTCTTCGAGCCAGCGGATCGCATCAAGATCCAGGTGGTTGGTCGGCTCGTCGAGAAGAAGAATATCCGGATTACCAAACAGGGCACGTGCCAAAAGCACTTTGACTTTTTCGCTTCCGGAAAGTTCACTCATTTTTTTATAGTGAAGTTCGGTATCGATATTCAATCCGTTCAAAAGAGTAGCGGCATCCGATTCGGCTTCCCAGCCATTCATGGTGGCAAATTCGCCTTCCAGTTCGCTGGCACGGATTCCGTCTTCTTCAGTAAAATCTTCTTTAGCGTAAATGGCATCTTTTTCTTTCATGATGTCATAAAGACGCTGGTTTCCCATGATAACGGTGTCAAGGACAACACAGTCATCGTATTTGAAGTGATCCTGCTCCAGCACGGAAAGACGCTGTCCCGGGGTGATGCTGATATCGCCCTGAGTCGGCTCCAGTTCTCCGGAAAGAATCTTCAAAAAGGTTGATTTTCCGGCACCGTTGGCACCGATGATACCGTAGCAGTTTCCTTCGGTAAATTTTATATTTACTTCTTCAAAGAGCGCCTTTTTTCCAAAGCGCAGTGTAACATTATTTGCCTGAATCATAATTTCCTCCATTTAAAACGTTATCTAATTACCTATTGTACTAAAAAATGGGGATTTTGCAAGTGTTTTTGAAAAATAATATTGTTAGATTCATAATAGTTATGTATAATAGAAGTATTACATGGTAAAGGATGGCTTGATGAATGAGACAGAATGCGATAGAGCAGTTTGAGATAAAACCGGCGAAAGGGTTGACGGAAGGAGTTACGGTTTCCGAAGAAAAGACAAGTGTGGAAGTGATTTTCTTTTGCAAAGAGCACAAGGAATGCCGGCTTTTGTTATATAGGGATCAAAAACTTTTAAAGAGGATAAAAATGTTTTCCAGAAAAGAGGCGGGGGCTCCGGATTTATTTGGAGTGCGTCTTTGCGGAGAGGGAATTGTTGGGGAATTGCAGGGATGTGAATATGTTTTTGAAGCGGAAAAGCAGATTTTTCAGGATCCGTATATGAGGGCATCCGAAGGAAGAAACCGTTTTGGAAATAAGGGCAGGCTGCGGGGAAAGTTTGATTTTTCCGAATTTGACTGGTCCGGGGAACACCGGAAGACGATCGCATTTGAGGATATGATCCTGTATCAGTGTCATCTGCGTGGATTTACAAAACATAATAGTTCCGGAGTGAAGGCACCGGGAACCTTTTCCGGATTTTGTGAGAAACTTGGATATCTGGAAAAATTAGGAATTAACACAGTGATTTTTCTGCCATTATATGATTTCAATGAAAGAATGGAAAAACAAAATGGCAAGATAAATTACTGGGGATATTCGGGGGATGCGTGTTATTTCGCACCAAAGGCATCTTACGCGTCGAATCCGGACAATGCGGTGTTTGAGTGCAAAGAGATGATCAAGAAGATGCATAAAAAGGGAATGAATGTATTTTTAGATATGCATTTCGACAAATGCTCCCCACAGTTTATGATTCGCTGCCTGCGCTATTATGTGACGGAGTATCATGTGGATGGATTCTTGATCAATACGGCGGTGGTTTCGGAGACATGGCTGCACGAAGATCCGATTTTACGTCAGGTAAAGATTCTGGGGGCAGGTTTTGCAACACCGGAAAAAGTAGCCGGAAAGAAAACCTTTGCCGTCTTTAATGAAGAATATCAGACGATCGCCAGACGTTACCTGAAAAGTGACGAGGGACAGGTGGCTGGATTTTATGAGGCTTTTTGCAAAGACGATGAGTCGTGTGCCAGAGTTCATTATATCACACAGAAAAATGGATTTACGCTTCGGGATCTGGTTTCCTATGATGTAAAACATAATGAGGCAAATGGAGAAAAGAATCAGGACGGTACCGAGTATAATTACAGCTGGAATTGCGGTCAGGAAGGTGCCAGCCGTAAGAAAACGGTTCTTCAGATGCGGAAAAAACAGACAAAAAATGCACTGGTGATGCTTCTGCTCGGACTACCGTCTCCAATGCTCCTTGCCGGGGATGAATTTGGACAGACACAGCGTGGAAATAACAATGCGTATTGTCAGGACAATGCCACAACGTGGCTAAACTGGAATTTATTGAAAAAAAATGAAGAACTTTTTCATTTTGTACAGAAATTAATTACTTTTCGTAAAAGCCATATTTTGTATCATCGTCAGGAAGTTATGACAGGAATGGATACAAAAGGAGTCGGTGCTCCGGCGGTGTCGGCGCATGGAATTGAGCCGTGGGAAGCGGATTTTTCTTATTACAGCAGAGATCTGGGGATTTTGTTTTATGGTACATACTATGAAGGAAATTCCGTTTATATGATGTTTAACCTGCACTGGGAAAGCCACACATTTTTCTTTCCTGTCATCGAAAAGGACAAGCAGTGGAAATGTATTGTTGATACGGAATGTGGGGAAAATGAAGAAAATGTTGTGCAGAAGAAATATAAAATGGCGCCAAGAAGTATCGCCGTATTTGAATGTGTAGATACCTGTCCTGCCGGCAGCAAAATGCGCGGACAGGACAAGCATCCGGTTAAACCTGAAAAGGCTTAAAAGTTGTGCTCTGCAACGATCGGGTCAAACAGATCCAGCTTGCAGTATTCCTGATCGGAAAAATGCTTGCAGGTAGTACAGGAAACATCCTCGTCTCCGGATTTGTTTGTACATTTGCAGTCGTGTTTAATGCAGTAAGCACTACAGTTTTGTGCAACATTACGATAGGTAGATTCTTTTGCTCTCATGGTATTCTCCTTTCCTGATGAAGTGTTTATTGACACGCGATTAGTATTGGCAAATTGAGAAAAAATATGCAAAAAAGAGGTTATTCGTATGAAAATGTATCAGATTGAAGAGGTAAAGCCGTTTATGGCACAATTGCTTCTTCAGGAAACATTTGACAAATTTTGTGTAAGTGTTGCGGAGATGCGCACGATTGTTCCGATAACGATAAAAGGAACGATGTCGCATGACTGGCTTTCGCCGGAAGATGCGGAAAAATATAAAGAACTGGAATATATTCCGTGGAAACTTTTGCGCCCGGTGGTTTTTGAACTGATCAAGGGCAAACAGACACCGGATTTTTTGAAAATACAGTTTGTTCATTATAGTGCAAATGGAGACTGCGGCGGGCTGCGGGTTCAGTTTGAAGCAGGAACGCTGACATGCCTGTCTACGTATACGCCGGCGGAATTTTCTCTGGACCGCAATGCAGAGACGTTTTGGGACGAAAACTGCCGGGCATTTTTGAAAAAACATGAAATTGTTAGCACTCAACTTTAACGAGTGCTAAAAAATCCTTGACATCTGATTTTTTCTGTATTACAATACTTTCTATAGTAAATGTAACGATTCAGTTATTACAAGATTTTATAACAGGAGAGTGACTTGAAATGAAAAAAGAGCAAGGAAGTTTAGCAATTAATTCTGATAATATTTTTCCGATTATTAAAAAATGGTTGTATTCGGATCACGACATTTTCATCCGTGAACTTGTCAGCAATGGATGCGATGCCATTACAAAACTCAAAAAACTGGAGATGATCGGGGAGACATCCCTTCCGGAGGATTATAAAGAGAAAGTGGAAGTATTTGTCAATGCGGAGGACAAGACGATCCGTTTTGTGGACAATGGACTTGGTATGACGGAAGATGAAGTAAAAGAGTACATTAACCAGATCGCATTTTCCGGAGCGACGGATTTCCTTGAGAAATACAAAGATAAATCGAGTGAAGACCAGATCATTGGACATTTTGGACTTGGTTTTTATTCTGCCTTTATGGTGGCTGACCGCGTGGAAATCAATACTTGTTCCTATCTGGAGGGCGAGCAGGCAATTCATTGGGAGTCAGAGTGCGGAACCGAATTTGAGATGAGCGACAGCGACAAAGACACGGTCGGAACGGAGATCATTCTTCATTTGAATGAGGATAGCTATGAGTTCTCCAATGAGTACCGCGTACGTGAAGTGCTGGATAAATATTGTTCCTTTATGCCGGTTGAGATTTTCCTTACCAATGAAAATGCAGAACCGCAGTATGAGACGATTCCAAGTGAAGAAGTGACCGAAGAAGATACGGTTATCGAAGAAATCGTGGAAGAGCCAAAAGAGGAAAAAGAGGGCGAAGACGCGGAGAAGAAAGAACCGGTTAAGAAAACGAAGATTTTGAAACGGCCGGTTTCCATCAGCGATACGAAGCCTCTTTGGACGAAGCATCCAAATGAATGTACGGAGGAAGAGTATAAAGAATTCTACCGCAAAGTGTTCCAAGATTACAAAGAGCCTTTGTTCTGGATTCATTTGAATATGGACTATCCATTTAACCTGAAAGGTATTTTGTACTTCCCGAAAGTAAATCTGGAATACGAAAACGCAGAGGGCGTTATCAAACTGTACAATAATCAGGTGTTTATCGCTGACAATATTAAAGAAGTGATTCCGGAATTTTTGATGCTTCTGAAAGGTGTTATTGACTGTCCGGATCTGCCGTTGAACGTATCACGTAGTGCGTTGCAGAACGATGGATTTGTGGCTAAGATCGCAGATTATATCACGAAGAAAGTGGCAGACAAGCTGACCGGAATGTGCAAGACAGACCGTGAGAATTTCGAAAAATACTGGGATGATATCAGTCCGTTTATCAAATATGGCTGCCTGAAAGACGAGAAGTTCAAGAGTAAGATGAAAGATTATATCTTATTTAAAGATCTTGATGACAAATATATGACGATGAAAGAATATCTGGAGACGGTAGATGCTCCGGAAGCAGAAGTGGTTGAAAAGGGTGAAGAAGACAAAGATTCCGAACCACAGGAACCGCCCAAAACAGTCATTTATTATGTCACAGACAGAAAGCAGCAGAGTCAGTATATCAATCTGTTCCGCGAGGAAAATAAAAATGCCTTTGTATTGACACACAACATTGACCAGCCATTTATCTCTTCTCTGGAGATGGGCGACGATAATGTCAAATTCCAGCGTATCGATGCACAGGTAACGGAAGATTTTGTGGAAGAAATGAGCGAAGAAGAGATCAAGGAGAAGAAAGATGCTTTGACGGAAATCTTCAAAAAGGCTCTTGGCAAAGAAAAACTGGATGTTCGTGTCGAGAAGATGAAAAATGAAAAGATTGCTTCGATGATCACGATGTCCGAAGAAACCCGCCGTATGCAGGATATGATGAAAATGTATGCGATGAACGGCATGGGCGCAATGGGCGATTTTGGCGGCGAGACACTTGTCCTCAATGTGGCAAACCCACTGGTTCAATATGTAGAAAGCCACAAAGACGGCGACAAGACAGAACTTTTCTGTAAACAGCTGTATGATCTTGCTATGATCAGCCACAAACCTCTTGAACCGGAAGAAATGACAGAATTTGTTATGCGAAGCAATGAAATCATGGAATTGCTGGCGAAGGAGAAATAACATAGACGGTTTTTTGTGCAGAAACGAATGTCTTTGAAGGAGAAAGCGGCATTTTTCCCGAAGAAGTTAATCCGACACGCCGTGCAGAAAACTTGATATTTCAAAAAGAGCTGTCACACGTTTAACTTCGTGTGACAGCTCTTTTTGAAATATCTTCAGACAGTTCTGCACGGTGTGTCAACATCTTCTTGAAAAAATACGCATTCTCTGCTTCCAAGACATAGTTTTGCGTGAAAAACCGTCTGCGATTATAAATAAAACAAGTTCCTGTCAATTATTAGACCCTATCCCCGTACTATCACTAATCAGCCCTACAAATTTATATAATATGTTTTTAAAGTTTTACTATATAGAAAAAATAAGCCCCTGCTTTTCCTATGAGGGATTTAGAACACCGTCGGTACATAGAGGGCGTGTTTTGCCCTCATGTACCGCTACGAGTGTTCTTCTAAGCGGAAGCGGTCCCGAATGGAAAAGCAGGGGCTTATTATTTTTTTAAGCAAATTTTGAAAAAACTATTGACATTTTACTGTACATAGTGTATATATAACATATAAACAGTTATAACAGGAGGCGCATATGAAGATTTTGCAAAACAGCGGAGTCCCCATATATAAGCAGATTGCGGAGCAGTTTGAGTCAGCTATTCTGGCGGGAAT
>FR894013.1:8732-18568 GCA_000434115.1 Roseburia sp. CAG:309 | reverse complement strand
TTACCCGCAGGGCGAATATCTGCCGTCGATACGAGGATTGGCGAAGGATCTGAAGATCAGCGTGATCACGACGATGAAGGCATATGAACTGTTGGAGCAGCAGGGGCTTGTGACGGCGGTTCAGGGGAAAGGGTATTATGTCAATGCCCAGGACAGTGAGATGCTTCGCGAGCAGCATTTGCGAAAAGTGGAGGAAGCTCTGCAAGAGGCGATCCGGGCGGCGAAAAGAGCTGGAATGACAGAAAAGGAACTGACAGAAATGCTAAACCTGCTTATAAAGATGGAGGAGCAGGAGTAAAAGAATGGAGGATATTATGGAATTTAGTTGTGCATTGGAAGGAAAAGAACTTCGAAAGAAATATAAGAAATTTGTATTGGATGTCCCTGAACTGCGGGTGCCAAAGGGATATGCGACGGCATTGGTTGGCGAAAACGGGGCGGGAAAGACCACGTTACTGGATATTCTGGTTGGATTACAGTTAAAGCACGAGGGAGAAGTTACATATTTTGGAAAATACGATGAAAAAGACCGGGAAAATGGGCCGGAAGTTAAGGAAAAGATAGGATATACCGGGACACAGGGATATTATCTCCCGCACTGGAAGCTGAATCAGATCGGACAGATCAGCAAAGTGTTATTTGAGACGTTTGACGAAAAAAGCTATATGCGGTATCGTAAAGAACTGGCAATCGGTTCGGAAGATGGAATAGAGAATAAAAAAGTGTCGCAGCTTTCCGATGGAAACCGTACGAAGTTGATGCTTGCCGGGGTGCTTGCCAGAGATACGGAGATGCTTATTTTAGATGAACCGGCATCCCCACTGGATCCGGTTATGCGCGAAAAACTGTGTTCCCTGCTTTGCGATTATCTCAATGAAAAAGAGGGCGAGAGAACCGTTCTTTTTTCCACACATAATATCGCAGATATGGAACGTATTACGGATTATGTTATCATTATGGCAAAGGGAAAGATTCTTGCGCAGGGCTTTGTAGAAGAATTGAAAGAAAAATACCGCGTGATCCGCGGCGAGAAAAAAGATGCCGGACAGATAAAAGCCAGTCTTTTGACGATGACGGAAAATTCTTATGGTTTTGAGGGACTTTGTGAGAAGGACAAAATGGACCGGATAAGAACATTTGACGTGGCAGAGGAGATTCCGGATCTTTCCAAATTGTGTGTGGAACTGATGAAATCTGTATCCGAAGTGGCAAAGGAGGATGTATATGAGTAATATCATACGCAGTTTCCGGGGATATACGTCGTTTGTATACCGGTTGATATTTATTGGGATATTTCCGGTGGTGCTTCTTATATTAACCTGTTTTTTTACCGAACCGGCTTACTTGTCGTGGTTCTGGATTATTGTTTTCTTCTATATTACGTATGAGAGCATAGGTGATTATATGGCGTTTGCGGGAATTTGCAACAAAGAAAATAACAAGTATATTTTTTTGAAAACGTCTTATCTGGGGGAAACGATGTTTCGTCAGGTTGTTCTGGCGGATCTGATACGGCGGTTTATAGTTGCGGCGGTTTTGGAAATCATAGCGTGGTACCGGGATCCGAGCGGAGTGGTATGTATTTCGGTGGGAATGATTTATGTAGTGACATTGGCGATTGTCAATGTGACAAGATATTGCGACGAACTCCTAATCTATCTGATCGTTTGGGTGATTGCTTTATGGGGGCTTGCATGGTTGGTTGTCATGCTGGCAGAAAAAATGGCGGCATGGGAACTGACGGCGCTGGCGAAAATCGTCGCTGCGGCAGTCATCATAGCAATCAATGTGATAACAATGCAGCACATGGTGCTGCGGGAAAGAGGTGCTTTGAATGAAGAATGAATGGAAGGCGATTAAAACGTTATTGCAGCAGAGCTGCTGTAAGAAAAAATGGGTTTTGAGTGTGATGTTTATCTGTCTTGGAATTGCATGGAAAATTTTGTCACTGAGCGGCAGACCGGAAGTGGCAGAAGATTTGAGCCCGCTGTTTTTTGCAGTTGCCGGGATCATGCCGATGGAAATACTGCTTGTAAATGATATCAGCGGTTTTGTAAAGGGTTCGGTACTGCGGAAAAAAATTCAGACGACAATGGCGACAAAAAGTATGTTTGCCGGGACGATGATATCGTATCTTTTGTATTTGACGTTTTTGCTGATTCTTGGCAGTGTACGGGAAGAGCAGCCGATAGTGTATTTGCGTGTAGTACTGGTATATGGTGTGATCGTATGCTTTTTCGGAATAGGCAATGTGTTTTTATACAAATTCTTCTGGGCGGCTATGGCGGGAATTTATATGATCTGCTTTTGTGCCGGAGTTGCCATGGGCATTTTTGAGGATCAGATCAGCTTTGTAAAATACTGGAAAATGCTTCCCCCTGTGGGCTGTGCTATCGCGGCTGTGTTCCTGATCTTTGCCGGTTGTGTGATAAATCTGGGTATGACACGCATTTTTTATAAGCGTAATTTTTCCAAAAGTGCGTTTGGAGCTTCCATGAGAAAAATGGTTTAAAAAAGAATTGACAAAAGTGCTTCTTCCATGTATACTAGTATTCGTTGATGGTTTTTGCTTCGATAGCTCAGTTGGTAGAGCACTTCACTCGTAATGAAGGGGTCGAGGGTTCAAGTCCCTTTCGAAGCTTACCAAAAAGAAGATGTGAGGCACGGTGTCTCACATTTTTTTATTTATTTTTACGTTTTCTTTATAAAAGTTTATTAGCGATGTAATTTCATTCCTAACGTAAATCCGCTATAATACTATTTGTTGAATGTTTGTGAGAGTGTCCTTAAACAGGAAAAAGTATTTGGATTGGAGAAACAGAGTATTATGGATGAAAAGGAAACGGAAATCAAAGAGCGGGTGCATCAGTGGATGCAGATAACCGCACTTTGGCAGAAAATTCTTTGCTTTTTGCAGATTATTTTATCCGCGGTCATTATAATATTTGCCTTTATGGGCTTAAATGATATCATACCGATCGTTACGACCAATACGGTGGATCTCGTTCTGCTTGCAGTATTGTTTGTAATCAGCGGCATCCGGCTTTTCCCGGAGAAAAAG
Organism: Roseburia sp. CAG:309; assembly: GCA_000434115.1. Lineage (GTDB taxonomy): Bacteria > Bacillota > Clostridia > Lachnospirales > Lachnospiraceae > Eubacterium_F. Next base: position 15,507 of record FR894013.1, on the reverse strand, counting down.
CTGTATACTTACATTTACTTTGGTGTCGCCGTGCTGATGCTTGTCATTCTGGCAGTTGGTCTTATGTTATGACATAAAATGATTCCGGACTGCATATGGTGGCAATGTTCAGGAATCGTTCATTGCAGTAAATTGTACTGAGAAAACTTGACAATTTGCATAAGATAGGATAAAATACTGATATCTCATGTAATTGAGTAAAAAATTGAAATTAATATTACCCCGTAGAAAATAAAGCGGGCGAGAAAAAAGGAGAAATAGTCATGTTAGAAAAAATGCAGGAACTTATCGCAGATCAGTTGAGCGTTGATGCAGACAGCATCACAGAAGCATCTTCTTTCAAAGATGATTTGGGAGCAGATTCATTGGATCTTTACGAATTGATCATGGCTCTTGAAGAAGAGTATGATGTTGAGATTCCTACAGATGATTTGGAAAGCATTAATACTGTAGGTGATGTAATTAATTTCTTGAAAGACAAAGACGAGTGTTCTTCTAAGCGGAAGCGGTCCCGAATAGGAAATGATAGTCCTATTTTTCTGATAAGTACACCTGTAAAAAACAACACAATTTGATATTTTTTACAAAATCTGATAAGATATAAGAAATTACAACGAAATGGAGAGAAAATAGATGAAAAATACGATGCAAAAAATAATATGGGGGCTGGCAGCAATCCTCTGTGTACTGTCTGTCCGCACTCCGGTGCAGGCAATGACGATGGAGGATCAGGCAGATGGGAAGACGATTTACCGCATTCAGAACAATGACTATGCGGAGACGACGATGACCGTTGGAAAGCAGGGAACATTTACCTACGATCTGACTGGACTGACAGATCCGACGGATGGCAGTGCCGTTACGGCGGTTCAGGTAACTTCAATAAGCACGAGTAACAGTGAGGTTCTTCAGGTGAATGCGGACGGCTCCTTTACCGCACTTGCCCCGGGAGAGGCAACGGTTTACATTCAGGGAACGTATGGAACTTATAATATGTATTTTTCTGGTCGTTGTGACGTTACGGTTATGGTGGATATGACCAATGTGGCACTTGAAAAGGCATCCATTAAGGGAATTTATTCGGGCAATAATTATTACGAGACGTTTGTGGCTTTGCAAAATGTACCGGCAGGTATCCTGTTATCGGAAGATAATGTGAATTTTTCTGCTCAGTCCAGTAATGCCAGTGTTAGTGTAAATGCTGTCTTGGAAAATAACCAGATTAAACTTACCTTTTATAATGCAGGAAAGACAACATTGACTTTTACAATAAATGGAAAAGAATTCAAACTGGAAGTGAATATTCAGAATGTTACCATTTCGAAGCAGGGAATGGTGCAGGCGAAGGGAAAGAAAGTTTCGTTAAAGATTAAAGGAACATCGGACAAGCCGGTTTGGAGTTCCTCGAATCCAAAAGTGGCGAAGGTTACAAAAAATGGTCTTGTTTCCTGTAAGAAAAAAGGAAATGCAGTGATCACGGCGACATTTGGCGATGCCAAAGTAGGATGTGCGGTTTCGGTTGTGTCGGCGAAGAAAGTAAAAACGATCCGCTATGCGAAAATGATTGGAACAAAATGGAAATACAGTCAGCCAAAGAGAATGCAGAAAGGGTATTATGACTGTAGTTCTCTTGTTTGGAAAGCCTATTGCAAGATGGGGAAAAAGATTGGAGGAAATTATGCGCTGGTGGCGGCTGACCTTGCAAAATGGTGTAAAGCGCATGGAAAGAAGATTACAAAGTCCTATACACGCAATCATATCCAGAAAATGAAACTCAATCCGGGTGATCTGATGTTTGAAACGGGTGCTGATAATGGACGGTATCTGGGAATCTACCATGTAGAGATGTTTACCGGATATGTTGTTGGGGATTATGACAACAATGGAGACCCGGTTTTGTATGAAACCTGGGGAGCAAGACCGGATGGTTATTATGGCGGTGGATATATGATTTACCGACCGTTTAAGTGAGCTTGAAAATGTAGGATTTTGTCGAAATTTGACGGAAATTGTCACAAATATAGACAAAATGTTAAAGGAAAATAAAAAAAATGGAAAAATTCCATATATTGGTATTGCAAAATGTGGAAAAAACATTTATAATGCAAACAAAGCGCGTAAATAAAAACTTATACGTTGCTTTTGTACACTAATATGGGAGGTAAAAAAAGAGTGAACAAGCTTAGGGTTCTAATTGTAGACGACAGTGCCAGAACAATTTCTCTGATCAAAGACAGTTTATCGGAAGATACGGATGTAGAGATTGTCGGGCAGGCAGAAAACGGTGTGGAAGCAATTGAAATGATTCGCGAAACCAAACCGGATGTTGTATTTTTGGATTTGATCATGCCAAAGATGGACGGACTTCTGGTTTTGGAGAAAGTATGCCGAGGATTACCGGGAATTGAGAAACGCCCGGAATTCATTGTCGTGACAGCTGTTACTCAAGAAAATGTGATGCAGACCGCATTCCAATACGGAGCTGCATACTACGTATTAAAGCCATTTGAAAAGGAAACGATTCAGGCGAAGATACAGCAATTAAAACCGGGGGCATTGCCGGTTGTCATGAACTATCAGTCAAGAGAACCGGACAAAAAGGGGTACAATCTGGAGATGGATGTGACACAGATCATCCATGAGATTGGAGTACCTGCGCACATAAAGGGCTATCAGTACTTAAGAGATGCGATTATGATGTCTGTAGATGACAGTGAGATGTTGAATTCGATCACAAAAATTTTGTATCCATCAATTGCCAAACAGCATAAGACGACACCAAGCCGAGTAGAAAGGGCGATTCGTCATGCGATAGAGGTGGCATGGACAAGGGGGAAAGTGGATACGATTGATGAATTGTTTGGATATACTGTCAGCAATGGCAAGGGAAAACCAACCAATTCCGAATTTGTAGCTTTAATTGCAGATAAAATACGGCTGGAACAGAAAATGCGGAAGTCGTATTAAAAATGAAAAGAGAGGGCCGCTTCAAAGTGTCCCTCTTTTTTGCTGTTTAAGATTGGGAACAAGAAATCACAGTTGCATTTTGCCGTATTTTTTTATATAATAATGTTATGGTCGCCCAAAAACAGATAGAGAAGAGAAAGGCAGGATGAGATATGGAACAGGATAAACGTAGTGATTTAATTGAAAAATTTGATACGGGAGAACTGTCGAAGGACATCATCCCACCTAATTTTACAGATCCTGATGTGTTATTTGAGGTGCTGACAAAGCTGTTGACAGCGGAAAACAGGCAGGATGAGATGGGGATTATACGAAAAGCATATGAACTTGCCAAAGAAGCACATAAGGATCAAAAAAGAAAATCCGGGGAACCATATCTGATTCACCCGGTCTGTGTGGCAATCATTTTGACACAGCTGGATATGGACAAGGAGACGATTGTCGGCGGACTTCTTCATGATGTCATTGAGGACACACCGTATACTGTGGAAGACATTACTCAGATGTTTAGTGCGGAGATTGCGCTTTTGGTCGATGGTGTTACGAAATTGACCCAGCTGAACTATTCCGCGGACAAACTGGATGTGCAGGCGGAAAATCTTCGTAAAATGTTTTTGGCGATGGCAAAAGATATCCGTGTTATCATTATAAAATTGGCGGACCGTCTTCATAATATGCGTACACTGCAATTTATGAAACCGGAAAAGCAGAAAGAAAAAGCCAGAGAGACGATGGACATTTACGCGCCGATCGCACATCGTCTTGGTATTTCCAAAGTAAAGGTAGAATTGGATGATCTTTCTTTACAATATTTGGAGCCGGAAGCTTACAAGGAATTGAATGACAAATTTAATCATCTGCGTGTACAGAAGGAAACGTTTGTTAAGGATATCATGGAAGATGTCAAAGAACATCTCGATGAGGCCAAGATCAAGGCAACAATCGATGGACGTGTGAAGCATCTGTTCAGTATTTACCGAAAAATGGTAAATCAGAATAAGACATTGGATCAAATTTATGACTTGTTTGCGATACGAATTATTGTAGATACAGAGCAGCAGTGTTATACGGCTCTTGGAATCATTCACGAGATGTATAAGCCGATTCCGGGACGTTTTAAAGATTATATTGCGATGCCGAAACCAAATCATTACCAGTCATTGCATACGACATTGATCGGACCAAACGGACAGCCATTTGAAATTCAGATTCGCACATATGAGATGCATAAAACAGCAGAATACGGTATTGCGGCACATTGGAAATATAAGGAGACAAAGGGAAGCGAGGCCAAGGTTAAAAATGATGAGGCCAAGATGGCATGGCTGCGTCAGATTTTGGAATGGCAGCGGGATATGTCGGACAATAAAGAATTTTTGAGTGTCATCAAAAGCGATCTGAATCTGTTCTCAGATAGTGTATACTGCTTTACACCAAACGGAGATGTAAAGACCCTCCCGGCAGGGTCGACACCGATCGATTTTGCCTATGCGATACATACTGCTGTCGGGAATAAAATGGTAGGTGCCAGAGTGAATGGAAATATCGTGAAACTGGATTACCAGATTCAAAACGGAGACCAGATTGATATCATCACCTCCCAGAACAGTAAGGGACCAAGCCGTGACTGGCTGCTGATCGTCAAGAGTACACAGGCGAAAAACAAGATCAATCAGTGGTTCCGTACCGAATTTAAAGAAGATAATATCGTGCGGGGAAAGGAACTTCTGGCGCAATATGCAAAAACAAAAAGCATTGATCTGTATAAATATGTAAAACCGGAATATACCGAAGCCTGCAAACGTAAATATGGATTTAAAGACTGGGATTCCGTCTGTGCTGCCATCGGCCATGGCGGCTTGAAGGAAGGACAAGTCATCAATAAACTCATTTATGAATATGAGAAGAAGAACAAACGTGTTGTCTCGGATGAGCAGGTCAAAGAGGCAATCGAAAATGCCAAAGAGGCAAAAGGTATAAAAGAAGGAGGCGAATCCTCTTCGTCAAAGAGCGGCGGCAAAAAGAGTGGAATCGTCGTTATGGGACTGGATGATCTTGCCGTTCGTTTCTCAAGGTGTTGTAATCCGGTGCCGGGAGACGAAATTGTCGGATTTGTTACGAGAGGCCGTGGAATCTCGATTCATCGTACCGACTGTGTCAATATGATCCATCTGCCGGTAGAAGAGAGAAATCGACTGATCGAAGCAGAATGGAGTGCGCAGGCGAAGAAGAACGAAGACTATTATCCGGTCGAGATCGTCATTTATTCGTACAACCGAAGTGGTGTATTGTTTGATGTGTCAAAGATCTTTACCGAGAATGAAATTGATGTGAAGTCCATGAATGTCCGGACTTCCAAGCAGGATAAAGCTACGATCGTGGTCGGATTTGAGACCCGTGGCGTGGAACAGCTCAATAAATTAGTAAAAAAACTTCGAAATGTAGAAAGTGTTATCGACATCGAGAGACGTTCCAACGGCTGATCGATGGAAAAAGAAAGGATAGATTATGGAAATCAATGGTTTGATCATAGAATCTGTCGTCGTGGGCAGTGTAGGAACCAACTGTTATATTGTGCATAAAAAGGATTCCGAACATTGCTTTGTGGTAGATCCGGGCGACAGCGGAGATAAGATCGCAAATTATATCCGCGATCAGAAAATGATCTTAGATCATATCTTGCTTACCCATGGGCATTTTGACCATATTCAGGGAGTAAGAGATCTGAAAAATGCGATACGATGCGAAATCTGTGCGCTGGATGTCGAGAAAGAACTGCTTTCGGATGCCCGCATGAATGTGTCAGCAATGACCGGAAGACCGGAAGAACTGGAAGCAGACATATGGCTTCACGACGGACAGCAGTTTGAGAGTGCCGGGATTGCGATGAAAGTGATCCACACACCGGGACATACAAAAGGAAGCTGCTGTTATTTTCTGGAAGAGCAGAAAGTGCTTTTCAGTGGAGATACGCTGTTTATGGAATCCGTCTGAAGAGCGGATCTGCCGACCGGAAATGAAAAAGAACTGATGCAGTCGGTACGGGAAAAAGTATTGACCCTGCCAAGCGAAACCAAAGTGTTTTCCGGACATGGACCGGCGACCAGCATCGGTTATGAACAGGCGAATAATCCTTATGCTTAAGAGAGGAAATTCTCATGATACAAGTTGACATTTCCGGAACCGAGTTTTCGTATGATATGAAAGCTCTGGCGATGGTATTTTATCCGGAAAAAGAGTGCAGGGTAGTCGAGCATCCGGAAGTTTCTACGGAAGACGGCTATTCGATAAAATGGCAGATGGATGGAAAAAAATGGGAAAAACTTTTTCCGAATCCATACTCGAAAAACCAGATTAAAAAAGAAGTTTATGAATATTTGAAAACGCAGTCGGGAAAAGAACTTCCGTGGGGGATTCTTACCGGGATCCGGCCTGCGAAGATTCCGCTCCGGCTGATGATGCAGGGACAAGAAGAGGCAGCGATCCGGGATATTTTAAAAGAAGAATATTTCTGCCGGGATGACAAAGTGAAACTGGCGATGGATGTTGCAAAAAAGGAATTTTCCCTGACGCAGGGCATGCAGCATGAAAGGTGTGCGAATGTGTACATCGGCATCCCCTTTTGTCCGACAATCTGTGCCTATTGTTCCTTTTCCTCTTTTCCGGCAGGGAGGTATCGAGATAAGATGGATGCGTACTTGGATGCCTTGGAAAAAGAGATGACGCAGTGCAAAGAATGGCTGGCCGGCAAGCAGATGGTCAGTGTGTATGTGGGAGGCGGCACACCGACATCGTTATCGGAAGAGCA
>FR894013.1:3586-8718 GCA_000434115.1 Roseburia sp. CAG:309 | reverse complement strand
AAGAGCAGTTTGAGCACTTGATGGCGATGACCGAAAAATATCTTCCGATGGAACAGGCGAAAGAATTTACCGTCGAGGCAGGGCGTCCGGACAGCATTACCGAGGGCAAACTGCGGAGCATGAAAGCCCATGGTGTGACAAGAATTTCCATCAATCCGCAGAGCATGAAAGAGCATACGCTGGAACTTTTGGGGCGTAAGCACACGGTAGAGGAAATACGTGAGAAATTTATGCTTGCGAGAACATTGGGATTTGATAATATCAATATGGATCTGATCGCAGGACTTCCGGAGGAAACACTGGAAGATTTTAAAGAGACACTGCGGGAAGTCGAGGCCTTGAAACCGGACAGTATCACCGTTCACACATTGGTGATCAAACGGGCATCCCGGCTGCGAAAAGAGCAGTTGGAGCAGGGCGGTGAGATGCGTAAGGAAGATGCCTGCATCGAGCCGATGCAAAAAGAAGCAGAGCAGTTCTGCCGGGCACACGGATATGAGCCGTATTATATGTACCGCCAGAAAAATAAGGCACATACAACGAGAAATACCAATCAGGAAAATGTGGCTTATGCAAAACCCGGAAAAGAAAGTCTGTATAACATATTTATCATGGAAGAACTGCAATCCATTCTGGCGCTTGGCAGCGGAGGATCGTCAAAGATCGTATTCCCGGAGGAAAACCGGATGGAGCGCGTAGAAAATGTAAAAAGCGTTGATGACTACATTAGTAGAATTGACGAGATGATAAGAAGAAAAAAGGAAAGTTGGAGGTAATGCGTGATGGCATTAAAGAAGAAACCGGTAACGGGTATGAAAGATATTTTGCCAAAGGAAATGGAGATCCGTGATTATGTGATCGGACTCATCAAAGAAACTTATGGAACCTTTGGATTTTCGTCGATTGAGACTCCTTGTGTAGAGCATATCGAAAGTCTTTGCAGCAAGCAGGGCGGCGAAAATGAAAAATTGATCTTCAAGATTTTGAAACGAGGAGAAAAATTGAAACTGGATACGGCAGAATGCGAAGCCGATCTGGTAGACAGCGGACTGCGCTATGATCTGACCGTTCCCCTGTCTAGATATTATGCCAATCATGCAAATGAATTAAGCGCACCGTTTAAAGCCCTTCAGATGGGAAATGTATGGCGTGCTGATCGTCCACAGAGAGGGCGGTTCCGTCAGTTTATGCAGTGTGATATTGATATCCTTGGAGAGCCGTCAATCTTAGCGGAGATTGAATTGATCTTGGCAACGACGACACTGCTTGGCAAATTGGATTTTACAAATTTCACCATTCGTATCAATAACCGTAAGATTTTGAAAGCAATGGCAGCATATTGTGGATTCCCGGAAGCAGAATACGATTCCGTGTTTATCATTCTGGATAAGATGGACAAGATCGGTATGGACGGCGTAACCGCGGAACTTCTCGAAGCCGGTTACGAGCAGAAATCCGTCGATATGTGCAAAGAATTGTTTGAAACCGTGACCAATGATATCGCCGGTGTAAAATATCTGAAAGAAAAACTGGGCGACTGTCTGGAAGCAGGTACGGCAGAAGATCTGGAGACCATCATTTCTACTGTGGAAGAAACAAAATCCGCAGACTTTAAGATTGCTTTTGATCCAACGCTTGTACGCGGTATGAGTTATTATACCGGTCCGATTTTCGAGATCTCGATGGATGAATTTGGAGGATCGGTCGGAGGCGGCGGACGCTACGACGAAATGATCGGTAAATTTACCGGAAATGATACGTGTGCCTGTGGATTTTCCATCGGATTTGAGCGTATTGTCATGCTTCTTCTTGAGCGTGATTTCAAAGTACCGTCAAGTTCAAAGAAAAAGGCATACCTGATCGATAAAAAGGCGACGCCGGAATTGATGAAGAAAGTCATTTCTCAGGCAAATGAAGAGCGCAAAAACGGATACAAAGTCAGTATCAATGTAATGAAGAAAAATAAGAAATTCCAGAAGGAATTATTGGCAAAAGACGGATACGAAGAGATCCGGGAATTTTTTGCAGATTAGAGTTGTACATCAGAAAGGAATGTAAAAAAATGGCAGAATCAATGAAAGGCCTGCGCCGCACATGCCGATGCGCAGAGCTTACGACAGAAAATGTTGGACAGACCGTCACAGTGATGGGCTGGGTACAGAAAAGCAGAAATAAGGGCGGCATCATTTTTGTAGATTTGCGTGACCGCTCTGGAATCATACAGTTGATCTTTGAAGAGAGCGATACCGGAGTCGAAGGATTTGAAAAAGCGACGAAACTTCGTGCGGAATTTGTTGTCGCAGTAACCGGTGTCGTAGAGAATCGTTCCGGTGCGGTAAACGAAAACCTGAAAACCGGTGCGATCGAAGTACGTGCAAAGGACATTCGAATTTTGTCAGAGTCCGAGACACCGCCTTTCCCAATCGAAGAAAACAGTAAGACAAAAGACGAACTTCGTCTTCGTTACCGTTTCCTCGACCTGCGTCGTCCGGATCTTCAGAGAAATCTGATCATGCGAAGCAAAGTGGCGACACTTACCAGACAATTTTTGGCAGAAGAGGGATTCTTGGAGATCGAGACACCGATGCTTACAAAGAGTACACCGGAAGGCGCAAGAGATTATCTGGTACCAAGCCGTGTACATCCGGGCAATTTCTATGCGCTACCGCAGTCACCACAGTTGTTTAAGCAGCTGCTCATGTGTTCCGGTTATGACAGATATTTCCAGATCGTAAAATGTTTCCGTGACGAGGATCTTCGTGCCGACCGGCAGCCGGAATTTACACAGATCGATATGGAACTTTCTTTTGTCGATGTAGACGATGTTATCGATGTCAATGAAAGACTGTTGAAGAAATTATTCAAAGAGACGATTGGCGTAGACGTACAGCTCCCGATCCAGCGAATGACATGGCAGGAAGCGATGGACCGTTTTGGTTCGGACAAGCCGGATACCCGTTTTGGCATGGAACTTCAGGATGTGACAGAAGTTGTCAAAGGCTGTGGTTTCGGTGTGTTCACCGGCGCAATCGAAAACGGCGGTTCCGTCCGTGGTATCAATGCCAAAGGACAGGGCGCAATGCCACGTAAAAAGATTGATTCATTGGTAGATTTTGCCAAAGAGTACGGCGCAAAAGGATTGGCTTATCTTTGCATCAATGAGGATGGCACCTACAAATCTTCGTTTGCCAAATTTATGACAGAGGAAGAACTGAATGCCCTTGTAAAAGCGATGGCAGGAGAGCCGGGTGACCTTCTTTTGTTCGCCGCAGATAAAAATAAAGTAGTATACGATGTTCTCGGCAATCTTCGTCTGGAACTTGCGAGAAGAATGGATCTTCTTGACAAGAACGTGTACAATTTCCTGTGGGTAACGGAATTCCCTCTGCTTGAGTACAACGAAGAACTGGGACGTTATCAGGCAATGCACCATCCGTTTACGATGCCGATGGAAGAAGATCTTGATCTGATCGATACGGAGCCCGGCAAAGTACGTGCAAAAGCCTATGATATTGTATTAAATGGTACAGAGATCGGTGGAGGATCTGTCCGTATTCATCAGAATGACATTCAGGAAAAAATGTTTGAGTGCCTTGGGTTTACAAAAGAAGCGGCACATGAGCAATTTGGTTTCCTGTTGAACGCATTTAAGTACGGAGTACCACCTCATGCAGGACTGGCATATGGCTTGGATCGTCTTGTCATGCTGATGGCAAAAGAAGACAGCATCCGTGAAGTGATCGCCTTCCCGAAAGTAAAAGATGCTTCCTGTCTTTTGACAGATGCACCAAATATTGTAGATGAAAAGCAGCTGGAAGAATTAGGTATTGAGATCAGAAAAGAGGTAAAAGAATGAGTGTAGCAAAGACAAATTTTGGAAAAACAAGTGCCGGAGAAGAAGTTTCCATGTATACCTTGGAAAATAAAAATGGCATGAAAGCGCAGTTTATTGATTATGGTGCCAATCTGGTATCGTTGTTTGTACCGGACAAAGACGGCAAACTTGCCGATGTTGTCCTTGGCTTTGACAATGTAGCAGCGTATGAAGTCAATGGATGTTTCTTTGGTTCCTTTATCGGACGTCATGGAAACCGCATCGGAGATGCCAAATTTGAATTGAATGGTACAACATATGAATTGGAGAAAAATGACGGAAAGAACAATCTGCACGGTGGTACACCGGGATACAATAAGGTAATGTATCAGGCAGAAACCGGAGAAAACAGTGTGACATTTTCCCGTGTAAGTCCGGATATGGAACAGGGATATCCGGGAAATCTGGAGATTTCCGTAACCTATACATTGACAGATGACAATGAATTGAAACTGGATTATAAAGCAAAATCCGACAAAGATACCTTGTGTAATGTAACGAACCATTCTTATTTCAACCTGAAAGGACACAATGGCGGCGACATCACAGACCACGAAGTTTGGATTCAGGCAAACGGATTTACGGAGACGACAGACGATTTGATTCCGACCGGAAAGATTATCGATGTAACCGGTACACCGATGGATTTCAGAACCAAGAAAGCCATCAGCAAAGATATCGGAGCAGATTATGAACCATTGATCCTTGCCGGCGGATATGACCACAACTTTGCTTTGGATAAGAAGACAAAGGGCGTTGAAAAAGTGGCAGAAGTTTCGGAAAGCACAAGTGGCAGAACGAGGGAAGTATATACCGATCTTCCGGGAATGCAGCTGTAAACCGGAAACTTTATTGTAAAAGAAGAAGGAAAAGAAGGGGCAGAGTACACGAAGAGAAACGGTGTCTGCTTTGAAACCCAGTATTTTCCAAATTCCATCAATATTCCGTCGTTTGAATCCTGCGTTTTGAAAGCAGGCGACACGTTTACATCAACGACAATTTATAAATTTTGCTGATCTTTTACGTATAACCAAACAAGGTATTGCCGAATACTATAGAGATAAGGCAGAAACCGAAGGAGAAAAAAATTGGTTAGTGTATTAGGCAGATTAATGCAGAAAGAGTTTGGAAGAAAACGTTATAGAGAGTATCGTGCAAAATTAAAAGAAAAAGAATGTATGGATATTTTTTGTGATATCTATTTTGTCTTAATAGAAAACAATGAGGAACATCTTGACAGACGGCTGCTGAATCTGTT
>FR894013.1:0-3553 GCA_000434115.1 Roseburia sp. CAG:309 | reverse complement strand
CCCTTGTCGGTGACGATCAGCCGTTTGTTTGGGGTGATCAGCGCCGGATTTACGGCGGCCGTTCTTTTTCTGATCTGTATGCCTCTTCTTCCGGAAATAAAGCTTGTGGCTCTTAGTATACTGGTTTTGGTATATGGATATAAAACAATAGAATTTTTGAAGAATCGATATTGCGACAAAGATGTACGGCTTGTTTTGATCTACAAGGCAGCGCTGTTTCATCTTTTGTCAAATGAGGAAAAGACGTGAAGAAGTTAGTACAAATGCTTGTCTCCATGAACAAGATCGGATTGATCGGGTTTGGAGGCGGAAATGCACTGATTCCAGTGATTCAACAGGAAGTCGTAGAAGAAAAGAGTTTTATCACGGGAGAAGAGTACGAAAAAGATATTGTGGCGGCTGCGCTGACTCCGGGAGCACTTCCGGTAGAAATCGCAGTAGGTGTAGGAAAAGCGGTTTCCGGGAAAAAAGGAATGATCCTTGCGGCGATCGCGATGGCATTTCCCGGCGCCCTGATGACGGTACTTCTGATGGCAGGCATGGACGGATTGAATCCGAAAGTGCTGACCCAGATTCAGTATGCATCGATTGGGATCACCGCCTTTATCATGTGCCTTTTAACGGAATATATTCGCAATGCCTTTCAGGACTGTGTGGTAAAAAAGCACCGTGGAAAGGCAATTGGCGTGTGCGTCGGTGTATTTATACTGACAGCCGGACGCAATCTGTTTCGTATTTTTCAGATTGATAAGACACCGTTATTTAGTATTTCTACGATTGAAATGCTGGCAATTGCTTTTTTTGCCATATTAGTCACAGATTGTAAATTTCAATGGCAGACGATGGTACCGGCCGGTATCGTGGCGGGCATTTACCTTTTGTGCGTTGGAAAAGCGAAGATCATAGATAATGATATTGTGACGTGGACGGTGCGTGTTGTTATGATCGTTCTGGCGGTATACAGTTTTAAGAAAAGTTCGGTCAAAAAGAAAAAGAAACGAAAAAAGGTACTGAAACCGCTCGTGATAGAAAGTGCAGTATGGATAGCTGCGGCGGTTCTTCTCAGTCTGCCGGCGATGTTTTATTTTGCTGAGCAATGTTTACCGTTTTTTGTAAAAGGAATTGCGTCTTCCCTGATTTCATTTGGAGGCGGCGATGCCTATCTGACAATTGCGGATGGGCTGTTTGTGCCGGATTATATCAGTGAAAACTCCTTTTATAATTATCTGATACTTATTGTAAACATTCTGCCGGGATCCATCTTATGTAAGACGTTGTCGGGAATCGGCTATTCTTATGGATATGGACTGGCAGGCACGACAGCAGGCGGCATGTGGATGGCACTTGCCGGATTTGCGATGAGTGTGATGGCTTCTGCGGTCGTATTTGATGTGGTTTATCACCTTTATGAATATTTGGAAAATATTGAGGTGTTTATTAATATAAAGAAATCCATTAAAGTGATCGTATCAGGACTTTTATTGACCGTCATGTCAGGATTGATTCAATCCAGTATGACATTGGCGCAAAATAAAGAATATCCATGGTTTACCATACTGATCATGATCTTTGCCATTTATGGTTTGAATCTTTTTTTACTCAAAAAGGCAAAATGCAAAAATGTAGTATTGATCGGCATGAGCCTTGTGTTATCCATGGGACTATGTAATGCAATGGGAATCTAATATGCAGACACGGAGGGTAAGAAGATGGAAAAGAAAAAGAGAACAAAATTAAAAGATCGAACACTTCCGGATTATACGAGAGGCGAGGAAATTTTTAATATGGTTTCCCATATCGTCGGAGGTGCGCTGGCAATCGCCGCTTTGGTACTTTGTGTCATATTTTCTGCCTTAAAAGGTGATCCATGGGCTGTCGTGGCATCGGCAGTTTACGGCGGTACAATGGTTGCTTTGTATGCGATGTCAAGCATTTATCATGGACTGACAGCCGAAAGGGCAAAAAAAGTGTTTCAGGTCATTGACCACTGCACGATCTATTTTTTGATCGCAGGTACTTATACTGCGATCACGCTGGCGGGCATCCGTGTCAATCATCCGGTCATCGCTTTTGTGATCTTTGGTATCGTGTGGGCGTGCTGTCTTGGTGCGGCGACATTTACCGCAATTGACCTTGAAAAATATAAGAAAATGGCGATGATCTGTTATCTTGGCATGGGATGGTGTATCATTTTGTTTATCAAACCGACGATGGAACTGCTTGGTTTTGGCGGAATGGTATACCTCGTCAGCGGTGGAATCGCGTATACGATCGGGGCCGTATTGTATGGCGTCGGAAAGACGAAGCGTTATATGCATTCGATCTTTCATTTATTTGTTATCGCAGGAAGTGTATTGCACTTCTTTATGATATTATTTTATGTAATCATGAGATAAAGATTGGAGGATTAAAATGGTAGTTGAGCCAAAGGTAAAAGGATTTATATGTACGACAGCTCATCCGAAAGGATGCGAGGAAAGCGTGCGCAGACAGATTGAGTATACAAAACAAAAAAAGCAGGTAGAAGGACCTAAGAAAGTATTAGTGATCGGTTCTTCCACCGGTTACGGTCTGGCATCCCGTATCGCTGTAACGTATGGATATGGAGCAGATACGATCGGTGTGGCATTTGAGCGTGAAGCCAAGGGCAAACGTACCGCGACCGCCGGTTATTACAATACGCAGGCTTTTGAAAAGATTGCAGCAGAGGATGGCTATTATGCAAAATCCTTTAACGGAGACGGTTTTTCAAAAGAAATGAAAGAAGATGTCATTGCCTGCATTAAGGAAAATTTTGGAAAAGTCGATATGATTGTTTACAGTATGGCAGCACCACGCAGAACCTTGCCGGATGGAACGACTGTTTCTTCTGTACTGAAGACCGTCGGTGAGCCATTTACCAATAAAACCATTGATCTTCGCACGAATGAGATCAAAGAGGTAACCGTTCCGGTTGCCACAGAAGAAGAAATTCAGGCGACAATCCAGGTTATGGGCGGCGAAGACTGGTATGACTGGATTCAGGCACTTGCCGATGCCGGTGTTATAGCAGAAAATGCTGTAACGCTTGCGTATTCTTACATCGGACCGGAAGTTACGCATCCGATCTATAAAGAGGGAAGCATTGGACAGGCGAAAAAGCATCTGTATCAGACTTCCGTGAAGATGAATGAGGACTTTGCAAGCCTTGGATTAAAAGCATACATATCCGTAAACAAAGCACTTGTAACGCAGTCCAGCGCAGCGATTCCGATTGTTCCGCTTTACATCTCCCTGCTTTATCATGTGATGAAAGACGCAGGGCTGCATGAAGGCTGTATCGAGCAGATGGACCGCCTGTTTATGGAAAAACTGCCAAACGGACCGGAAACCGATGAGGAAGGCAGAATCCGTCTTGACGACTATGAGATGCGTCCGGAAGTACAGGACAAGATCTCCGAAGTATGGGACAAAGTAGATTCGGAATCCATCGAGACTCTCGGTGATATCAAAGAATACTGGGATGAGTTTTATCATATGTTCGGATTTGGCTATGAGAATATAGATTATAGTG
>FR894012.1 GCA_000434115.1 Roseburia sp. CAG:309 | reverse complement strand
ACGTCGCTTACCGGTTATGAGTGGCAGGATAGCGACTATGAAAAGAAACATCATGCGAAGACGAGAGAAGTGCGTGAGCGTGCGCCGATGAATATTTATGAGGCACATCTTGGTTCGTGGAAAAAGCGTGTCGAGGACGATGACAATGGCTTTTATTCGTACCGTGAACTGGCAGAAATGATGGGCGATTATCTCGTTGAGATGGGATATACCCACATTGAATTGATGGGAATTGCAGAATATCCATTTGATGGTTCATGGGGGTATCAGGTAGGCTGTTATTATGCGCCGACGAGCCGTTACGGAACACCAAAAGACTTTATGTATTTTGTCGATGAGATGCACAAACGCGGCATTGAAGTAATTCTTGACTGGGTTCCGGCTCATTTTCCGAAAGATGCTCACTGTCTCGGAAATTTCGATGGACAGGCAGTGTATGAACACAGCGATCGCCGTCGTGGCGAACATCCGGATTGGGGGACGTATATTTTCGATTATGGAAAAAAAGAAGTGCAGAATTTCCTTGTTGCCAATGCGCTTTTCTGGATTGAAAAGTTCCATATCGACGGACTTCGTGTAGATGCCGTGGCTTCGATGCTTTATCTTGATTATGGAAAACAGGATGGCGACTGGCTTCCAAACAAAGACGGCGGCAATGAAAATTACGAAGCGATGGACTTTTTGCGCCACTTAAACAGCATTATGGAAAAACGTCATCCGGATGCATACATCATTGCGGAAGAATCGACGGCGTGGCCGGGTGTCACAAAACGTGTCGAAGACGACAACGGTCTTGGATTTTCCTATAAATGGAATATGGGATGGATGAATGACTTTTTGGAATATATGAAACTGGATCCATATTTTAAGCAGTTTCATCATGGTCAGCTCTGTTTCAGCCTGTCCTATTATCTGAGTGAAAAGTACATTCTTGTACTTTCCCACGACGAAGTAGTACATGGAAAATGCTCTCTGCTCAATAAAATGCCGGGATTGACCGGAGATAAATATGCTGCGTTGAAGGCGGCATTCGGCTTTTTCTATGGACATCCGGGCAAAAAACTTCTGTTTATGGGACAGGAATTCGCGCAGGAGCGTGAATGGAGCGAGATGCGGAGTCTGGATTGGTTCTTACTGGATCAGGAACCACATCAGGGAATCCATGCGTTCATCAAAGACATGAACAAACTTTACCTTGAAAATGATGCGCTGTATTTCAATGACAGCGATGTGATGGGATTTGAGTGGATGGACTGCGAGCGCGCAGAGACAAGCACGGTAGCATTTGTACGCCGGGGAAAAATGACAAAAAAACAGCTGATGTTTATTTTGAATTTTACACCGGTGGCGCATGAACAGTACACGGTAAAAGCACCGTGCGGCGGTACATTCCGAGAAATTATCAATTCCGATGCACCAAAATACGGCGGACAGGGCCGCCTCAATGAATCGCCGATCAAGGCGAAGAAAGTGACGACAGTCAAGAAGAAAAAAGAAGCGGCGTATGAACTTACCTGCTATCTTCCACCATTGTCCGTTGTCGTGCTGGAATACGACTATAAAAAATAGAGAGGAAAGAAAAGATGCAGGTAATCAAACCGAGTATAGAAATCATAGATATGGAAGATTACGAAAAGATCGTAAAAAAGATCGAACGTATCGGCCGTGTCTGCTATAAAAGTGAAGGAAAGATCACAGAAGATTCGGCGGAGAAATTTATCAGAGGTCTTTTGACCAGACAACATGAATCGGTGATCGAACATGAGAATGTGACCGTTCGTTTTGTGTGTGACCGCGGTGTGACACATGAGATCGTGCGTCACCGTATTGCAAGCTACAGTCAGGAAAGTACACGTTACTGCAACTACAGCGGTGACAAATTTAACAGTCAGATCACTGTGATCGACCTTGCGAGCGGCTTCCAATACGATCTGTCAAAAGAAAATGACAAAGCCAAATACGAAGTCTGGACAAAGGCGATGGAAAATGCAGAAAAAGCGTATTTTCGTATGCTTGAACTGGGTGCTACCCCACAGGAAGCTCGTTCTGTCCTTCCAAATTCTCTGAAAACGGAAATTGTCGTAACGATGAATCTCCGCTCCTGGAGAAACTTCTTTCGTCTGCGCGTGGATTCTCATGCCCACCCACAGATGCGCGAAGTAGCTACGATGCTTTACGAAGAATTTCAGAAACGTCTCCCTGTATTTGTAGCGGACTTAGACATTCATTGATCTGTAAGATGATCTTCTAATACAGAAAATGCACTCGGACCGGCAGAAAGCACATATCGGTGGAACTCCTTTTCCGAAAAGGAGTTTCCCTGATGGCTTTTGGCGGTCTTTTTTAATCTTGCAAATTCCATATATCCAATCGTGTATTTAAGATACGATCCCGGTTCATCGATGATGTTTTCATAGAGAGAATCCGAGGTCTCACGGTCATAAGAACCATTTTGCTGCAAAAAAGCATACACATCTTCCGAACTCCAGCCAAGCAGATGAATCCCAATATCACATATCCCATAAAGGCAGAGGGAAACAATCATATTGTTTCGCAATATTCCAATTTCGTCCTTTTTATATCCGAGATATTTGTACGAGTAGATTTCCGCATAGGTTGCCCAGCCTTCTGTATAGCCATTGAAATTGAGCGCATAGGAGAGAAGAGGGTGGTTCCGGCTGCGGTCATATACATTTTGATACAGATGCCCCGGATAGCCCTCGTGCGCAAGTGTAGTATATAGATCGGATCCGGCAAACCGGTCACTTCCATTGATGTAGATGGCGTTTTCATCGTAGGCATCCAGCGGTGGCGTGAGATAAAAGGCAGGACTCAGATAATCCTCCAAGGACGGATCTACGTAGGAAACCTTATACCCTACCTCTTTGATCTCCGGAAAATCATCCTTGATCGCAGTTGTCAGATGCTCTAACTGCTGCTCCGGCGTCAGACCTTTTCCCGGCGACAGATTCAGATTCGCAAAAAGCGAAGCATCTTTTTTTGCATAGGCAAGAAGGGTTTCTTTTGACTTCTTTAACTGGGTTTTTAATAGCTTTAAATATTCCTCGGGACCACGCGGAGATCCGGACTCATCGGCAAATAAATAGCGGTAATAGTCTTCCCCGTTTTGATAACTGCACAAAGCTCCATTTTCCGGACAGGCATCCAGACGGCTGTTCAGACCTGCCGCCAGATTTTCATACGCATGGACAAACTCTTTTTTGATCAAGGATTTATTTTCTTTGCGGTAGCTTAACATTTCTTCCTGATCGATAAAATCACAGGCTTCAATGCGGCTCCGAAAGGACGTGAGCAAAAGTTTCCAGCCTTTGTCTGACAAAAATGTCTGGCACTGCTCCAAAATGTGCGACATCGTACTCCGGCAGGGCAGCAGTCCGGCTTTTTCCTGATGATCGTAAAAGACGAGAACCGATTCAAAATATGAAGGAATTCCGCGAAGCAGTGTAAAATAGTTTTCAATATCTTCTTTACAGTCAAAAGAATACTCGGCTAATAGAACAGGAAGCTGCGCTTGAAGCCCGGTAACCGGGGAGAATGGACGGGAAAATAGAAAAAATTCTTCCCCTTTTTGATTCATTTCCAACGTATACTTCAAATTGTCATATAAAATCTTTTCCGGTTCGGAAAGAGAATCTCTGTCAAAACTTTCTAATTTTGCCAGTGCATTTTCATATTCCGAAGAAGCCTGTGCCGTCTCGGATACCGAGAGGGGTGGAAATCCACCGGCGGTTTTTGAGATTCCATAATTTTCCGGGTGTGCGAGAGAATAATTGAGTGACAACGCATCACTTGAGACACTTTCTCGGAACAGAGCATCGGTATATTCTTGAAAACTTGTATTTAAATGGGGATTTTTGTCAGAAACTGAGCCATTGCTGCCACCCGGAGCACAGCTGCACAAGATCAGACAAAGGGTAAGAAATAGAGCGAGATATCGTTTCATAGCATTCACCGGCATAAGGCAAGTTGATATATGTATATGCCGGTGAACAGGAGAGTATGCAGAGGCTTAATTATTTACAATGAATATCGTACCCATTGGTAGTCAACGCTTTCGGAATTTAACAGCGTCGAGACGATGAAATCCCCGTTATCTCCGGGAAGTTTCGCGTATCCATAAATGGAATTAAATGGGGCTTCATGAAACAGTTTATCGTTTTCGTTGTAATACAGATCCTCTGCCGGCAGGACAAGGGTGTTCCATATTTTGTCGCTCAATTTTCCGCTGCAGATTCCTTTGCTTGTTACGATATAACCAATATCATCTGCAATTTGCAGACCGAGTGCGGCGGTCGTCTCCGAAATCAAGCCCTCGCCATCGATGAGACACTGAATCACACGATCCGGCATTTTGTCGTGGATGGTATGGTGCTGTATATATTCTCCGGAGCTGGAAATGGCATAATACGTGCCATCTTCAGCAAACGTAACATATTTACTGATTACGGACCCTTTGTCGATTATTTTCTGTCGGACAAGATCAAATAATACAACATCCGAAGCCACTGTGGGATCCGTTGCATCATCGGCAGATTCCTGCAATACTACTGCAATTTCTTCGTCTGTGACAAATTGGATATCGACAAGTTCATAGTCTTTATACGCCTTATTTATCTCCGAAAGATCGATTTCTTTATAGTCCTCGGAATTCCCCATCTGAAATAATCGGATCCCCTTCTGCGGGTCCACGACGCTGATATAAATGAGTCCATTTGAATCCCCACTGATAAAAGAAGGACCTTGCGGAAATTGTTTATTAAAAGCGCTTCCCCAAGGAAGAGCAGTATCTTCCCAGCCGTTTTCACGCAGGGTATAACCGTGGTATTCGAGCCCCTTACTTTCATCCGATTCGTCGATCATTGTTACCGTTATGATCAAAGGATCCTGATCCTTCGCTAAAACGGTATAGTCAAGGCTTACTTTATCGGAAATCGGTTTGTCAAACACCTGATATGTAATGCCGGACTTGGTTTTATGCAGAACCGGTGCGGCACTGGATGACGTATTTGAAGCTGTATTAGTGCTATCCGCACATGCAGATAAAAGAAAACACGTTAAAGCAAGTATACAAAATAATGTTCGTTTCATAAAAATCTCCTTTTCAATGTGATTCTTATTTAAATATAAAATATAGCCTGAATCTGGTCCTATGTCAAGATTTAGTAC
>FR894011.1 GCA_000434115.1 Roseburia sp. CAG:309 | reverse complement strand
AAATAGAATTAGTAAATTTCTTATTACAAGTATACAAATGCAGGCTCAGTGGCTCATCTTCCTCCCCTGTATAACTATCCCTTGTCAGAAATCTCCCCACTTCCGGTTGATAATACCTCGCCCTAAGGTAGATCTCCTCCGTCTCCTTATCATAATACTCCCCGCAATAACGGAACGGATTCTCATCTTTGCTGTCTAAATCTACCTCATTACCAAAGGAATCATACTCATATGTCTTGGTAACCGCTCCACTTTCATCCGTGAGCTGCACCACATTTCCATGTGGGTCGGTCACATAATACTGTTTTTCGGTGTCCTTTCCCTTATCCGCATATACAAGACCAATGCCACGGATATATCGTTTCTGTACCTTTCCACTCTCCGACAGTTACATCACAAGCTGATCCCCGTCCCAGACAAAGACCGTCTTCTCCCCGTTCACCGTCTTACTCGTACGCAGTCCCTCGGCATCGTAAGTATAGTTTACCTTATCCATCTTTCTGTCACTGTTCCCAGGGCGCCCTGGTCTTTACTCAATGCCTCGCCACCCAAACTGGTATCATACCATTTTAGGTGGCAGGTGACAACTGCCCTGCGCTAGAGGACGCATAAATGTGATTCTGTACACTTGCACTCATTTGTGCAAGTGGTTGTGCCGGAGTAACACCAAGAAATCTATTTTCCACGGCATTCCGCCATGGTTCTGTAAGACTTGTCATTGATTG
>FR894010.1:7521-15349 GCA_000434115.1 Roseburia sp. CAG:309 | reverse complement strand
AGCGATACGGCGGCCCGTCGTGCTTTCGGGTAGGTCGCTAGAGCCTGCTGGTAACAGCAGGACCAGATAGATGATCATCCAACGACAGAACTCGGCTTACCGTGCTGCTCATTTCTATCATAAAATTTGACAGGGAGATATCGATGGAAGAAAGATATGAATTAGCAAGAGAGCGAATCCGTGACATTGCGGAAAATGAAAAAGAATCCCAATATTGTCAAAAAATCGCTCGGTTTTTTATGCTTGTTTTTGCTGTTTATGAAAGAAGAAAAAAGGGAATAACAATTTCATTCGAAGAGAAAAAGGAAGAGAATACAGCGATGTACCGCGATCTTTTCCCGGAAAATTACGATACTGATTTTACCAATCCTACGTACGCCAGAGAGCAGTTTGGCGTGGCGGGGGATTCTTTATGTTATTTTGCAAGCCATTTTCGGGGAGCCATTGACGATGTGTTTGATGATGACGAAGAGGCTCTTCTTTTAAAGATGGAACTCTTTCTGCAGGTTTATACGATTTTGATGACAGAAGAAGATCATGAACGCTGGCTCAAAGAGACGATGTATTATTATGTTCATGATTATAATGAATATTTTGAAGAGAAACAAGTGGCTGAACTGGTGGACGAATCAAGAGACCGCCTTGCAAAACTGGTGATGGAAAGTGATCTTTCGACACCGGATTATCTGTATGAATATGGTGCTTATATTACGGAAAATGAAATAGAAACATCCAGATTTTTACAGTCTCTGCCGCGGGAGACCATTGAACTGGTGGCACGTACGTATACCGAAGGTTACCGGAAGGGATTTGAAGCAGCAGGCATTGACCTGAGTGTAAAAAAGACCGTCAATATCCGGTATCATATCGGATTCGAACGAATCATCCGTGAAGCCATCCGCCAGTTTGCGGACATGGGATTAAAACCGGTCATTTACCGCCGGGGAAATACCGCCAATTTTGGAGTATCTACGACTTCTGCAAACAATCAGTATGAATACGACCACCGTTACGATAATGCATTGTACTTGAACAATGCGATCGTGAAAGACCGGCTGGCTCATCTTGAGAAGGCATTTGAAAAATACCGCGAGAAAGCGGCTGTTTTTGCGGGACCTGCGGTAATGGAAGTATTTGGCGAAAAATTATTTGTGCCGCAGACGAAAAAAGAAGCCCCAGTTTACAAGGAAGACCAGCAGAAATTGTCTGTGCAGTATCGTACGGATGCAGCGTTGATCCAAAACCGCTATATCAAGCCGGAGGAGCGAAGTTTTACAATCATTGCGTTCCCAATCCCGGAGATCGGTCCACAGTTTGAGACGATATTTTCGGAGACAATCCGCGTAAATACGCTGGATATGGATCAGTTCTGTAAAATCCAGCAGGCGTTGATCGATGCACTCGATCAGGGAGAATATGTGCATGTGACCGGACGTGGGGAAAATCATACGGACATCCGTGTTGCCCTTCACAAACTCGGAAATCCGGAAAAGGAAACCAATTTTGAAAATTGTCTGGCAGATGTAAACATTCCGGTAGGAGAAGTGTTTACTTCACCAAAACTTGCCGGAACCAATGGCGTGCTGCATGTGACAAAAGTTTACCTGAACCAGCTCCGCTATGAGAATCTGGAGATGGTATTTAAAGACGGCATGATTGATTCCTATAACTGCTCGAATTATGAGACAGAAGAGGAAAATAAAAAATATATCAAAGAAAATGTACTGTATCACCGCGAAACCCTTCCGATGGGCGAATTTGCGATCGGAACCAATACCGTGGCATACGAGATGGGACGAAAGTTTGACATTGAAGCCAAACTTCCAATCCTGATTGCGGAAAAAACAGGCCCGCATTTTGCGGTCGGTGACACCTGCTATTCGATGAGTGAAGACATCGTGCTGCACAACCCGGACGGCAAGGAGATCGTGGCAAAGGAAAATGAATGCTCGGCGCTTCGCAAGACGGATATGGCAAAGGCGTATTTTAACTGCCATACCGACATTACAATCCCGTATGATGAACTCGGGGACATCGATGTGATCCGTCCGGATGGAAGCAAGATCAAATTGATCCGTCAGGGACAATTTGTGCTTGAGGGAACGCAGGCATTGAATGAAATGTGTAAGGAATCCTGAATGCAGGATGACAAATAAAGGAGGATAAGAAAAATGGTAAAAGTTGGAATCTTGATGGGAAGCGACTCAGATCTGCCAATCATGCAGAAGGCAGCGCAGATGCTTGAAAAATTCGGAATTGAATACGAGATGACGATCATCTCTGCACACAGAATGCCGGATGTGTTTGTTGATTATGCGACAAAGGCAGAAGAGCGCGGTATCGAAGTAATCATCGCCGGAGCAGGCGGAGCAGCGCATCTTCCGGGAATGTGTGCCGCATTGTTTGATCTGCCGGTAATCGGTATTCCGATCCATACAAAATCGGTTGGCGGTGTCGACAGTTTGTACTCCATCGTACAGATGCCATCCGGAATTCCGGTTGCTACCGTGGCAATCGATGGCGCAGCCAATGCAGGTATCCTTGCTGCTAAGATTCTTTCGGTATCGGATATGGAACTGCGTAAGAAATTGAAAGAATACAAAGTAGAAATGAAAGACGGTGTGACTGCAAAAGCCGAAAAATTGGATAAACTCGGTTATGCAGAATACATTAAACAGATGTAATATACGGCAGGACTTCTTCCCAAAAGAGGGAGTCCTGTTTTTCTATTTCGTCTTTTAAGACAAAGACCGGTTTGGTGCGGTAACTTTCGCGGAACAATGTCAAGCCGTGCCGGGTCAGGTAATCACTGGAAGAAGCTGGAAAACGTACAAATTTTCCGGCTTTTTTTAAGTAGCAATTCGAAGCTTTTGCCGGTTCGCGAAATTCCTTTTCCACATAGATTCCGACGCTTTTATGAATGGCGGTATCTTCTTCCGGAAGATAAAAATAGTCTTTGTAATTTTCATAAAAATGACAATAGCATCCCTCGGTACAGGAAAGGGTGATACAAGCCCTGTTTTCTTCAAAAGATAAAATAAAATCTTCGGTTTCCCGTCCACAGGGGAACGGAACATTTTCCTGTGTCTGGCATGTAATGCAAAGTGTATCTGACTTCCAATTTTTGTCTGAAAAATGCAGCGGCAGTTTATAATAGAGCAGCAGGGAACTGAGCAGTGTTCCACGCAGATCATCGGCATTGTGGAGGAGAAGTTTTTCTTTTTCCTTCTCTGCCTGTGGACTGCGGAATATTTTCTGCTGCATGAATTCGGAATAAATCTGAATGCACTCTCTTCCGCTGTAATTGTCAGCCCGTAAAAAGCCGACGAGTTTTTCGACCACCGACAATTTGAGGGAAGAACTGTCAAACAGAGCTTTTTCTTTCCGGACTTCCCGGTAAATGTCAAAAGACCGGATCGCAGCAAACGGATTCTCCAAATGATGAAACCGATATTTTTTCTCAAGATATGGGATGTCAAATCCGGAGCCATTGTAGTGTACGATCGTGGAAAAGCCGGATACAAAAGAGGAAAAGGTCTCCAGTATTGCGCATTCGCTGATGTAATCATCGGCAAACCACTGGCACATTTTCATTTGCCTGTCTTGTGCATCGTACCAAAGAGCACCGATCAGATAAAGAGAGGAGACATTGGCAGAAAGTCCAGTGGTTTCAATGTCAAAGATCACGAGATCAGTCAGAGCGGCACCGGTATACAGGCAAAGGGCTTTCCATGCCCGGCTCCGGTCGTCTCCGGGGGTGAGGTTTTTTGTTTGGTCAATTTTCTGCATGGTGTTCCACTCCTTCCAATCGTTTTTTTTCAAACAAATACAGTATAACGTAGAAGAAATAACTTTTCAAGTTAAATGCTTGTAGAAAAGGGCAAAAATGTGTTATACTACTATCTAACGATGTTTAAGAATCTATGTTTAAAGATCTATGCTTGAACATCGCAAAACTTACGAACAAATGTAAAAAAGGGAGAACGATATGGATAGGCAAAATAATCCGAAAAAGCGTTTAAAAAAGTTAAAGGGCAGGATGCAGAGCAGTTTTAGTGGCTTTTTGCGGGCTTGTATCGTGGGAGCGCTGGTGCTTTTTCAATTTGCAATTATTATCATAATTCCATTTATATTGAGAGGATATGCGACATCTTTTTATATTTTGCTGGAAATCAGTGCGCTGATTGCAATCATTGCATTGACAAATGACAAGCACAATGATGCTTACAAATTTTCATGGATGTGTGTGATCCTGATTTTCCCAATTTCCGGGTTGATCATGTTTAACCTGTGGGGGAAGGTTGGAAAGAAGAATAAATTAAACAAAGCGATTGCCGAACAGATGAAAGCGACAGATAATCGGCTGGTACAGGATCCGGAAGTGTCGGAAAGATTTTCCCTGGAACATCCGGTTTCTTCCCGTATGTCCAAATATATGACAGCGATGGGAAGTCCGTTGTTTAAAAACAATGAAGCAAGATATTATCCGTTTGGAGAAGATGCGTTTGAGGACCTTTTTGAAGATCTGGAGCAGGCGGAACATTTTATTTTTATCGAATTTTTTATCGTGGCAGAAGGGGCGATCTGGGATCAGATTCATGAAATTTTACTCCGCAAGATCCACGAAGGCGTGAAAGTCAAATTTTTATACGATGACTTTGGAGCACTTTTCCGCACCGGAAAAGATTTTGCCGCCAATCTGCGAAAAGAAGGATTTGAGGTTGAGGTTTTTAATCCGATACACAAGTACGCAAGTAAACTGTATATGAACTTCCGCGATCATCAGAAAATTGTCGTGATTGACGGAAATATCGGCTATACCGGTGGATTCAATCTGGCGGATGAATACGCCAATCTGATCGAGCGTTTTGGGGTATGGAAGGATGCCGGAATCCGTGTCGAAGGAGACGCGGTTTGGGGACTTACCGTAACCTTTTTGGAGATGTGGGTTGTCAGTTCTTCGGAGAAGAACATTGATCCGGAGATTTACCGCCCGCTGAAGAAGTTTCCGGAGAATGACGTGTACTGCCATGTGCTGCGGGACGGACCGGCTTTGGGGGAGACAAGTTTTGTCGGTTCGGTATATAAGCAGATGATCAATTATGCGGGAAAGACGCTGTATATCATGACGCCGTATCTGATCTTAGAGGAAACATTGACAAGAAGTCTTGTGGAGGCAAAGCGCCGCGGTGTGGATGTGCGTGTTATTACGCCGAATATTCCGGATAAAAAACATGTAAAATGGATGACAGAATATTATTATGGCGAACTTTTGAAATGCGGCATCCGTATTTACGAGTATACTCCGGGTTTTGTACATTCAAAAGTTGTGCTGGAAGAGCATTGTGCCGTTGTGGGAACGATCAATATGGACTACCGCAGTTTCTATCTTCATTATGAAAATGGAATATGGATCTATAATGAAGAATTTTTGCAGGAAGTGCGGAAAGATTTTGATGAGACATTCCGGGTAAGCCGTGAGATCACGTATGAAGAGTGGAAAAACCGCCCGATCAAACGACAGGTCATGCAACACTTTTTGAAAGTATTTTCGACGCTGGTATAGGAGGAAATCGAAGTGATACATTTTATCAAAGGACAGCTGGATACGGTGGCAGAACAGCAGATTGTTGTCGAAAACCGGGGAATCGGATATGAGATTCTCGTTCCGGCATCGGTGATTCAAAAGCTTCCAAGAATTGGGAATGAAGTGAAGATATATACGTATATGCATGTACGCGAAGATGCGATGCAGTTATACGGTTTTATGACGAAAGATGAGAGGGAAATGTTTCAACTCCTCATTACAGTGAATGGAATCGGTCCCAAAGGAGCATTGGGGATTTTATCCATTATGGATACGGATGCTCTTCGGTTTGCTATTTTGTCGGACGACGCCAAAAGTATCTCAAAGGCACCGGGAATCGGGGAAAAGACAGCAAGCAAACTGATTCTTGAATTGAAAGATAAGGTAGACTTTGAAGAGGCTGTGGATACGATGCTGACGCAGGGAGAGCAGAATGCGGCAGAGGCAGCAGCCGGTGCCGGAGATGTGGGATATCGTGCCAACGATGCGATCCAGGCGCTTGTGGCACTTGGCTACAGCAGTACCGAAGCGGTGAAAGCCGTAAAGAAAGTTACATTGACAGAAGAAATGACAACCGAAGATATTTTGAAGGCAAGTTTAAAATATTTATAAAGGGAGCAGGCTATGGAAAAACGAGTGATTTCAACGGAATTATTTGAAGAAGAAAACCGTACGGAAAACAGCCTTCGCCCGAAACTGCTGAGCGATTATATCGGACAGACGAAAGCGAAGGAAAAATTAAAAATTTATATTGAAGCGGCGAAAGCACGTGGTGAATCGCTTGACCATGTGCTTTTGTACGGGCCTCCCGGACTGGGAAAGACGACGCTTGCCGGGATTATTGCCAATGAAATGGATGTGAATCTGAAGATTACGTCCGGACCGGCGATTGAAAAGCCGGGCGAACTGGCATCAATCCTCAATAACCTGCAGGAGGGGGATCTGCTTTTTGTCGATGAAATCCACCGCCTGAACCGTCAGGTAGAAGAAGTGTTATATCCGGCGATGGAAGATTATGCGATTGATATCGTCATCGGAAAAGGTGCCTCCGCACGAAGTATCCGTCTGGATCTGCCGAAATTTACACTGGTGGGGGCGACGACCCGTGCCGGTATGCTGACGGCACCGCTCCGCGACCGTTTTGGTGTAGTACACCGCCTCGAATTTTATACGGTAAGCGAATTAACAGAAATTGTAAAACGTTCAGCAAAGGTATTTCAGGTGGAAATTGACGAGCAGGGAGCCATCGAAATTGCCAGACGTTCCCGAGGAACGCCACGTCTTGCCAACCGCCTGTTAAAGCGTGTGCGTGATTTTGCCCAGGTAAAATACGACGGAAAGATCACGCTGGAAGTCGCAAATTTTGCCTTGGATCTGCTGGAAGTGGATACCTTTGGGTTAGACAGCACGGACCGCAATATATTGATGACAATGATCGACCAGTTTACCGGCGGCCCCGTGGGACTGGATACGCTGGCGGCAAGCATCGGCGAAGACAGCGGAACGATTGAAGATGTGTACGAGCCGTATCTGATACAAAATGGTTTTATCGCACGCACGCCGCGCGGTCGTGTGGTGACAGAAAAGACGTATCAGCATTTTGGCATATCAATGAAATAACACGAAGTGTTTGAAATGCGAATCTGTGGGCGGGGTGTCCTGGATAGTTACGAAATAACAATGTAAGGAGACGATAGAATGGCTACAACAAATGCAGTAAAAGACCCGAAAAATGGCGTAATTTCGTGCTGGGTATGCACGGGTGTGATGATATTGATCGATGTGCTTCGTTTGACGATGCTTCATCCAAAACGAGGAATTGCAGACTGGATTTTTCTGGCGTTGATCGTGATCTGGATCGTGATCTCCGTGTATGAGACAGTAAAATACATAAGAGGAAAAAGTAAAAATAACGCATAAGGATTTTCAAGTTTGTAAATAATTATTTAAAACAAGGACACGGATTGTTCATATCTATTGTGTACAATGGTTCTTTATTAAGAAAGAAAACAGGAGGATACAATATGAGATTACGTGAACGATTTCAAAGAATGATGTATGGAAGATATGGCAGCGACCAGCTTAGCATGTTTTGTTTTGTCCTTTATCTTGTAATCTGGGTTGTCGGATTATTTATCCGCGTGCCACAGGTAAGGATTGGTTTAAATTTATTTTCTTATGTAATTATTTTTGTATATTTTTTCCGCTTTTTCTCGAAAAATATTTATAAGAGGCAGCAGG
>FR894010.1:0-7481 GCA_000434115.1 Roseburia sp. CAG:309 | reverse complement strand
CGGTATTTAACCGGGTAAAAAATTATTTTAATTATTTGAAGTTGAAAGTAAAGGAACGCGATGGCGTGAAAAAGATTTTTCGCTGTCCGAAATGCCATCAGATGATCCGTGTGCCGAAAGGACGTGGAAAGATTGCCATCCGCTGTCCAAAATGTAAATTTGAGTTTATCCGCAGAAGTTAGCTATTCCGGAATAGTTAAGCAGTTCAGCATCGAAAGAAAGGATCTTTTATGTTTGGCTATGTCATAACCAATAAACCGGAATTAAAGATTCGGGAATTTGCAAGATACAAAGGCATTTACTGCGGTCTCTGTCAGAGCCTGAAAGAGCAGTATGGCAGAACCGGGCAGATGACCCTTACGTATGATATGACATTTTTGGTGCTTCTGCTTTCGTCTCTTTATGAGCCATCGGAAGAAACGAAGCAGAAACGGTGTCTTGTGCATCCGGCGAAAAAGCAATGGATGATCCGAAATGAAATTACAGAATATGCGGCGGATATGAACATTCTGCTTTCGTATTACCATTTTCTGGATGACTGGGAGGACGAAAAAAGTGTTTCCGGGCTGGCAGGAAAAACGGCATTTCACCGGAGGGCAGAGAAGGTTCGGAAAAAATATCCGGAAAAGGCAGAGGTCATACAGACACAATTGACAAATTTAGCCAATTTGGAAAAACAAGAGGTAACAGAGCCGGATGCTGTCAGCCGGCCATTTGGTACCTTGATGGCAGAATTGTTTTGTTATAAAAAAGATCCCTTTGAGAATACGCTTCGCCGGTTTGGCTTCTTCCTGGGAAAATACATATATTTTCTGGATGCGTTTATGGATCTTGAAAAAGATCGGAAAAAGGGAAGTTTTAATCCTTTTTTTGAACAGGAAGAAAGGACGGATTTTCCCAAAAATGTATTGGATATATTGGAAGGAACGATGCGCGCAGCAATCGTGGAATTTGAAAAATTGCCATTGGAACAGGATGTGACGATCTTACGGAATATTTTGTACGAAGGTGTAAAGATAGAACTTCAGAAAAAACAGATCCAGTTAGAGGAAGAGAAGATGGAGGATAAAAAGAATGAATGACCCATATCAGATTTTAGGTGTGGCAAGAGATGCCAGTGACCGTGAGATTAAAAAAGCATATCGTGACCTGAGCCGTAAATATCATCCGGATTCTTACGCGGGAAAATCGGAAGCAGAAGCAAATGCGGCGGCTGAAAAATTCAAACAGGTTCAGGAAGCCTACAATCGGATCGTGGATGAGCGTTCCGGAAAAGCGACAGGAAGTTATGGAGACTTTGGTGGATTTGGCGGTTTTGGCGGATTTGGTGCTGGTCAGGGAAGACAGAATTACAGTGAAGATGAGCAGCATATGATGGCTGCTATGAATTATATCCGGGCGCGCCGTTATAATGAGGCGCTAAATGTATTAAATGGAATATCGAATCACAATGCGGCATGGTATTATTATAGTTCCATCGCAAATATGGGACTTGGCAATAACAATGTGGCACTCGAGCAGGCAAAACAGGCGATGGATATGGAGCCGGGAAATATGCAGTACCGTCAATATTACCAGCAGCTGCAAAATGGCGGCGGATTCTATGGAGGAAGCCCATTTGGAAGTCCGTTTGGCGGCGGTTATGGCGGTGGCGGAAGCTATGGTGGTTATGGAAGTTATGGCAGAGAATATGATTCCTGTGGATCCGGAAATCTCTGCTGTGATCTCTGGTGTGCCGACACATTGTGTGAATGTATGGGAGGCGATCTTTGCGCATGCATGTAGAGCAGACAAAAAGAATAGCAGGAGTGGGAATGTTATCCGCACTTTCTGTTCTGCTTCTGGCAGCAGGAAGTTTTGTGACGGTAAATACGCTGTTTTTAACAGCATTGGCGGCATATCTTGTGGGATATGCTATCTTTCGTTATGGACTGCCCGCCGGATTGATGCAGTGTGTGATCTGCACGCTGTTAGATGCCTTTTTAAATCCGGATAAGTTCAATTTTTTTGTTTATCTGGGATTCGGCATTTACATAATTTTCAGTGAATTTGTTTTCCAAAAGGCAAATAAAATCAAAGATCCGAAAAAAAAGATGCGCAGACAGTTGATTTATAACTGGATTTTGTTTAATATAATATATATCCCGACCGTTTTATTTTTTGAAAACATATTGATCCGGGAGGCAGCTTTTACCGGATCAGCGCAAAAATGGATCCTTCTTGCCGTCGGACAGGTTGGATGGTGGATCTACGATAAAGCATACCGGGAATTTTTCCGCTTCTTAAGAGAACGGAAATTATTGAAAAAATAGGAGGTTTTGAAACATGCAATTTGCAGAATTACAAAAACAAATGATTGCCGCAATGAAGGCAAAAGATAAAGTGAGAAAAGAGGCGATTTCATCCTTAGTATCCGCTGCGAAAAAAGTAGCGATCGATGAAGGATGCCGCGATGACATTTCCGAAGAGATCGTAGGACGCGTGATTTTAAAGGAAATGAAGACCGTAAAAGAACAGATTGACAGCTGTCCGGACAGCCGCGAAGATCTGAAAGCAGAATATCAGGCAAGATATGATATCATCGCTGAATTTGCACCGCAGATGATGAGTGCGGAAGAAGTGGAAAGTTACATCACAGAAAAATTTGCCGATGTCGTAGCGACAAAAAATATGGGACAGATCATGAAAGCCGTTATGGGGGATCTGAAAGGAAAAGCCGACGGAAAAGTGATCAATGCGACCGTGAAGAAACTTTGCCAGTAGGAAAGAATAGAGATGACCGGTAAGTGACCAGTAAATGATCAGGGGATGTTATTCACTATGTGAAAGATGAGGAAGGTGAATGATCATGGAATACAGTGCAGGATTAACCTCGAAATTGTTTTGGCTGCAGGAGTCCAGAAAGACAGCAAACTTTATCTTAGATGGGTATAGCAAGGCTGATATCCGAAAAATAGCTTGGAAAGAAAATATCTATCAGGTAAAAGCAGAATATCGTGCATATGAAGTATTGAATGGTACTTACCGCAGAATATCTGCATTACCGGACGTAGTGCTTCGAGCATTTACCACTTGTGACGTAGAGACTGCCAAAGTATTAAACTTAATCGCAATTCTTATGGATAGTCGGCTGTTTTTTGAATTTATGCACGAAGTGTATGATGAAAAGCTTCGAATTGGGGAGTTGGAGATCACAGACCGCGACTTAAATGTATTTTTTGCGGATAAGGCAATGCAGAGTGAAGTAGTTGCCGGCTGGACCGATATAGCAGTAAAGAAGTTAAAACAATGTTTTTGCCGTATGTTGTATGAGGCAGGCATACTGGAAAACAGTGCAAAGCCTCGGACGATACGACAGATACATATTGACTATAGAACAGAGGAATTATTGAAAAGGAATGGATTAGAAGCATACCTGAATGCAGTGAAGGGAGTGCGCTGATGGCAAAGTTATCATTGGATGAAAGGCTGAATCAGATCGAGAAGAAAATATCGGATCAGAGCTTTCGTAGTAATAAAGGACTAGGAAATGAAGTCGGATATTATATATTCGATTATGATCCGAGAGAAGAACTTCATGTGAGAAATCATATACAGTATCTGAAGAACCGGATCAATGAGAGCAGCTTAGGGTTTCGAATCATAGAGATTGATCTGTTTCACTTGATGATTCAGGTACTGGAAGAGGAAGGATATCTGGAAGCGTTTTTTGATCTGGAGAGAGAGAATGGTTTCTTTGATATGGCAGACAGTTTGGTGGAAACATTGGGACTGGATGAGACAGACGAGAGAAATTTGATCATCAGCAAGATTGTGGAACAGGACTTGACGAACAGTGTGGTATTTCTTACGGGAGTTGGTAAGTGTCATCCGATAATAGCAAGTCACAATATTCTTAATAACCTGCATCAGGTTCTGGACAGTGTCCCGGTGGTAATGTTTTATCCGGGTGAGTATAGTGGACAAGATCTGAAGCTGTTTGGAACGATGGATTCACGTAATTACTATAGAGCATTCCGGCTTGTGTAGAGAAAGGCATGGATGAATATGCAGATTAAGAAGATGTTTGAGAAACAGATTGACCGTGATATTAAGGGAGTTATCAAGGTTGGTCAATCGGATGAAGAAAATATTTATCAGGAATTGGATGAGTATGTTGTCACGAAAGAGTTATTAAAACATTTCCGTGACTTTTTTGAGAATTATGAAAATGGCATTAACGGATACACAGATAAGATGGGTGTGTGGATCTCAGGTTTCTTCGGAAGCGGTAAATCCCACTTCTTGAAGATTTTGTCATATCTGTTAAAAAACAGTGTCGTAGAGGGAAAGCGGGCAATCGAATACTTTACGGACGGGAAAAAAATTGAGGATCCGATGCTGATTGCAAAGATGACTAATTCCGGCACAATCTCATCCGATGTTATGTTGTTTAACATTGATTCTAAAGGTTCTGCAAAGGTAGGCTCCGGCAAGGAGGCTATCGTGGAAGTTTTTATGAAAGTGTTCAATGAGATGCAGGGATATTGCGGTTCCATTCCTTATCTTGCTGAGTTTGAACGCCAGTTGGATGGTGAGGGCAGATTTGAGGAGTTCAAAGAAAAGTTTGAACAGATTGCCGGAGCCCCATGGGAGAAGAAGAGACAGGCATTTGCCGTGATTCAGGATAAAGTGGTTAAAACGCTTGTTGAGATGGATTTTATGAGTGAGGAGGCGGCACGAAACTGGTGCAAGAATGCGAAAGGTAATTATGATCTTAGCATTGAGAAGTTTGTCTCTTTGGTGCAGGAATACTGTGCAAAGAAGGGACCGAATCATCATGTGATCTTCCTTGTTGATGAGATTGGTCAGTATATCGCAGATGATACACAGCTTATGCTGAACCTCCAGACAATCGTAGAAGATCTCGGAACTGCCTGCCGTGGAAAAGCATGGGTTATCGTGACCAGCCAGGAGGATATTGACTCGATCACAAAGACAAAGGGGAATGACTTTTCTAAGATTCAGGGACGATTTGATACCAGACTTTCGTTATCGGCATCGAACGTAGATGAGGTTATCCGTAGACGTATTTTAGAGAAGAATGAGACTGCAAAACAGACGCTTCGCCTGCTTTATGAGAAAAATGAGTCTATCATTAAGAACCTGATCACCTTTACGAAAGATACAGCAGATAAGAAGCTATATGCGGATAAAACAGATTTTGCAGAGTGTTATCCGTTTATTCCATATCAATTCAACCTTCTTGGTCAGGTGCTGACAGCAGTACGTACTCACGGAGCCAGCGGAAAGCATTTGTCTGATCAGTCCAGATCCATGCTGGCACTTTTTCAGGAGTCGGCAATGCGTGTAATGAATCAGGAAGAAGGCGTATTGGTACCGTTCAGCTATTTCTATGATACGCTGCATAAATTCATTGACCACCAGCATAGTCAGGTAATCTCAGACGCAGAGGATAATAGTAAACTGGATGCGTTTGACGTGGAACTGCTGAAAGTCCTTTTTATGATCAAATATGTGAAAGAGATCAAAGCAAATGTGGACAACCTTACGACATTGATGATCTCCGGCATCTATGACGAGAGAGTGGAAGTGCGTAAAAAGGTCGAGCAATCATTAAAACGACTGATTGGTGAAACATTGGTACAGAAGAATGGCGAGATCTATATCTTCTTAACTAATGAAGAGCAGGAAATCAACAATGCGATCAATAATGAAACAGTTGAAATGGGAGAGATTATCGGTGAGGTTTCTATGGTGATTTTCGAAGAGATCTACAAAGAGAAGAAATTCCGATACAGCAATCGTTACATGTTCCCGTTTAATCAAAAGGTGGATGATCGTTTTTATAAGGGAAATCAGTCCAATGGTATCGGGCTTACCGTAATCACGCCATATGGCGGTGAATATACCGATGCAGCATTGCGTCTGCTGTCTGCTTCGGAGCAGTCTGTGATTATAAAACTGCCAAATGATACGACATTCCTTGATGAGATCCGTGGAAGTATTCAGATTTATAAATATTTGAACAAAAATGCTTCCGGTGCACAGGATAGCTTTGAGAGTATCCGTCGTGCCAAAGAAGATGAACGACTGGAGAAAAAAGATCGTATCAAGATCTATATTGAGGAAGCATTAAAGAATGCAGATATTTATGTCAATGGAGATAAGGCAGTGATCAATGCAAAGGAGACATCCTCCAGAATTGATGAAGCCATGCGTAAGCTGGTCGAGACGCAGTATAACAAGTTGACCTACATGGAGACGGCACCGGAACTTTCGGATATTGCACATGTCCTTCGAGATGATGGCGGTCAGATTACACTTGGCGTAGAAGATACGACACCGAATAAGCTGGCTTTGGAGGAAGTATTGAATGTGATTGACCTTAATAATCAGAGACACATCAAGACTTCGCTGAAAGCCTTAACAGATAAGTTTGCAGCAGTACCATACGGTTTTGATCCGAAGGATGTGCAGTGGCTGGCAGCAATGCTGTTTAAGCAAGGACGAATCTCTATGGTACTTAACAGTCAGACGCTGTCACTGCTGTCAAACAGCCATGAAGAATTGGTAAAGTACATCACGAAGCGGGAGTATGTGGAGAAGTTGTTGATAGATGTCCGTGTGCGTGCAACAGATCGTCAGATCCGTTCGGCAAAAGAAGTGATCAAGGATTACTTTGGGGGCAGTGTATCCAGCGAAGATGATGATGTACTTATGAAAGCATTTAAGAACTTTGCGAAGAATAAAAAGCAGTTTTTTGATGATATTATGGTAGAATACCGTATTAATCCGCATCTTCCGTCGAAGTCACTGATGGAAAAAGCAAAGAAGAATCTGGAAGTGGTTATGAATATTACAGATTCTGTCGAGTTTTTTAAGACTGTGGATGAAATGCGGGATGATCTGTTAGATGATGCAGAGGATACCACACCGGTATTTGATTTCTTTAAGGGCGAACAGAAAAAGATCTTTGAAAAGACACAGAAGTATCTTGGAATTTTTGACAAGAGCAAAACCTATGTCAGAGATCAGAAGGTATTGGATGTTGTTGCCAAGATGACAGAGATTGTCAAGAGTAGAAATCCGTATAACCAGATACAAAACCTGCCAGACTTAAATCAACAGTTTATGGATGTTTATGCTAAATTGCTGGAAGAAGAGGCAGAAGAAATGCAGCCGATTGTAGAGGCTGATTTTAAGATCGTACGGGATGTATTGGCAGATAAGGTGTTTGCGGATCAATTCAAAAATAAGGTGAATCGAAGCTTTGAGGAATTGATAGAGAAGTTAAAATCATCCAATGAGATTGCTGCGGTGAAAAATATCAAGCTGGAAAGTGATACATTAAAACTTCGTCTGCTGGATGAGATAGAAGATTACGAACGGACCCATCAACCGACAGAGCCAAGAGGTGAGGAGCATCCGGGAAAAGATCCCGGAGCAGAAGGTGGAACCGGTGAAACACCGATGCCAAA
>FR894009.1:51935-52404 GCA_000434115.1 Roseburia sp. CAG:309 | reverse complement strand
ACACCATATAACGAAAAGCCCCATAAAATGGGGCTTCCCAGCATTTCAAGGTCACTCAAACTCTATCGTTCCGGGTGGCTTGCTGGTCAGATCGTACATTACGCGGTTGACCCCTTTCACCTCGTTTATGATTCGGTTCATTACCTTTTGGAGTACCTCGAATGGAATTTCGGAGCACTCGGCGGTCATGAAGTCAGTTGTGTTCACGGCGCGGAGAGCTACGGCGTAGTCGTAGGTACGTTCGTCACCCATAACACCGACGCTGCGCATATTGGTAAGGGCTGCGAAGTACTGGCCGAGGCCTTCGATGCCGGCTTTGGCGATCTCGTCGCGGTAGATGTAGTCGGCGTCTTGAACGATGCGGACTTTTTCTGCCGTTACTTCGCCGACGATACGGATTCCAAGGCCCGGGCCCGGGAATGGCTGGCGGCTTACCAGATATTCTGGGATGCCGAGTTCGCGGCTGCTT
>FR894009.1:18026-51916 GCA_000434115.1 Roseburia sp. CAG:309 | reverse complement strand
TACGAACTTCGTCCTTGAAAAGGAGACGGAGAGGTTCGATGATTTCTTTGAAATCAACGCAGTCCGGGAGACCACCGACATTGTGGTGGGACTTGATGACTGCGGATTTACCGAGACCGGATTCGATCACGTCCGGGTAAATCGTTCCCTGTACTAAGAAATCGACAGCTCCGATTTTCTTTGCTTCCTCTTCGAAAACTCGGATAAACTCTTCGCCGATGATTTTACGTTTTGCTTCCGGTTCACTGACACCGGCAAGTTTTTCATAGAAACGTTCCTGGCAGTTGACACGGATAAAGTTCAGGTCGTATGGACCGTCCGGGCCGAATACAGCTTCGACTTCGTCTCCTTCATTTTTGCGCAGAAGTCCCTGATCAACAAAGACGCAAGTCAGCTGTTTTCCGATTGCCTTTGAAAGAAGGACTGCTGCCACGGAAGAGTCGACCCCACCGGAAAGAGCACAGAGCACTTTGCCGTCGCCAACCTTTTCACGGATGGAACGGATGGTATCTTCTACGAAAGAAGACATTTTCCAGTCGCCGCT
The DNA here is from genome assembly GCA_000434115.1 of Roseburia sp. CAG:309. GTDB lineage: Bacteria > Bacillota > Clostridia > Lachnospirales > Lachnospiraceae > Eubacterium_F. The sequence goes on along the minus strand of FR894009.1, from coordinate 51,372 downwards.
GCAGCCGCAGACTTTGTATACAAAATTGGAAAGCATCTTCACACCTTCCTGAGTATGAAGAACTTCGGGATGAAATTGCGTTGCATAAAGTTTTTTCTCAGGCATTTCCATTGCTGCTACCGGGCATACAGGTGTCGTCGCACTGATAGTAAAGCCTTCCGGTGCCTTTGCGATATAATCGGTGTGGCTCATCCAGCAGATTGTCTTTTCTTCGACATCGCCAAATAAAAGAGACGACTTGTCCACTTTGACTTCTGTCTTTCCGTATTCGCTGACAGGTGCTGTCTCCACTGTTCCACCGAGCGTATATGCCATCAACTGGGAACCATAGCAGATTCCGAGAATCGGGATACCAAGTTCAAAAATTTCTTTCTGATAACGTGGGGATTCTTCTGCATATACACTGTTTGGTCCACCGGTAAATATAATCCCTTTCGGGTTCATTTCCTTGATCTTATCGATTCCAAGGGTGTACGGATGCACTTCGCAGTATACATGACACTCTCGGACACGTCTGGCAATCAGCTGATTATACTGGCCGCCAAAATCAAGCACAATAACGAGTTCTTTATTCAACGTTATTTCCTCCTTCTGATCATTGCTTGTTTCATATATTTAAAAATTATAACATTTTTCACACACTTTGTCTACTGGAAAAGCTATGTTCAGGTGCTTTCGGATATGAAAGCAGTAATACAAAAAACTCTGCCCGCAGCCGGTAGATTATTTGCCGCAGGCAGAGTTGTTTATTCTATGAGGGAAGCCCGATAACAGGGCACCCATTGATTCCCTTTATTGCCATGTAAGATAGTCTACATAAGCATCCCATGTACCATTGTCCTCGGAGCATACCAGTTTAATCTCCTGGTTTCCTGTTCCGTGGCTTACATTATTGATCGTGTATACGGCAGGATAACTTCCGCCATAGTAAAAAGTACCTTTCTTTGTACCGCCGATGTACAAATCTACTTTTGCCATTTTATCGTTGTTCGAACAGCCGCGAAGAGAGAAACTGTGTGTGCCGTAAGCAAAATACTGGGTAAATTTGCAATTATCCCCATTTGCATAAAGAGCTACTCCACTAAATGGAGAATTGATCCTTCCGGCATAACTGCCTCCAAGTGTCATGCTTTCGCACTCTTTCCTGTTCGTGCTTGAACTTGTGCTTCCCGAACTGCCTGAGCCGGAGTTTCCGGAACTGCTCGATCCGCCGGAACTTCCGCCGATGGTCATATTATTCTTATACACATTGGCACTTCCGCTGCTCTGATATCCTTCGATATTCAAAGCCGCTTCATAGATCTTTCCGAGGCTCATGCCTTTGTTCGCCCAAGCTTTAAAATGTTCTGTCACGGAAATCGTTCCGCTCGTACGTTTGCTTGTACGTACACTCCAATACTGTTTGAAGGTCGTGTTTCCTTCGATGGATGGCTGATTTACACGAGTTGTCTCGTACACATCATACGTTCCGCCATCTACGTAAATCTGTCCTTTGGAAGTTCCTCCCGGTGGACGCCAGGTTCCCCAGCTGTCTACGATGTAGAATTCCACAAGCGGACTCTTTGACCAGCCATATACACAGAGGTAAGAGTTTCCGTTTGGCTGGTAGTTGCAGCCGTAGTCAATCGTGATATTGCCAAGCTGCGAATACGTCTTTGTCGCGTCGAATTTCTTTCCTTTACGGAATAACGCATTTCCAATGTTGCTCCACTGGCAGCTGAAGGTTCCCCCTCCATTCAGGGTCATGCTTGTGGTCCCATAATCTTTCCACAATTCATAATTGTACCCATCCTGCGTACCAGTCTGGTTGTTGTAGATTGTTGTCGCTGCCTCAATCGTCACTGTCGGCGCCACTAACGTAAGACACGTCAGCAAAGCTACAATCCCCATAAGTTTTTTGTGTTGCATCTAGCAACCTCCTTTCTCCATTTCCAGAATAACATGTTTTTGCCATAAAGTACAGTAGTTATTCCCGTTTCCTCAATAACTTTTTTGTTATAGCTTTATAATTTTCCCCTATTTTACCAAAAATCAAACAAATCCGACTTCTGCTTATGTGGTTTACTCGGTGCTACAATGGATTGCTCCACCTTATTTTGCCTTTCTTCCCCACTCTTCTTTTTGTTCTTCTTATTTTGTTTCTGTTTTATCTTTTTCGTCTTCCCGGGTGTTTGCTCCGGCGTATTTATCGGGACCTCTTCTAAAACCACCCTGCTTACAGCCTCCTCCGTTATCGCCGGCGCACTTGCCACACCCACTTGAATCGCTCCCGGCGATACAGGTGACGACACAACCCTTTCCACATCTGCCGTTTCTGTCAAAAAGGATTGCTTTTCCGCGACCAAAACTTCTTTCTCTTTCGGAAGCAGACTTTTCCATGCTGCTATCGCAAAGATCAGCGCAGTGACAGCTAATAAAACTTGTTTTTTCGTAAGCACGATCCTCTCCTTTCTTCCCCGCGGGAGAATCGAAAGAAGTTCCTCCAAAGACACCCTGTTTTCTGTATTCTTTTCCAAGCACCGTAATATCATCCGCTCCGCTTCATCCGGCAGCTGCACTCCCAACTCTGACGGGGCACGCAGGGATGATGTCTGAGGGCATAATCCTGTCAGCATCTCAGCCCAGAGACTCCCCACAGAATAGATAACATCTTCTTTCTGCACAATGTCCGTAAATATGACCTCTGTTTTATTCTGTTTTTTTAAGAGCAATATGCTTTCTTTGGAAATTTGAGGCAAATACCCCTTCGGTGGCTGCATTTGCAGTAAGGTTTCCACAATTGCGCGCAGGATGGGCACACTTTCGGCATAAGACAATTTTCCGCCGGCATGCCGAATCTGCTCAGAAAGCCTCCCGCCATCCGATTTTTCTAAAATGACATAAATCGTATTATTTTCCGAAAACAGGCGCACTGCTTTCGGGAATCCCTTTGTTTTCGTACCGGCGGCAATCTGTCGGTAGGCCTGCGCAAACCATTCCTTTGACTGCTCAAAGACAGATTGGTTTCGTGCTCCACGCACGATGACTGTTTGCCCGTCTGCTCCCCTGCTGCAGTAATTTGACGGATAAAATTCCTTTACCTGATACTCTTTCTTTTCCTCTCGGTCGTATACATCATAATCCCGTTCTACCTGTGTCGTATGTGTGGCTTTTCTTACTTCATAACGTCCCTGTAATATCATGTTTTCCGTCAGACTATCCCTTTGAATCATCCTATACATTTCCCCTTCTTTTATGATTGTAAGCCTATCATACGAGGGAAGCCGGCTATTGTCAAGATATCGTTTTTCGGACAAAAAAATCGAGACACGAACCGCGATGATCCATGCCTCGAAGCAAAACTATTTTCAACAGATCTTATTTTACTGAAAATGCATCTTCCAAAAATACAATATAACCTTTTTTCGTCTCATAGACATCTGCCTTGCTGACGATTTCCCAAGGAGCATGCATATTGAGAACGGCAACCCCGCAGTCAATCACTTCCATGCCATAAAGTGCCATGATATAGGCGATGGTTCCGCCTCCACCGACATCTACTTTTCCAAGTTCTGCCGTCTGATACACAACATTTTTTTCGTCCAGAATGTGACGGATGCCTGCGATATATTCGGCATTGGCATCGTTACTTCCGGATTTTCCACGGGAACCGGTAAATTTGTTAAATACCATTCCTTTTCCAAAATAAGCAGCATTTTTCGGCTCATACGCAGACTTAAATGTCGGATCAAAAGCGGCACTTACATCCGAAGAAAGCATTTTGGAATTGGCAAGGCAGCGGCGGACGGCAAGATCACTGTATTCGCCCATGCAGGCAAGGATCTCAGCCACCGTATTTTCAAATGTTTTCGACTGCATTCCGGTCGCTCCGACGCTTCCAATTTCTTCCTTATCTACAAGGAGACAACATGTCGTATATTCCGTGCCTTCGACCTCGAGCATTGCTTTCAGAGACGTAAATGCACAGACACGGTCGTCCTGTCCGTAACCCATGATCATGCTGGTGTCAATACCGGCTTCACGCGCTTCTCCTGCCGGCACAATTTCCAATTCTGCCGACAAAAAGTCTTCTTCTTCCATGTCATATTTTTCTTTTAAAAGTGCAAGAACACTTTCTTTTACCGCTTCTTTTTCTTTGCCTTTAAGTGGCTTGCTTCCAAATAACAGATCCAGTTCTTCTCCCTCGATCACTTTATTTGCCTTCTTTTCCATGCGGTCCGCAGAAAGATGAATCAAAAGGTCTGTCACGCAAAATACCGGATCCTCTTTATCCTCTCCGATTTTGACATCGACAACCGTTCCGTCTTTTTTCGCGATCACACCGTGGATGGCAAGCGGCAGTGTCACCCATTGATATTTTTTGATTCCACCATAATAATGGGTGTCAAGATAAGCAAAACCGCCCTCTTCGTACAACGGATTCTGTTTAATATCCAAACGTGGGGAGTCAATGTGCGCGCCAAGGATTGCCATTCCTTCTTCCAACGGTTTCTTTCCGATCTGGAAAAGAGAGATCATTTTTTTCATGCCGACAGCGTACACTTTGTCTCCTGCCTTCAATGTCTCTTTTTTGGCAATAACCTCTTTTAAATCGCGGTATCCTGCCTCTTCTGCCATTTTCACAGCCAGTTTCACACATTCGCGCTCGGTTTTTCCCTCATTCAAAAATGTGCGGTATTCCTGATTTAACGCATCCACTTTTTTCAATTCTTCTGTTTCATATCCATTCCATGCTTTTTTGCGTTCCATGTTCATTCCTCCATTTATTCATCAAATTCGGCTATCACATAATAGCCTTTTTCATTTTCAACTACATCTTTTACCACACCTTCGCGGTTTTTCAGCCGGTCGGAAAATGCGATATTTCCCGACATGGCAACCGCCGGTATGATAGTATAATAATACGCACTCGGCAGTACACCTTCTGTCACCCGGATTTTTTCACCCGGTTTGACAAGGCCTTCCCGCTCCATTTTAAATTCCATTTCTCTCATACGACCGCTTCCTTTTATTCATAGTAAATTTGTTTTAAAAATAGTCCGCATGCCGGCGCTGTCTCGCCTGCATACCGGCGTTCTTTTTTCTCCAAAATCGTCGGGATCTCATCCGCTTTTCGCAACCCCATGCCGACTTCCACAAGAGTTCCGACGAGAATACGCACCATATTGTACAAAAATCCATTGCCGGTAATCTCTATGACAATTTCGTTTTTTGTCTCATAGATTTCCAAAAGCCGGATTGTGCGGATGGTCGATTTTTTCTTTGCTGCCTTGGTACAAAAACCGCGGAAATCATGACTTCCAAGTACATGTCCCGCTGCTTCCCGCATGGCTTCGATGTCAAGCGGTTCCGTCATCTGCCACGCGTATTTTCGTGCAAAGACATCGTATGTACCATATGGGATCAAATGATATTCGTAGGTTTTTCCCGTCGCATTAAGCCGGCTGTGAAACCGCTCACCCGCCGCCACTACACCGGTAACGGCGATGTCTTCCGGCAAATATTGATTGATATATTTTTGAAGTTCCTCCGGCTCCACCGCCTCATCGTCTGCTACGTGAAAATTGGCAATCTGTGCCAATGCGTGAACCCCGGCGTCCGTACGGCTTGCACCGTCAATTTCAATATTTCTTCCAAACCGTCTGGTAAGTATCGCTTCCAGTTTTCCCTGGATCGTATCGCCGGTCGCCGCCTGTCTCTGCCAGCCACGGTACCGCGCACCATCGTATTGTATCTGCATTCGGTAATTCATAATCGCTCTCCTCGCTTGCCCTCAAAACGGCTTCGTATCTTAAGTTCGGACATCAGGAAGGAATATCCGTCCACACCATCTTCCAGGGAAAGATCCAGACTCACTGCCATATTATTTAAAATATGCTCATTTAAGTCGTCTTTCATACTTTCCAATATTTTCATTTTTTCGCGGTAAGTATCCGCATCGAGAAAACGAACCAGATCCGAAATTTCTTCCTTGGGCTTCGGCTCTGTCTCTTCTTTTATCTGCACTTTTTCTTTTTGATAATTTGCTTTGAAATGTTCCACATCCCAGACATAGCAAGCAAATTCTCCACTCATTTGCTGAAAACAGATCCCCGGGATCTCATCCGGCAATATACTGCACTTTACAACGACCTGCACTGGTTCTCCTGTCTTTTTAGAATAATAAATTTCCGAAAACATTTTTACCACCAACCTCTTTTATTAGTATACTCTTTTGGTGGGAAAATAGCAACGAATTTTTCTCCATTGACATCTGTTTACAAAATCGGTTATACTAGAGGGAAAAGGAGGTTTTTCAATGAACGATGTATTAGTTACACTTTCGAAGATCGGGATTGTTCCCGTAGTTGCATTGAAGCATGCCGAGGATGCCAGACCGCTTGGCAAAGCTCTTTGTACCGGCGGACTTCCTTGTGCGGAAGTGACATTTCGAACCGATTGCGCTGAGGAAGCAATCAAGATCATGTCAGAAGAATATCCGGATATGGTGATCGGAGCCGGCACCGTGATCACAACCGAGCAGGTAGACCGCGCTGTAGCTGCCGGTGCCAAATTTATCGTCAGTCCCGGAATGGATGAAAAATTAGTAAAATATTGTATCAATAAAAAAATCCCGGTAATGCCGGGCTGTGCGACACCAAGCGACGTACAGAAAGCTGCTACTCTTGGCCTGGATGTCGTTAAAGTATTTCCGGCGGAGGCAATTGGCGGACTGAAATTGATCAAAGCAATGGCTGCTCCTTACACGGAGATGAAATTTATGCCAACCGGCGGTATCAATTCTTCCAACCTGAATGAATACCTTGACTTTGACCGTATTATCGCATGCGGTGGAAGCTGGATGGTAGACACCTCGCTTCTTGCAGCCGATAAATTTACCAATATCGCTGCTCTTACACGTGAAGCTGTCAACCATATGCTTGGCTTTAAAGTCAAACACATCGGTATCAATTGTGCCGATGATGCCGAGGCTGCGGATACTGCAGACGCTTTCACTACCATGTTTGGTTTCCCTCAGAAAAATATCGACGTATCGTATTTCTGCGGCAAAAAAATCGAAGTAATGAAAGCACCGGGAGCAGGAACCCACGGACATATCGCTGTCGGATGTAATTCCGTAGAACGTGCTGTATACCATCTTGGTCTGCGCGGCATCGAATTTGATATGTCGACTGCGAAATACGACAAAGACGGTTTTATGACTTTTGTTTATATCAAAGGAGAATTCGGCGGATTTGCCGTTCATTTGACGTTGAATGCCTAAACTTATGGTCTGGCAATTGACAGAAACGGGAGTTATCTCACGATAAATCCCGTTTCGCCAATTATTAGACCATATGCATTTATTTTAGAACCGGAAATCTCTCTGGCCTTCGTGAATATTTTCAATATATTCTCTTGCTTTTTCTTTTACCACCGGATTGGTAATAACTTCCAATTCTCTCTGGATAACTTTTTCCCCTTTTTGTTTGGTGTCATCGCTGGCATAATCCTCCAGATACTCTTTTAATGTCATCAGCGCATTTGGCTGGCAGCAGTTGACAATCTGTCCGGATTTCAACAGTTTCATAAAGCGGTCGCCGGTTCTTCCTTCGCGGTAACATGCTGTACAGAAACTTGGAATATACCCCAGTTCAAGAAGCCAATTGACAACTTCGTCAAGAGTTCTGCGGTCGCTGACATCAAACTGTGCGGAATTGTCCTCTTCTTTTTCTTCCTCCACATATCCGCCAACACTTGTACGGGAGCCTCCACTGATCTGTGAAATGCCGAGGCCGAGCACTTTTTCACGCGTTTTCTGGGATTCTCTTGTCGATACGATCATACCCGTGTATGGCACGGCAATTCGGATAACCGCAACAATTTTTTCAAAAATTTCATCGGAAATTGCATTCGTAAATTCTCTCGGATCAATATCATCTGCCGGACAGATTCGCGGTACGCTGATGGTATGCGGCCCAACTCCAAATTTTGCTTCCAGATGCTCCGCATGCATAATGATCCCGACAAGTTCATAACGATACATTTCCAAGCCAAACAATACACCAAGTCCAACGTCGTCGATACCACCCTCCATCGCACGATCCATTGCTTCCGTATGATAATCATAATTGTGTTTTGGACCGGTTGGATGCAGTTTTTCATAACTCTCTTTGTTATAGGTCTCCTGGAACAAAATATACGTTCCGATACCGGCATCATGTAATTTCTGATAGTTTTCTACAGTTGTAGCAGCAATATTTACATTGACGCGGCGGATCGCACCATTTTTATGCTTGATACTGTAAATGGTCTTAATGCTGTCCAAAATATACTCGATCGGATTGTTGACCGGATCTTCTCCTGCCTCGATGGCAAGTCTCTTATGTCCCATATCCTGCAAGGCTATCACTTCGTCCCGGATTTCATCCTGTGTCAGTTTTTTTCTGCGGATATGCTCATTACAATGATGATATGGACAATAGGTGCAGCCATTGACACAGTAATTTGACAGATATAATGGTGCAAACATTACGATTCGGTTGCCATAAAAACGCTGTTTAATTTCTTTCGCCAATTTTTCTATTTTCTTGTTTTCTTCTTCTAATTCACACTCTAATAATACGGCTGCCTCCCTGTGGCTAATGCCTTTCATAGCAGATGCCTTTTCTAATATTGCATCTATTACTTCTTTATTATTTTTGTTTTTTTGTGCGTATTCCAGAGACTCCAATATCTCCTGATCATCGATAAATTCGGTTGCTTTTCCCGACTTTGGATTATACATAGTTTCCTTTTCCTCCAATTCATTTTGTTGCATAAATCGCTTTGCTTGTTACTCCGTCTGTCATCCCAAGTTTTCCTGAAATAGCGCTGATCGTTGCATTGGGTGCGTCAACGATCACACTGATCACAGACAATCCGCGTTCCCGGTAGGGAATCCCCATTCTTCCCACAATCACGTCACGATATTCATGCAGTATGGCATTCACGGTTTCGGCGGATTCCTCTTTCTCTACTACGATTCCGATCACGGCGACACGTTTTTCCATGCAATCCCTCCTTTCCGTATTTTGTGCTTGCAGTCAATGTCCATAACGTTATGGGTTCCTCCACTTCTCACTGTCTTAAACAATCCTTTAAAGCAATAAAAAAGATCGACAAAAGCCGACCGTCAACACTTCGTGCCACGAATATGTATTTCGAACTATACCGCCTTCCTACTCAGGATTTCCTTCGTATGTCAGTACGACTTTTCTATATTATAGCACGTTTTAAATATGTAATCAATAAAATTTATCAATAATGCCCCTAAAAACAACCCACCGCCTTTGCGATGGGCTGTCCTGCATTTTAAATTAATAATCGATATCTCCGGTAACCGGTTTCTTATCCTGAGAATTAATAACATAATATACTTTGGATTCTTCCGGTTTTACATACAACTCAAGGCTCTTCATGGATACTTCACGTTTGCCCTGTGCTTTCCACATTTCTTTGATGCGGTTTACCATATCTGTGTATGTAACTTCTTTTTCACCAAACTGCACTGTCATTTCAATGGTACGCTCAGATGCTGGTTTTGGTCCACGTTTTGCACCTGTTTTCTTTGCTGTCGATTTCTTCGCTGTTGTCTTCTTTGCAGTTTCTTTGGTTGTTTTCTTTGCTGCTGTCTTTGTTGTCTTGGCTGCTGGTGCCGCTGTCGTTACTGCAGGTGCAGCCTCTTTTACTGCCTCCTGTTTTGTTTCTACTGGTTTTACCTCAGTCTTTACAACATCCTTTTTCTCTTCAACCACTTTTTTATTTGCTGGTTTTTTAGAGTAATTTGCTTTTGCTGCCATAACAGAATCCTCCATTCAATTTGTATATATTTAGAAATTTTTAGCGATGTAAAAATCGTATTTATTTTGTATTCACATCACCAAATCCCCTTACATATCTATTATAATACAACATCTGCCTGCATATTACAACAATTATTTTTCACAAAATATATATTTTTTTTATTTCTTTTCATACTTTTGTATAAAAACCCCTTTACTTTTTCATTGTTTTCCCGTAAAATATGTATATATATTTCCGTAAATGCCACACTAAGCATGCGGACAGAAAGGACGATGTGATTATGAAAAAGTTTTTTAAATTTCTCCTTGGAGTAGCAGCTACTCTTGCTACCATCGGAGCCGCTTTGTATTTTCTGAAAAACATCCTGATGAAGGACTACGTAGATGATTATGATGACGACGATTTCGATAACGATCTTTACGAGGAGGACGATGAATCTGATGATTTTGACGACTTCCCGGAGACACCGAATGACGAAAGAGATTACGTTACCATAAATATGCCGGAGAAAAGCGACGACGAAGAGGCAGAAGAAGACGCAGCTGCGGAAGAAACTGCTTCAGAAGAGTAAAATTTAAAAAGGCGAAAAACAAATAGCATCCGATTGGATGCTATTTTTATATAAATCCTTTGATCCGGCTTGTGTCAAAAATTTTACCCTTCTTGATAAAGAGACCAAAAAACAGGGTTCTCCGAAAAGAACCCTGTAAATAAACATAGGATTAAATGTATTATCTCATCGTGACAGACGCATCGTCAAGCTGTAAAGATGCTCATCAATGTCTTTTGTCATTGCCAGCGCTTCTTCGATATCAAAATCACAGAATTTACCGGAACGATATGCTACGACACGATTTGTCTTGCCGGCGATCAAAAGATCAACAGCCATCGCGCCCATGGAAGATGCATAGACACGGTCACGGCAGGATGGGTTACCACCACGCTGGATATGACCGATAACAGTTGCACGTGTTTCGATTCCGGTTGCCTCCTCGATATCTTTTGCCATCTGGTAAGAATTTCCAACCCCCTCGGCATTTACAATGATATGATGCTTTTTACCGATACGGCGTTTTGCACGGATTTTCTCGATAATCTTCTGCTCATCATTGTCATAGCGTTCCGGAATTGTAATATATTCAGAACCATTACTGATACCACACCACAATGCGATATGACCGGCAGTACGTCCCATTACTTCAATGATACTGCATCGCTCGTGGGATGCGGATGTATCACGTACTTTGTCGATTGCTTCCATCGCCGTGTTGCAGGCGGTGTCAAAACCAATCGTATATTCTGTACAAGAGATGTCAAGATCGATTGTTCCCGGAACACCGATCGTGTTGATTCCGTTGGCAGAAAGTTTCTGCGCTCCGCGGAAAGAACCGTCTCCTCCAATAACTACGATACCATCAATGCCATGTTTACGGCAGATATCTGCTGCCTTTTTCTGGCCTTCCGGTGTTACCATCTCCGGGCAACGGGAAGTGTAAAGGATGGTTCCTCCTTTTTGTACAATATCAGATACACTCATTGTATGCATATCTACAATATCTTCTTCTAATAAGCCCGCATAGCCGCGGCGAATACCTTTTACTTTCAGTCCACTTGATAATCCCGATCGAACGACAGCACGAATCGCTGCATTCATACCAGGTGCATCCCCACCACTTGTCAATACTCCTATCGTTTTCACTGCTTTTTCTGACATTACTGTTTACCTCCAATCCTCTTTCATTGTACGATATTTACAAAACTTTTTCAATACTCATTTGTACTACTTTGACATTTTCTTTTGTAAATTTTTTATAAAGTTCCTCCAGCAATTCCGGACAGACTTTTGTCATACGACTGTTTGGAAGCTGCTTTTTTGCACGTTCTGTGGACAGATAGACAATGACCTTATCCTGACCATCGTATTTTGCCAAAGAATCAAACAATGACTGCTCCGCCGCAAGATAACTCTGCTTGTCCGTAAACTGGATCCAGAGCTGATTCGGAACCTCGTCAAATGGCACAATCTTCTGACAGATCATTTTCGCCGGTTTGTCCTCTTCCACCGTAACACGCCCTTTGACAAACACCTTCCGGTCATTTTCCAAAAGCGGGCGGTAATTCTCGTAATCACGTGGAAAGATGATCACTTCCACCGTTCCGAGAAGATCTTCGATCGTGATAAATGCCATCATATTGTTTGTTTTCGTTGTTTTAACAACTTTATTCTCAATAATTCCACCGATTACTGCCGTCTCATTATCCTTGACACGCGGTACACGTTCTCCGTCGGCGATTGCAAAATCAATCGTCTGACGCGTAATATTTCGCTTCATCACATCGACATAGTCCTCGAGCGGATGACCACTGATATACAAGCCAAGCACCTCTTTTTCAAAGACAAGAATCATTTCTTTATCATATTCACCGACATCCGGGAACTTAGTTTCCAGTTCTTCCTTGTCCTCATCGCTGGCAAAATCAAACAATGACAACTGTCCTGTCATCGTCGCCTTCTTTTCGTGGCTGATGCCTTCCAGAATCGAAGCATAAGCACTCATTTTCTGCTTGCGCGTTCCCTCGAGGCAGTCAAGCGCCCCCGCCTTGATAAAACTTTCCAATGTACGCTTATTCATCGATTTTCCGGACAGACGGCTGCACAGATCCTTCAGCGAAGCATACGGACCGGCGGCACGGCGTTCTGTCACAATTTCCTCAATGACCGGCCGGCCGACACTCTTGATCGCAGCCAGGCCATAACGGATTCCCTTTTCGGTCGGCGTAAAATTCGCCTCTCCTTCATTGATGTCCGGTGGCAGAATCTCGATGCCCATCTGTCGGCAGCTCATCGTATATTCGGTGATTTTTCCGGTATTATCCATAACCGAAGTAAGAAGAGCTGCCATAAATTCCTTCGGATAGTAATATTTCAGATATGCTGTCTGATAGGATACAACAGCATACGCGGCAGCATGCGATTTGTTAAATGCGTATTTGGCAAAATCTGTCATGTCTGCATAAATCTTGCTTGCCGTCTCCTCCGGGATTCCGCGTTTGATACATCCTTCGATATTTTCGCTTTCATCACCATAAATAAAGATGTTGCGGTTTCGTTCCATTTCCTTGGCTTTTTTCTTTGACATGGCACGCCGCACATTGTCACTTTGTCCATAACTGTAACCGGCGAGATCACGCACGATCTGCATAACCTGCTCTTGATATACGATACAGCCGTAGGTGTTTTTCAGGATTGGTTCTAACTGCGGACAGTCGTAGACAATATTGTGTCTGTCATTTTTTCCGGCGATGTATTTGGGGATAAAGTCCATCGGCCCCGGGCGGTAAAGGGAGATACCGGCGATGATATCTTCGAGACATTCCGGCTTTAGCTCCTTCATGAAGTTTTTCATTCCCTCGCTCTCCAGCTGGAAAACGCCCTCCGTCTTTCCGGCAGAGATCATCTCGTAAACGTTCGGATCGTCGTAGTTGATGTCCTGTAAAGACAATTTTCCCTCTGTCGCATTTTTAATGACCGTAAGATTTCGCAGTCCCAGAAAGTCCATTTTCAAAAGGCCGAGTTCTTCGAGCGTTACCATCGTATACTGCGTCGTGATCGTACCGTCAGCCGCGCGGGAAAGCGGTACAAATTCATCCACTTCCTCGGGACTGATGACGACACCCGCGGCATGAATTGACGTATGGCGCGGAAGTCCCTCGAGACGCATCGACATATCAATAAGTTTTTTGATATCCTCGTCCATTTCATACATTTTCTTCAGTTCCGGATTCATCTCCAGACCTTTTTGAATCGTGATGCCAAGTTCCATCGGCACCGCTTTGGCGACCGAATCCACAAGCGCATATGGGAGATCCAGCACACGTCCGACATCGCGGATAACCATGCGCGCCGCCATCGTACCAAACGTAACGATCTGCACCACTTTTTCTTTTCCATATTTTTCCGTTACGTAATCAATGACTTCCTGCCGGCGTTCGACACAAAAGTCAATATCGATATCGGGCATCGTAACACGCTCTTTATTCAAAAATCGCTCAAAGATCAGATTATACTTGATCGGATCGACAATATCCGTGATCTGAAGTGTGTACGCCACAATACTTCCGGCTGCCGAACCTCTCCCCGGGCCAACCGGAATGCCATGGTCTTTGGCATATTTAATAAAATCCCATACAATCAGGAAATAATCGACAAATCCCATGCTGGAGATCGTATCCAGTTCGTAATCCAGACGTTCCTGAAGCATCTGTTTATCGTACTCGCTGTCACGGTATTTGCGCTCCAGTCCCTCCTGACACAATTTCCGCAGATAACTCTCCGACGTATAGCCTTCCGGCACCTGAAAATGCGGCAGTTTATAATGTCCAAATTCAATCGTTACGTTGCAGCGTTCCGCGATCTTATGTGTATTGGTGATGGCTTCCGGCGCATATGGGAACAATTCTGCCATTTCTTCCGGCGATTTCAGATAATACTGTCCGCCGTCATACCGCATACGGTTTTCGTCTGTCACTTTTTTCCCGGTCTGAATGCACAAAAGGATATCGTGCGCTTCCTGGTCGGTGTCATAAATATAATGAAGGTCATTGGTCGCCACGAGGTCAATGCCCGTCTCATCGTGCATACGCAAAAGTCCCTGATTGACGATCTGCTGTGGCTGCAATCCATGATCCTGTAATTCCAAAAAGAAATTTCCTTTTCCAAATATTTCCTGTAATCGGAGTGCCTCTTCTTTTGCCTCTTCATACAATCCCTTTACAAGCCTTGTCGCTACCGCACCGGCAAGACACGCGCTGAGCGCAATGATCCCCTCGTGATAGCGTTCCAACACTTCGTAGTCCACGCGGGGTTTATAGTAAAATCCTTCGGTAAAACCGCGGGAGACAATTTTCATCAAATTATGATACCCCTTGTCATTTTCGGCAAGAAGCACCAGATGGTTGTAGCGGTCCTCTCCCTGTCCGATCTCGCGGTCAAAACGGGAACCCGGTGCCACATACACTTCACAGCCGATGATCGGTTTGATTCCGGCTTTCAGGGCAGCACGATAAAAGTCCACCACGCCGTACATAACACCGTGGTCCGTAATGGCGATGCTGTCCATCCCCAATTCTTTTGTCCGTGCCACAAGTTCGTCGATCTTACTGGCACCGTCAAGCAGACTGTATTCCGTATGAACATGTAAATGTGTAAATGGAACCTTTGACATGCTTTCCCTCCATTCTCCTCAATAATAGTAATAGCCCCTTCTCCAATCGGGGAAGAGGCTGTTTTCGTCTCTATTTACTTCCATGAAGATAATTTTCTATGCTTTCGGCTGCTGCCGTCTCATCTTCACCTTCGATATTCACTTCGATATTCTGTCCCGGTGTCAGACCAATTGCCATCATCCCCATGATGCTCTTGGCATTTACCATTTTGTCCTGTTTTTTAATATTGATCTTACTCTTAAACTGACTGGCTAACTGCACCAACATGGCAATTAAATGTGCCCCATTATCCGATACCTGAACTTCGATGTCTTTCACTATCATTTTAACTTTATCCTCCTGGCTGTCTTATTGACGTTGTCTTAAATCTTCCGCGATCCCGCTCAATTTACGGAGCCGGTGATTGACACCGGATTTTCCGATCGGGGGATCTAACATTTCTCCGAGTTCCTTTAGCGGTACTTCGGCATACTCCAGCCGAAGTCTGGCAATTTCTGCCAATCCCTTCGGAAGAGTTCCAAAACCAATTGTTTCCTTTATATAGCGTATGTCTTCAATCTGTCTGGTCGCTGCCGTGACGGTTTTTTTGATATTCGCCGTCTCGCAGTTCACCTGACGATTGACAGAATTCCGCATTTCTTTCAAAATCCGGACATTTTCAAATTCCATCAATGCCACATGAGCTTCCATGACATTAAGAAGATCTACGATCAGTGCGCCCTCTTTAATATACACAATATAGTTTTTTTTGCGTTCCACTACCTTCGCCGGAATGTGAAAATCTGCTAAGATCTGAACCAGTTCTTCTGCTTTCCGCGTCGTTCCGACCGCCATTTCAAGATGATAGCCCCTCTCCGGATCTGACACCGAACCGCATGCCAGAAAAATGCCGCGGATAAATGCGCGCTTGCAGCAATTCCGCTGAATGACCAGTTCGTGAACGAGTGCTTTTCCCTCCAGAATCTTCAGAGCCTGTAGAAAAACGAACGCGTCCTCCGGATTTAATATGTAGATCAGATATTGGTGACCCCTCACCGACATCTCGATATCAAAATGAAATGCCTTCTTAATTAAGATAGAATATTTTTTCGCAACTGTCAAGTTTTCTGTAGCAAATTTTACGAAAAAGTTTCGCTCGTCCTGCGAAACCACATGTCCACAGCAGGAAAAAAGCGCCGCCAGCTCTGCAATCTGGCAATGTCTCGCCCGGCTTATCTGTCCGCCAAGCTCTTCTTTTACTTTTCTGGAAAACGACATAAATTTCTTAACCTGTCCTTCTCAATATCTCGGTGTTCTTTCTTGCATCCATAATTCGAATTTTCAAATTCGCTGTAAATCGCATTGGTCAGTGTAACGGATCGGTGCTTTCCACCCGTACAGCCGATGGCGATCACAAGCTGATTCTTTCCCTCCGTAATATAATTCGGAATTAAAAAATCAAGCATATCTTTTAATTTACATAAAAATGACTTCGCCGTGTCACTGTTCATCACATAATCGAACACTGGCTTATCGTTGCCGGTAAGCGGTTTCAGATCGTCAATATAAAATGGATTCGGCAGGAAACGCACATCAAAGACAAGATCGGCATCGGTCGGAATGCCGTATTTGAATCCAAAGGAAACAAAAGTCAGATAAAAATTGCAGCTTTGGTCTTCTTCAAAAATCCGCTCAATCTCCTGCTTCAGATCCCGGACCAAAAGTGTGCTTGTATCAATGATATAATCCGCACTGCTCTTTAATTCGATCAGAAGTTCCCGCTCAGCCTCGATACCGGAGTCAATTCGTCCTCCTTTGGCAAGAGGATGAAGTCTTCTCGTCTCCTTGTATCGTTTTACAAGAACCGGCGTACTTGCCTCAAAGAACAAAATTTCAAACTCATATCCTTTGGCTTTCAACGACCGGAGTACACTTGCTGTCTCCCGCAATGCTTCTGCTCCGACACGAATATCCAGCCCCAGCGCCACTTTTTCAATCTGCTCACTGGAATTTTTTGTAAGTTCCATAAAGGTTGGCAAAAGAGACACCGGCAGATTATCTACACAGAAATACCCATCATCTTCCAATATCCGCATGGCAGAAGAACGTCCTGCGCCACTCATACCTGTCACTATAACAAATCTCATCTTTGCCCTCCTTTTCTGCAGTTCTCAAAAACTGCTGTTCTATCGTATGATCCGCACTTCCGGCTCAAGCTGTACCCCAAACTGCTCTTTGACCTTTTTCTGTACCTCTTCGATCAACTGAAGCACCTCGGCACATGTCGCCTTTCCGCGGTTTACTACAAATCCACAATGTTTTTCCGATACCTGAGCATCCCCGACACGATAACCGCGGAGTCCGGCATCTTCTATCAGCTTTCCGGCAAAATATCCTTCCGGACGCTTAAACGTACTTCCGGCACTCGGATATTCCAGCGGCTGTTTTTCTCTACGTTTTGCATTCAGTTCTTTCATCGTGCTCTGAATTGCCTTGGTCTCTCCCGGTTGCAGTGAAAATTCGGCTTCCAACACGATGAGTTGTTTCTTTTGGACGATGCTTGTACGATACCCAAGCTCCAATTCATCGCAGGACAACACTTTTACACCGCCGTCTTCGTCCATGACTTTCGCACTTACGATGACATCCTTCATCTCACCGCCATAGGCACCCGCATTCATCGTCACGGCGCCTCCGAGCGTTCCCGGGATTCCGCCGGCAAATTCCAATCCGGCGAGCCCCTCTCTGGCTGCAAATGCCGCCAGCGAACTCAATGACACCCCTGCCTGTGCACGGATTCCGGTGTCGCCGATGCGTTCCACCTTTTCCATGCCGGCTCCGATCTCAATGACTACACCGGAATATCCCTCATCCGGGAACAGCACATTGCTCCCCTTGCCAAGGATATAATGCGGCAGACCCTTCACGATGGCAAAATCCACCGCTTCCATAATCTCCTCTTCGTTCTTTGGAACAGCAAAATATTTTGCCGCTCCTCCGATACGAAATGTTGTATGATTGCTCAGAAGTTCTCCTTCTTTTAACTGTATCACGCTTTTTGATTCCTTTCTTACAGGACCATACGCACCGCACCGTAGATGCCCGCGTCATTTCCAAGTTCTGCCAGATTGAACTGCTTGCCACGCAAGGCAAACATTACACTGTCATTATAATATTTTTCTATACTTTCCGTAATGATGCTTCCGGCTCTTGCCACTCCGCCGCCGATTACGAATGCTTCCGGATCAATGATCTGTGCTACATTGCCAAGTGCCACACCCAGATAGCGGGCAAACCGGTCTACGATCTGAAGTGCATACGCATCTCCGGCTTTTGCTTCATCAAAGACATCTTTTGCTGTGAGATTGTCAATTTTTGCCAAAGAAGACGTTTCGGCCATCTGTTTTTTCGCCAGACGAACGATTCCCGTCGCAGAAGCATACTGCTCAAGGCAGCCTTTGGTTCCGCAGTTACACGTCTCTTCTTCGTCGTATTCTACGGTCATATGACCGATTTCTCCGGCTGCTCCTTTGGTTCCGGTCAAAATCTTGCCGCCAAGGATAACTCCACCGCCGACACCGGTTCCGAGTGTTACCATGACGATACTGTCAAAGCCGCGTCCGCCGCCTTTCCACATTTCTCCGAGAGCTGCGACATTGGCATCGTTTCCGACACGGATATTGGCTACGCCGGTCAGATCAAACAATTTTTCTTTGACATTAAATACCGGCCAATGAATATTGGCACATTTTAACACGATTCCGTCGTCTGTCACCGGTCCCGGGATGCCGAGTCCGATACCGACAATATTTCCATTTTTTTCCGCACGTTTTTCTTCGATACTTGCGGCGATATCCGGAAGGATACGATCCGTTTCTTCATCTTCATCCACACGCGTCGGAATTTCCCATTTTTCAAGCAATTCCCCGGTATGTGAAAACATTCCCATCTTGATCGATGTGCCTCCGACATCGACACCCACGTAAAACTTTTCCATGACTTTCCTCCTTCTGACTGCGTATTTTTATTCCGGCAATCTTGCGGTTACACGATTGTACAATTCTTTTGCTGCATTATATCCCATCTTTTTCTGACGGAAATTGACGGCTGCCGACTCACAAATGATTGCAAGATTTCGCCCCGGACGAATCGGAATCGAATGGCATACCACTTTATTTCCGAGATATTCGATGTATTTTTCTTCCAGTCCCATACGGTCGTAATCCTGCTCTTTGTCCCACTCTTCGAGTTTAATGACAAGATCGATCGACTGGGTATTTTTTACACTTTCTACACCAAACAAGGCTTTGGCATCAATGATTCCGATTCCACGAAGTTCGATAAAATGTCTCGTGATATCGGGAGCGGTACCGATCAATGTCGCATCACTGACTTTCTTGATCTCTACAACGTCATCCGATACGAGACGGTGTCCGCGGTGGATGAGTTCCAAAGCGACCTCGCTTTTACCGATTCCGCTCTCTCCGGTGATCAGCACACCTTCGCCGTAAATGTCGACCAAAACACCGTGAATACTGATGCGCGGCGCAAGTTCGACTTTCAGCCATCGGTTCAATTCGGAAGAAAATGAGGAAGTCGTCTGCTTCGTACGTAAAATCGGCACACCGGCTTTGTCCGCCACCTCAAGAATGGCATCCGGCACCGCCATATCGCGGCAGTACACGATACACGGCACTTTATAGGACATGATACGTCCCATCATCTCTACGCTGTACTCAAGCCCCTGCTTTTCCATATACGTATTTTCCACATGACCGATAATCTGTACACGGTGGTGGTCAAAATAATCAAAAAATCCTGCCAGCTGAAGCGCCGGGCGGTTAATATCCGACTGCGTGATCTTAATCTGCGAAATATCCACATCCGGCGTGAGACATTCCAGATCCATTTTATCAATGCAGTCCTGTAAATCTACTGTATACATTACGCTTCCTCCTTCTTCCTATACCTGTGTTTTATTATAACGGTTCTTTCTATGTTCGTCAACGTATGCTTAACGAATAAAATTCGTGCTCTCTTTCTCATTTTGCGGATGTTCCGGTCCTGCCTGAATACAGTTTAGCATCCACACCATATTGCGGCCGAGATTATACATTGTACGCATCCCCTCTTTGTCCTGACGGACTTCCTCCGGTGTATTTCCATGCACCATATTCCAATAATTGGAAGTTACAATTGGCATCTGATTGATGGAAAAATGCTTATTGATCACTTCCAGAGATGCCGTTGTACCGCCACGTCTGGCACTTACCACTGCTGCCCCCGGCTTAAAAGCAAATTCTTTTCCACCGGAGTAAAACGCGCGGTCAAGGACAGACAGAAGCCGTCCGCTCGCATGCGCATAATAGACCGGAGAACCAAAGACAAAACCATCGGCGGTCTTTGCCTTTTCGACGATTTCATTTACGATATCTCCAAATACACAGGCACCGGTTTCCCGGCATTTTCCACAGCCCATACAGTCTGCAATTGGCTTGGTACCAAGAGAAAGGATCTCGGTTTCTACGCCGCTTTCATTGAGTCCGCGTGCCACCTCACTGAGTGCCGTAAATGTACAGCCCTTTTCTTTTGCACTTCCATTGATCAGTAATACTTTCATTGTGCCATGATCTCCTTCCATTTTTCATTATAAATCTTATCGACATCATCGCCAAGATATTTCAACGTCTCACAATTTGTCAAAGAATCCCAGTCCGGGAATGCAATCTTACTGTCACGCTCTGACGCATCTTCGATCAATTTGCGTCCCGCTTCATTTGGAATTGAATACGTGATATAATCAAAGTTCATTTTAGCGATTTCCGGCTTACAGAGGAAATTCAAAAACTTCTCCGCATTTTCTTTGTTCTTTGCTCCCTTCGGAATCACCCAGGAATCAATCCACAAGTTGCTTCCTTCCTTCGGAATCACATACTCCAGATCCGGATTTTCCTTCTGGCAGGTCAGCGCCTCTCCCGAATAGATCACACCGATCGCTGCCTCATTTCCGATCATTTTATCACGTACTTCATCGACTACATACGCCTGTACCACACCGGATTTCTTCTGTTCGATCAGTTTCTGTTTGGCTTCTTCTAACTGTTTTTCATCTGTGCTGTTGAGTGAATAACCAAGGTATTTCAAAGTAATACCAAACGCATCGCGGACACTTTTCTGCATCAGAATGTTATCCTTGTATTTGGTATCCCACAAGATTCCCCAGCTGTCCACCGGTTCTTTTACCATCGTTTTATTGTATAATATGCCAACCGTTCCCCAAAGATACGGAACACTGTATTTATTTTCCGGATCAAATTCTTTGCTGGCATCCATATACTGGCTGTCTATATATTTTATATTTGGCACATTGTCAAAATTGATCTCTTCGACAAGATCCTCGGAAATCATACGCTGCACCATATAATCGGAAGGGCAGACAATGTCATACGAAGCGGCACCATTGGATATGATCGGATACATCACTTCATTGGTCTCATACTCATCATACGTCACTTTGATGCCCGTCTCCTCTTCAAACATCGCTAACGCATCCGGATCAAAATATTCTCCCCAGTTATAAACATACAATTCGCCGGCATCTCCCGTCTTGCTTTCTCCGGAAGAACAAGCTGTAAGTCCGGTCGTAAATAAAGCGGTCGCAAGTGTCAGTGCCAGAATTTTTTTCATGCTTTTTTTCATCTATTTTTCCTCTGCTTTCTGTCTGCGGTTGACAACGATCAACACGATAAATATGGCTGCAAATAAAATGGTAGAAAGTGCGTAAATCTCCGGTTTTATGCCTTTTCGCACCTCCGCATAGATTTTTGTTGACAACGTATCCATCCCCACACCTTTGGTAAAATGGGTAATGATAAAGTCGTCCAGCGACATCGTAAAGGACAACAAAAATCCGGTTAAAATTCCCGGTAAAATATCCGGAAATACAACTTTCACAAATGCATACTGCCGGCTTGCACCAAGGTCCAGTGCCGCCTCAAATACACTTTTATTCATCTGCTTTAATTTTGGCAGGACACTTAACACCACGTAAGGCAGGTTAAAGGTAATATGCGCGATCAGCACACTGCCGAATCCCATCTGGTAACGCAGGGCAATAAATAAAAGCATCAACGAGATTCCGGTTACAATATCGGCATTGAGCATCGGAATGTTGGTTACCGTCATCAAAATCATACGCGGCAGTTTTTTCATGCGGTTCATGGCAAAAGAAACCATTGTTCCGAGGATCGTCGCGATCAACGCGGACAAAAATGCCAATAAAAGCGTCGTCCAAAGTGCATCCATAATTTCTCGCGAAGAAAACAGGCTCTCGTACCATTTGAGACTGAAACCGCCCCACTTTCCGCGGAATCTTGACTCATTAAACGACAACACAATGAGTGTCACGATCGGGGCGTACAAAAAGATAAAAATCAAGGCAAGATAAATCCTTCCGCTGATTTTTGCGAGCGTTTTTCCTACCATATCGCTGCCCCCTCTCCATCCTTATCAAAGTGTGACATAACCGCCATACTTCCAAGGATCAGTATCATCAAAACAATGGACAGTCCGGCTCCACCATACCAGTTGTTGGCGGTCGTAAACTCCTGCTCGATCACATTTCCGATCAGATTGATCTTCGCTCCTCCGAGCAGGTTAGAGATAACAAACGTCGTCATCGCCGGCACGAAAACCATCGTAATGCCGCTGACAATTCCCGGAAATACCTGTGGCAGAGTAATATGCCACAATGTCTGTATCCAGTTTGCCCCAAGATCTTTTGCCGCATCAAAGGTATCCTGCGGGATCTTGATGAGCGAATTGTAGATCGGCAGTACCATAAATGGCAGAAAATTGTAGATCATACCAAGAATGATCGCCCCTTCGGTATTGATCAGATTCTGCTTTGGCAGTCCAAGCGACTGTAATATCATATTGATCACGCCCGTTTTTTCCAATAATGACTGCCAGGCGATCGTACGCAGCAAAAAGTTCATCCACATCGGAAGGATGAATACAAAGATGATAAATCCACTGCTTTTCAAATGCAGCCCCCGGATCACCAGCGCCAGCGGCAACGCAAGGACAAAACATAACACGGTACTTATAATAGATAATTTTAGTGACAAAAATAAGGCTTTTACATGAACCGGCGACGCAATGCTCTTCACATTTTCCAGAGTAAAGGCACCGGTTTTATCCGTCAGTCCGTATATACATACGATAATCAGCGGTACAATGACAAAAATTGCCATCCACACAATATACGGATACGCAAGGCGTCTCGTCATCTTTTTCTCATTCACCGGCAAACGCCTCCTCTGCCTCATTTTCCGGTTTGTGCATAATCTGGATGTTAAATGGATCGATAAACAGTCCCACTTCGCTTCCGACTTCCGCAAGGCTCGTACTGTGTACCAGCCACGTAAATCCCAGTGCTTCCATCTCCATTTCATAGTGTACCCCTTTGAATACAAGGGATTTCACTTTTGCACGCATCGTACCTTTTTCCGGGGGTACAAGGATCATATCCTCCGGTCTTATCACGACATCTACCGGTTTATTTTCACCGAATCCGACATCGACACATTCAAAATCCTGCCCCTGAATATTGACAAGACGGTCGCGCACCATCGTCGCCGAAAGGATATTGCTCTCTCCGATAAAATCCGCGACAAACGCATTCTGCGGCTCATTGTAAATGTCTTCCGGTGTACCGATCTGCTGAATGTATCCCTGATTCATCACGACAATGGTATCGGACATCGTAAGTGCCTCTTCCTGATCGTGTGTGACATAGACAAACGTAATGCCGAGTTCTTCTTTCAGGCGCATGAGTTCGTACTGCATCCCCTGACGCAGTTTCAGATCCAATGCACCAAGTGGTTCGTCCAAAAGCAGGATTTTCGGTTCATTTACAATCGCACGCGCAATTGCGATACGCTGCTGCTGCCCTCCACTCAGGGAATCCGGCATACGTTTCTCATACCCATCCAGATTTACCAGTTTCAGAGCATATTTGATCTTGTCCCTGATATAGTCTTTGGATTTTTTCTTAATCTTTAACCCAAATGCAATATTTTCCTCGATATTCATGTGTGAAAACAACGCATATTTTTGAAAAACGGTATTGATTGGGCGCTTATTCGCCGGCACACGGGCAATATCGGTTCCATTGAGCAGAACCTGCCCCTCATCCGCCGTTTCAAATCCTCCCATGATCCGCAGGGTCGTGGTTTTTCCACAACCACTTGGCCCAAGCAATGTCACAAATTCATTCTCATGAATATCAAGATTCATATGATCTAGAACGATTTGTCCGTCAAATGCTTTTGTGATCCCTTTTAGCTCAATACATTTTTCAGCCATAACAAATCCTCCCGGTTCTCTTTATTTTTTATTGTTTGCTGCCTCAATTCCCGGCTTGATAAATCCGTAATAGCAAGGCTTTGGCTCGCAGTTTTTGTCATACAGATACAGATTCTGCCGGAAATCGTCTCCATACAGCGGATAATCGTCGCAGATTCCGAATACGGTTACACTTGTAATATTACATGGCCCGCCGCTCTCGGTATCTTCTTCAACAAGAAGGCGCATCATTTCCTCGTAACGGTCGGACTGTCTCTGCAACAGCTCTTCGTCGGTTGTACCGTCTTCAATACGGAAATTCAGTTCGGTCACCTGTAATTCCAAACCGAGTTTCGCATAGTTTTCCAGACATTTGCGGAAACTTCCGTCATTTTCGCTGTCAAGTTCCGGCCAGTCGATGCCTACCGTCGGCTGAAGTCCGATTCCGTCAATCAGTCCTTTTTCCTTTAACTGCTCAACCATTTTGAAAATATTTTCCATTTTTACATCCATAAAGACATTGTAGTCGTTATAGAACAATTTGACATCTTTCTCTGCGTATTTGCGGGCAAAGGCAAATGCTTTTTCCACATAATCCTCGCCCATTGTCGTATACCAGTAGTTCTGGACTGCCTGCTCATGCGTAAAGTCATTGTCCTTTTTCGTATCCGCGCGGAGTTTCCAGCCGCCCTTCGTCACAACAAAACTTCCCGCATCGGTACAGACGCATTCATTCACAACATCCCACGCATACACAACACCGGGATATTTCTTCTGGCAGTGTGTAATCACCTGCTTGATATAACTTTCCATACGTTTTGCCATGGTCTTCGCATCAGCAAGTTTTCCGGATTTTACATCATAATTCTTGTAAAAGAGCCAGCTTGGCGTCTGGTTGTGCCAGATCAATGTGTGTCCGCGCATCTTAATTCCATTTTCCTGACAGAATTTGAGTGCCGGATCACAGGTATCAAATTTGCATACCGGCATCCCGTCTTTACTCTTTTTTGTCGCCTTTTCGTCCAGCAGATAATCCGGCTTCATCAGATTGGACAATGTCGTGGAATTGAAGTTCTCTTTCAGAATCTTCGCCATTCCTTTGTGCTTGATCGCCATCGTATCAATATCGCTTCCGTTGATGGCGGCTCCGACAAGGAAATAATCCTTATAAATGTCCTTTGCCGGTGTCTCTTCCGTGACAACCGCTGCCGGGCTGACCGCACTCTCGGACGCAGCATTCTGCTGGCTTTCCGTCGTTTTCTGGTTTTCAGAAATCTTTGATTCGTTTGCCTTATGCCGCGTCGCAAGGGCATAGGACAGCACTCCCAATACAATAACCGCTACGACAATTGTTATAATAATACCTTTCTTTTCTTTCATTGTTTTTTCGCCTTTCTCCTTTTGCTTTTATGCCTGTGGGCTTTCCTTTGGTCCAAGGTAAGACTTTTCCAGACCACCGCGGTACAATACCAGTTTTTGTAAAACCATTCCGGCGTCTACCCCATAAATATGTATTTCATTGTATCCGGCTTCCAGATCGTGTCCGGTAATTCCGTAATGGCTGGGATTTTGTACACCCCACGATGTTATTCAGCACACCCATCGACCAGGATTTCTTTTCCCACGGGCCTCCGCCGATATTATAATTTTCTTTCGGAATCGTGTCACCCACTTTGATCTCGCCGTCGCCAATCTGTGCGGCATAGCGCATGGTGCGTCCATCTTCGAGGTTGTTCGTTGGTGCCGTAATGGTTTTGAGCATATAAACACCCGCTTCCTCAACATAAACACGATAGGTCAGACATGGTGCCTTTCCGATCTCGTCAAAATTGCGGTCGCATGGATATACTTTCATGGAGGACAGTGTCTTTCCATATTTTTCCAGTTCCTTGAAATCATATCCTTCAAAGGCTTCTTTTCCGGCAAAATGAGCTGCTTCGATCGATACGATGCCATCGCGCTCAATAAAGGTTCCTTCCGGAACATCGACAGCCGCCTTAAAGCATACAGTCACATTGACTTTCCGTCCTGCTCCGGCGATCGTAAGTGTCCGCTCAAACGACTTCTGTTCTTTCTGTTCAATGCTTACCTGCAATGTCACAATATCGCTTGCTACCGTTCCTTCCGTCTGACTTACGCAGATTCCCTCTTCTGCCAGTACTGAAAAATCATACGCAACCGCGCCGGCATTCGCCAGTTCGATCTCATATGTTTCATTTCCATTTTTTGTAAACTCCGGAAGAGAAGTTGTTCCTTCAGAGACAAATTCATCCGCATTTTCCGCATGAACCATCATCCGGCTCTTCGTATTGATACAGATCGTTTTTGTTTCCGGATAATGCCATCCCTCATCGTTCCACGTAACAAAACAAGCATGTGGAGAAAGCATCATGCCATCCCATTTGCCGCCTGCCATTTCTTTATTGTAATAATCAGTCAGCTTTTGATCTCTTTCAATTTCCTGTTTTACCAGCGCATCGTAGGTATTTGCCGCAGAAAGTTCATATTCCGCATACCAGTTTGCCAGTGCTGCATGAAGACTCATCAGCTGCAAATTCATTCCTGCAACTGCCGGATAATATACCAATCCGTAAAACGCATCTTTGGAAGCCTCCGGAATCTTTGTCTGCAAATTCTCCGTCTGCTGCATTAATTTTGTACAACGTGCGATCATGCGTTTTGTTTCATTAAAATGAGATACATGATATACGTCCGGATTCATCGCCTCCGGTCGTCTCATTCCATGGATTCTCGTATATTCACGCAGTACATCTGCAATCTCTTTTTTGGTCGTCTCATCCTTGATATGCGCACCAAACTGCTGCTCTACCCAGGAGGCGAGGAACTGATCCGTCTCATTGGCATGACCGGTTCCCATACTCTCAAAATCATAAGCAAGCGCCATAAAATAGGACAATGGCAACTCATCCGGGCGGATATCTCCGACATTTACGATCCAGAGGTCACGGATGCCGTATTCATATGCCATCGTCACCTGCTCCCACACTTTTGGAAGAGGGGTGGAATTGACCCATTCGTAGGAGATCGGTGAACCATGATAATCAAAATGGTAATACAATCCCCAGCCCGGTTTGCGGTCTTTCAGATCTTTGGTCGGAAGGGTTCTCACATTTCCAAAGTTATCGTCGGAAAGAAGCAGGATCGTGTCATCCAGACCATCCCAGGAGCGAAGTCCTTTCACGCCGTTTCCGCCATAATAAAAGCCTTCCACTTCTTTGTATAAAGCAAGCATTTTCGGCATATTCTCGCATCCGGTCGCTTTGATGATCTTATTCTGATCGGTAATGATTTCGCGGAGAAGTTCGACATTTTCCTGAATGGTCGAATTTTCCCCAAGCATCATCGTATCGCGCTCTCCACGCATTCCGATCGTGATCATGTGCTTAAAGTCTTTGTCACGTTTCATACCGTCTTCCCAATAACGGTAGAGACCTTCTTTATTTGTATAATAATTCCAATCTTTTCCATATCCGACATTGTTGGTATCGGTTTTCACCTTATCCCACTCTTCACTTGCACGGGTCAATGGTTCATGATGTGACTGTCCGATCGTGATACCAAGTTCCGTTCCCAGTTTCAGGATTGCCAATGGATCTTCCGAGCCATCCAGCGGAAGGGACGCAGACCACATCGCCGGCCAGAAATAATTTCCTTTCAGACGCAGCAAAAGATCGAATACTTTTTCGTAAAAGAACTCGTTGAAGTCTCCAAATGTATTCATAACAAAATTTCCGAGAGACGGCCATTCATCGTTCATGAAAAATCCACGATAACGTACGGACGGCTCTTTGGAGACAGTGCAGATACTCTCATCAAATACAATTTCTTCCTTTTTTGCGGGAGCCACATCTGCCCAGTACACCCACGGGGATACTCCAATATTCTCAGAGATATAGTACATTCCATACAGGGTGGCAATTGTCTCAGTACCGGCAATCACCAGTTTTTCTGCGCCGTCATCTTCAATCAGCTGCACCGTAAAAACTTCACGTTTTCCTTCCAGTGCAGAAAGGTCGATCTTCTTTTCCTCTTCCCATTTTGTAAGAATGTCGGAAGCACCCTTTGTCGCTGCCACGATCTGTGGCACTTTCTGAAGCTGCTCTACGATCTCCGGCTCTTTTCCTGTCACCGTCAAAATATCTCCGGCAAGAATCTTTGCCACATGCTTCAGTCCCTTATAATCTGCCGCATGGCTGTCAATACAAATTTGTGCTGCGTTCTCTTTTACTAACGTAAATGTCATTATGATCTCCTTCCGATTGTATATTTTTTATAAGTCAAATCCAAAATAATTCACTGCATTGTAATAAGAAATGTTTTTCACCATTTCACCAAGAACTTCGTAGTCTTGTGGATATTCTCCGTTTTCCACCAATTTTCCGATGTAATCGCACAAGATTCGGCGGAAATACTCATGACGAGGGTAGGATACAAAACTTCTCGAATCGGTCAGCATTCCGATAAAATTGCCCAAAAGTCCAAGGCTTGCAAGGGATGTGATCTGCTGGGTCATACCATATTTGTGATCGTTGAACCACCATGCAGAACCCTGCTGAATCTTTCCTACGGCATCTTCATTCTGGAAGCAACCGATCATCGTACCGATCACAGCATTGTCAACCGGATTCAAAGAATATAAGATCGTCTTTGGCAGTTCACCTGTTTTAGCAAGGGCATTCAAAAAATCTGCCACTTCTGCACTAAATCCCTTTTCATTGATACAGTCGATACCGGCATTGGCTCCGGCACTCCGGAATACCAGTTCGTTATTTTCTCTCTTTGCACCATAGTGAAGCTGCATTGCCAGATTTCTCTTCGCATATTCACGGCCTAAGAAGAGCATCAGCATCGTTTTGTACTGAAGCATTTCTTCAAAATCCAAAACCTCTCCGGATAATGCACGTCGTACAAGGATGTCCATTTCTTCCTCTGTCGTCGGACGGTACTGCGGATAATCCAAGCCATGGTCGGTTACCAGACAGCCGTTTTCCACAAAATAATCCAGTCGTTTCACAAGTGCCTCTTTCAGAGACGCAAATCCGGTAATGTCAATATCACTTACTTCAGCCAGTTTCTGTACATAAGCGAGGAATCCTTCTTTTTCCGGGCTCATGATAATATCCGGGCGCCAAGCCGGAAGTACCTGCACGTCAAAATCTTTATCTGCCTTGATCTGCTGATGATAATGGAGATCATCCACCGGATCATCCGTCGTACAAACCAACGTTACATTGGACATGCGGATCAGATTTTTGGCTGACATTTCCGGTGACTGCAATTTTTCGTTGCAGGCATCGTAAATCTCTTTCCAGTTTCTCTCACTGAGCGTCTCGTGGATATCAAAATATCTCTGCAATTCCAAATGGCACCAGTGATACATCGGATTTCCGATGGCTTTTGGCAATGCCTTTGCAAAAGCGTGGAATTTTTCTTCATCGCCGGCATCGCCGGTAATGTATTTTTCCGGCACTCCATTGGAACGCATAATACGCCATTTATAGTGATCCCCACCGAGCCACAATTCTGTTATATTTTTAAATTTCCGGTCTTCTGCTATCTCCTTTGGCTCCAAATGGCAGTGATAGTCCAAAACCGGTGTTTTTTCTGCATAGTCGTGAAAAAGTTTTTTCGCTGTATCTGTTGAAAGAATAAAATCTTCATCCATAAATTGCTTCATTTCTTCTTACCTCATTTCGTTGTTTGTGTCTATTTTTTTATTTTTTGTTTCACCACAAGCGGAGTTCCTGAAAATTTCAGAGAACTCCACATATTTTTCCAATATTAATTTGCATCCAGATAGGCTTTTCCGCCTTCCATGGTTTTGCCCTTCCGAGCCATCAGTTCCGTAACTGTCAGCATATCATATCCCTGCTCCGATAGCCATGGAACAATCTTTTTGACTGCTTCTGCAGTCTCCGGATGAATGTCATGCATCAAAATGATGTCGCCGTCTTTGACCTCTTTTTTTACCCGGTTAAAGACTTTTTTTGCATTGCGGCTCTTCCAGTCTTCCGTGTCAAGGCTCCACAATATCATCGGCTTTTTCACCTTTTTCCGCATGGTCTTGCTGATTGAGCCATATGGTGGACGCAGCAGCGAAATCTGATAACCATTTAACAATTTTGACACAATCCGGTCAGTTCGGTCAATCTGGCTTTTCGCCTTTTTCCATTTTATCTTGCTTAACTGTGGGTGATCCCATGAATGACTGGCAATCTCGCAGCCGGCATCCAGAATCATCTGCATAATGTCTCCATCAACCCGTGCGCGGTTTCCCAGTACAAAAAAGGTAGCATGTGCTCCGTTCGCCTGCAGTGTCTCAAGAATCGTCCCATCGTTATCGCGTGACGGTCCATCATCAAACGTAAGTGCTACTGCTTTTTCCTTCGGAGCCCGGGTCGGTTCCGGGGTCGGTACTTCTACTACCGGTGATTCAGCCACCGCATTCTGTTTCTGTAAAAGTGTTTCTTCTTGTTTTTGCTGTTTGTGGTTTTGCACAGTGGATACTATCTTTACTCCGGTTAATACTAAAACCAGTACGACTGCCACCGCAATTGATCCTTTTAATAACATGGTCAATTTTTCTGACTGCGACTGCCTCCGTTTCCATTGTCTCTTCCTATATTCTCGTCTTCCACTCATAAAAAACCGTCTCCATTCACTTCATTTTCCTGTTCTTCTTTTAACAGTACTAGTGTAGCATTATTCTTCGGGTTTTTCAATAACAATTTTGCCATCCACAAATTCCAATTTTACTTTATTTCCGTTCATTCCCATTTCTTTGAGCAATTCCGACGGAATCTGTATTCTTCCGGCACGATCCAACACAACAAATTCCTCCTGGGCCTCTTCCCGCTGCCACTCAATGGAAATATCTTCCAATCTGTTTTTGTATTCATTTTTCATGATACGCTCACTGCTGGTCTTTCCATCTCGTATCGAAATCACGCGGTTTACTTTCGATGCCAGTTCATTATCATGCGTTACAATAACGATCGTAATACCCAGCTGCTCATTGAGTTTTCGGAACATATCCAGGATATCATCTGCCGTCTTTCGGTCTACTGCTCCTGTCGGCTCATCGGCAAGCAGAAGTTTCGGCTCATTGGCAAGAGCGATCGCAATGGCGACACGCTGCTGCTCACCACCGGAAAGCTGGCTTAACGTATTGTCTTTTCGCTCTGCCAGGCCAACCAGTTCAAGAAGTTCTTCCGCGCGCTTTTTCTTCTGCGCCTCGCTCTTTCCATCTTTCATAAAAAGCATCGGTGTCATGACATTTTCCCACGCCGTCAGATACGGAAGCAGGTTTCGCGCATTGTTCTGCCACACAAAACCGACGGTGCTTCGCTTGTACTCAACCAACTCCTCTTCGCTCATCTGGAACAGATTTTTTCCATCTACATAAAGTTTTCCGGCTGATGGGCGGTCAAGCCCACCGATCATATTGAGAAATGTGGATTTACCACTTCCGCTGTTTCCGATGATCGCCATCAATTCTCCGCGTTTTACGGTCAGATCCAGTCCCTGGAGTGCCAGCACTTCGATGTCTTTTGTCTTGTAAATTTTTACCAATCCGTCGCATTCGATCATAACATCATCCGGAATGTCCACCGGTTCCTCTGCTGTCCCTCCACCGGCAGTCTGACGGTTGATGTGACGAAATTCATTGATCTTTTCCACTACGGTATCCCATTTTTTATTTTTCATCGACAATCTCACCATCCTCCAAATGATATATGCAGTCTGCAATATCTAACAATCCCATGTCATGTGTAGTCATGACGATAGTCACTTCTTCTTTTTCAATCAGTTCCTTAAATATCTTCATTACCTGAAGTCCTGTCGCCGTATCCAGTTCGGCCGTCGGCTCGTCGGCAAAGATGATTTTCGGTTTATGCGCGATCGCTCTCGCGATCGCCACACGCTGCTGCTCTCCTCCGGAAAGTTCCTGCGGCATATGATGCATACGCTGGCCAAGTCCCACGAGCCGGAGGCATTCCTCCGCTCTCGCCCGCTTATTTCCCTGATATTTTGCCAGACGGAGCAGAAATTCCACATTTTCATACGCCGTCATCATCGGGATCAAAGCCACGGACTGAAATACGAATCCCACATTATTTTTGCGGAATTCCTCTCGTTCGTGGTCGTTCATCTGTTCCAGCGCTGCCCCTTCAAATACGACGGTGCCTTCTTTCGGATAATCCAGGGCACTTAAAATATTCATCAATGTCGTTTTACCGGATCCGGAACGCCCGCGAAGCATCGTAAGTTTCCCCCTTGGAATCCGGATATTGATATCATGCAGTGCGACAAACTCGCGGCCGGAGCCGATTGGAAATGCCTGCTTGATTCCCTGTGTCGTCAATATATTTTCCATCGCTGTCCTCCCTTAATCTTCGCCAAGTTTCAATGCCTGTGAAATGTTGATCTTCGAGATCAGTTTTCCAAGCACAACCATGCAAACCACAATAACAATACCGATGATACTGAACAGACGCACCATATCAAGCGTCTCATTGACCACTTCAAGCGGAATTGCCTGATCGGTCGATGCATAGAAGATCTGCACAAGCGGTACAAACATCTTCGATGCCAGCAACCCGATCACGGTACCGATCACGATCGAGATACCGGAACTGAAAATCTGTTCATTGATCAGCATTTGAATGATCTCACGTTTTGACATACCCATCGCACGAAATACACCAAAAAGCAGTTCGCGCTGGCGGATCGACAAGATCCAATAGATCAAAAATCCGGTGCAGCACAAGATCAAAATAATGATAAAACTCATCGTAAGGATACCATTGGTTCCCTGGAACAAAGCATCATTTTTCACTTCCACTTTCTTGGCATTTGCATCTTCAAATGTCGTATATGTTATATTGTTTTTCTTCGCATAATCATAGATAAAACGGGAACTTCCGTCCGTTTTCAACCACACCTG
>FR894009.1:0-17974 GCA_000434115.1 Roseburia sp. CAG:309 | reverse complement strand
ACCTGTGCCAGATTCGCTACGATCAGGTAGTTCTCGGTCGAGACAAGTTTATTTTCCTCATTAAGTGAATGCGTCGTCTCGATGTAACTTGGGAAATAGTCCACGAAGCCAAATACTACACCCTGCGCTTCGACGCCTTCCTCGTTTGTATAGGTGATCGTATCGCCAAGACGTACTCCGTAGTTTGTATGATAGTTCATACTCAAAAGCACCGCATCTGCGCGTGTCGCCATCGAATTGAGATAACGGTTGATATGCACCGGAAGCAGATCTGTCTGGAACTTCGATACCGTCTCTCCGAAACTTTTCGTATCGATTCCCATCAGTGTTGTCTTAACACTGTTTCCGCCTTCTTTACTCTTATAGGAAGTTTCTATTTCATCGTCTTTAAATACTTTCGTCGCCGCCGTAACGCCTTTCATGCCTTCGTATACCCCGAAATCCGGTTCGGTATACGTCAATTCAAGGTCGGTATAATACTGCATCAGAAGAGAGTTATCTTCCCATGGCTGCTGGAGCACGAGATCTGTTCCGGTACTATAGTCGATTCCCTTTTCTGAATTTGACAATATCGTGCGCGCCACGGTCGAATTGAAAATACCGAGCGACACGGTAAACATCAAAAATACCATCATAAATCCCTGCTTTTTCCGCGTGCGGAGAATCTGCAGGAAGGAGGCAAAAAATGCCGGCCGCCAGAATTTTCTTCCTATATAATATACAATCTTTATGAGCAACGGCTGAAGCCGAAGTCCCACAAGACTTGCACTTATGATAAACACCGACGAACAGATAAACAAAAACGGATCAAGGGAATCCCCCTCGAGCATACTTGTCATCAATTCGGATTTCCGCGCGGTAAAGGAATACAATCCATACAATGAAATCACAAGGAAAATCACATCCAAATATACTCTGCTGAATATATTGTGTTTGTTTCCGGTGTTTCTGTGCTTTACATTTACGATCGTGACATTGGCATCTTTAAATACCGGAAGTACCATCACGGCGATAGAAACCAAAATCGCTCCCAAAGTATATAAAAATACACTTGGACTTAAACTGACATGCAATGCTTTTCTTTGGATAAATTCCAAAAAGCCGTTTGTCGAACCGAGCGCCTTTGTCATGAAGAAACCAATCGGTACGCCGACGATACTGCTGCCGATCGATAGGATCGCCGACTGCAGCGTATAGATCAAAAGGATCTGATTGCGGCTGCTTCCGCGGCTTTTCAAAAGTGCGATCTCATTCTGCTCCAGATCAAGCATCTGCCGTGAGATCATGAAGATAAAGGCAAGCAAAAGCGCAAGTACCGGAATCTGCAAAATTAAAAGTGTCGTCGATACCTTCTTCGCTGTCGTCTGGTAATCACGCAGAACTGCCAGATAGTCCGGTTCCTCTACCGTCGAATTTCTTCCGGTCGTTCCCCCATCGCAAAGTGTCTCCGTGTTTTTCACAAGGGAGTTGACCTGTCCCGGTCTTACACTTTCATAATCATATACCAGATTCCACTGCCCGGTGATATTAAATGCCGGTTTGTCATAATTGACAAAAATGCTCTCAAACAATTTAGGGCTGGTAAATACCTCCAGATAATATTCACCCGGGCTCTGCACCCAGTAATTATCCGAATAATCTTTCGCGTCAAATACGCCGACAATTTTTACTTTAATGTTCGAACCATCGGCATTTTTCAATTTTTCAAAAGACATCTCGTCGCCGAGAACGACGTCCAGTTTGCTCATGGCACGCTGGCTCAGAATCACCGGAAGGGCTCCGTCTTCCAGACGCTCGTCGCCATAACATTCGCCGGCAAGCACTGATATATGGTCTTTCATATCTGACATCATCGCAATACGCATGGACTTTGTCGTCGTTTTATTTCCGCGGGACTGCTCAAATTCTCCACGGACTTTGGATGTTTCAAATAAACTCACCAAATATTTTTGGTCGACACCGAGGCTTTCTGCCGCCCCGTTTGCCGTATCCTGCATCTGCTTGAATTCGCCGCCGTTGGCTTTACCGGAATTCAACATAGAATTAAAGGTAATTACCCCCGGGTCTTTATTTGTCTCCTCGATGTAATTCGAGTATTTTGACTTCAATGTCTTTTCCAGTGCTGCATCCTGGTACATCGGATTACTGCTTGCAATCGCCGCCAGCAGAATGTTACCGATCAGGAGGCAGACAACCATCCACTTTTTATGTATCAATTTTTGCTTTATAAATCGTATCATGTTCTCGCCACGCCTCCTATCTTATGATCGCAAGTGTCTGACCGGCGCTTACTCCCTGCTCCACCAGATACTCTGTTTCAGTATTGTAGTTACTTACAATATAACGTTTGTGGATCTTTCCATCTTCCAGTACATTGACATAAAGTTTGTTTGTGTATTCCACAGACTCCTGATTGATGGCTTCCGCATCGACAACAAGTGCATTTTTCACAGAGAAGGAAACCGCATAGACGTAAATATTTGTCTTTTCAAAGTCATATTTTTGTTTATCGGCTTTTGACACTTCCACATATACAACATTATCGCCCGCCTCGTCAGTTTCCCCGACTCCGGTAATGTCCGTAGCTGTGATAACTTTTCCTTTTACCTCATGTTGATAGTCTTTCATATTTTTTCCAAGCCGTACGGAAACATCCATATTGTAACGCAGCTTCGACTCCGGGTCTTTTACTTTCAAAACCCATTTGTTATTGCTCCGCATCTCAACGATTTTTTTCGAAGCATCAATCTCATCTCCGACATATTCTCTTCCGGTAGAAGTCACGACACCGCTTTTCTTTGCCACAAGTTTTGTCTTATTCTGGCGGCGTACTAACTGTGCGTAACTCTTCTCCTGATCGATAACTTCTTTCTCGCCCTTTTTGTAATTGGCAAGTTCTTCCTTCTGCTTCTTGATCTCCAGCTGTTTGATCTTCTTTTCTGCCGCATTTTTAATCGTCGCCAGTTCTTTTTCTGCCTGCGACACCGCATTCTGAAGATTGCTGAGACCGGATTCATAATTGGCACGCGCCTGCTGCACTAAGATCTTTTCCTTCTGTAGTTTTGTCTTCGATGTCTCTACATGATACACGGCAAGCACATCGCCTTTGTTGACTTTTTGGTCTTTTTTCACCTTTATGGAATCTAAGACCGCATCTTCATCATCAATGTAAATGGTCTCTGTATCCGTGTAATCAAGATCTGCCGTATCATAATATTCTTCTTTATATGTTTCCTGACGAACCTTTGTCGTCTCGTAATCTTCCTGGGAAACCGCACTTCCGGATGCCGCTTCGCCGTTTTCATAAAGGAGCACTTCTCCTGTCCCCTGGCTTTTTTCCGAACCACATGCCGATAAAACCGCCGCTGTCATGCACAGGATTCCGATCCATTTAACCTTCCACATAGACTACATCTCCCTCCTTTACTCCACTTTCGATCTGTATGTAAGCATCCGTTTCCGTTCCGGTCTTTACGATGGTTTTGGTCTTTGCATCGCCTTCTACCAGATAAACGTAGGATTCTTCTTTGGAACGATACACCGCATTGGCAGGCACGACAAGTGCATCTTTGACCGTATCGGTGTACAATTCGATCGTCGCCGAGCCGCCGACCTTCGCATCTACATGATCTGCCGCAAAGTCAAACCAGCTGTTTTTCGGATAATTTCCCATCTCGATATCCTGTCTTGATACTTCCTGCTCTTCGACTTCCACTTTGTATTTCTTCCCGTCAACAATCGCCACATAACTGCTCGCCTTCGCGAGTTTGCTGTCAGAAACATACGCCGTCTTCAAGCGAGGAGCATCCATGTTAGCAACCTGAATCGCTACGCTTCCTCCCTGTACCATGTAGCCGCTTCCGCCACTCGTACTGATGACTTCCCCATCTATGGTCGAATACAGTTTTGAATTTTTCGTGCTTTTCTGTGCCTCTTTGATATCTGCCTCTTTCTGGCTGATCTCCAGCTGCTGCAATTCTTTTTGCTGCTCTAATTTCAATTTGGCAATCTTAATATCTTCTTCTTTTTCCACGATCTGGCTTTTTAACATCGTCTTCTGCTTTCCGCTTTTCGCAGCTTTCGCCTGCTTTTTCAGATCATTCAGATTTTCCTGTAACATATCAATATCATATTTGCTCTGCTGGTTTGTCCCCTCATTTTCTTCTTTGAGAGACGCAATCTCTTCTTTGAGCGCTTTTACTTTTCCGCTGCCTCCGGCCAATGTCGCAAGAAGCTGACCTTTCTTCACTTTGTCTCCAATTAACACATTCATCTTATCGATACTTCCCGAAGAAAGAAATGCCATCTTTTCTATTTTGGGAACGATCTGCGCAGAAAAGGATGTCACGCCGCTCAGATCCATTCTCGTTACTACCGCAGTATCCATATCCACTCCCACAGCCTCGATCAATTCCGGTACCTTTCCCGCATTCTGCGTGGAGTTTCCACAACCGCAGACCGCCATCGAAACGACAGCAAGAACTACACCTATCTGTATCTTTTTCTTCACTATATGTAACCTCCAATCCTTCGCTTTAATTTGCTATCACTTGTTCGTTTTCTTCCAGTCCGCCGGTAATCTCAACGAAGTTATTGATCGTCTCTCCCACCGAAACTTCTTTTGTCGTTTTCAAACCATTGGCATCTTCATAATACACCACGTGTTTGTCTCCCATAGAATAGACAATTGCGGATGGCAGATACAATATGTCTTTGCGCTCTTTCAATACCACCTGATAGGAGCACACCGTTCCGTCTTCCATATTCAATTTTGTCTTCGGATAGAAATAAACGGAATCCGTAGATTCTTTATCCCGTTTTATCGTCGCCTTGTATTCCTGGCCTTTTACCTCGATCGTAACCGTGTCGCCTTCTTTACAATGCGAAGCATATTTGCTGTTTGCCTCAAATCGGTTCTTTTTCTTTCCTTCAATCTTGACTGCCGCTTCTCCCTCGGTTCCATACGTCCCCTCGGCCTTGCTGTCAACATATGTCACTACACCGTTTACCGATGCCGTGATCTGTTCATCTTTGATCTCTTCTTTGGCAATCTTCGCATCCATTTTCAAAAGTTCCAGACTGGATTCCAATGCTTTGATCTGCTGTTCGTATTGATTTTTTGCATTTTCAATCCCGCCTTTTCCGCCACCGGTTTTTTTCTGTTTTTCCACTTCCAGAGTCATGAGTTCTTTCGCCTGTTTGATCTGCAGCTCCGTTTTCGCAATTTTCTCATTGGACTCCTTCAATGTTTTTTCACTTCCGGGCAGTTCATATTGCATAATAACATCCCCGGCTTTCACACGGTCGCCTTTTTTGACATAAATCTTCTTAATCACGCTCGCGCCGTCGGGTTCAATATCTTCTTTGACAGTTCCTTTATATTTCCCGGAAATTTCCTCGGTTTTTGCCAATGTTCCCCGTGTGACAGCTACTTTATTGAAACTGGCACCTTCATATTCTTTTACCACCGGAGCCGCATCAAATTCTTCCTCCGTGGGAAGAATCCCACATCCGGTCAGACACATCGAAAATGCAACGCCGGCTGCCACTAACAACCTTCTCTTCACTCGTCTTCCTCCATTCTATCATAACGTTATTCTCTTTTTTCAGTATAACACAACGAAACACAAAACACAAATTATGATATAAGAATTATAACAAATTTAATTAAAATGAAATTAAAATCACTTTTTTCTCAAAAATGTAGTATAATAAGATTGTCTGCCAGAATATTCCGGCAGAAATACTTTGGAAAAAGGAGACAATATTATGGCTTGGTATGATGAAGCGATTTTTTACCACATTTATCCACTTGGACTTTGTGGTGCTGAAAAACAAAATACGTACGAAGGTGTCTCACACCGTCTGAATGACTGCCTCCCCTGGGTTGACCACCTGGTTTCTCTTGGCTGCAATGCATTGTACATCGGTCCGCTCTTCGAATCGGTGGGTCACGGATATGAGACTACGGATTATAAAAAACTGGACTGTCGTCTTGGCACCAATGAAGATTTAAAGAATTTTGTAACCTATTGTCATAAGAAAAATGTACACGTTATATTTGATGGTGTATTTAACCACACCGGGCGCGACTTCTTTGCCTTCCGGGATATTTTGAAAAAGCGCGAATCTTCTTCCTATCTTGACTGGTACTGCAATGTCAATTTTGGCGGAAACAATGAATATAACGATGGTTTTTCTTACGAAAACTGGGGCGGTTACAATCTGCTTGTAAAATTGAACCAGCGCAATCCTGCAGTAAAAGATTACATCTGCGATGTGATTCGTTTCTGGGTAAGCGAGTTTGATATCGATGGCATCCGCCTTGATGCCGCAGACGTTCTGGATTTTGATTTCATGAAGGCACTCCGGCAGACTGCCAATGAAGTGAAAGCGGATTTCTGGCTTATGGGCGAAGTGATCCACGGAGATTACGGCCGCTGGGTCGGTGGCGACATGCTGCATTCGGTTACAAACTACCAGCTGCACAAAGCACTGTTCTCCGGTCACAACGACCACAATTATTTTGAGATTGCACATACCGTAAATTATCTGCATCAAATGTTGTCCAATCATTCAGAATCTCTGAAATTGTACAATTTTGTGGACAACCATGACGTCGAGCGTATTTATACCAAATTAAATGTGAAAGAACATTTCACACCGGTTCATATTCTTTTGTACACATTACCGGGAATTCCTTCTTTGTACTACGGTTCCGAATTTGGAATCGAAGGCCGAAAAGAAAATGGCTCAGATGACTCTCTCCGTCCGCATCTTACTCTTTCTGATTTTGATGAAAATGCAGATGCACAAAAACGCGTGGAACTTATTTCAAAACTCAGCAAAGTACGCCAGGAAACAAAAGCCTTATCTTACGGAAGTTACCAGGAACTTTTGCTGACAAACCGCCAATATGCGTTCAGCCGCACCATGGATGACACTTCCGTGATCGTAACCGTGAACAACGACGAAAACGAAGCTTCTCTTTCCGTCCGCAACGCTTCCGCTGCTTCCTACACCGGCGCGCTGTCCGGCAAAACCGTAACACCGGAAAATGGCATGTTAAACATCACACTCCCGGCCTGCTCCGGCGAAATCTGGATCCCGGAAAAATAGGGACGGACGTATTTTCCTGAAAAAAATTATTTTTCAATCAAAGAGACTGTGCTTTATGCACAGTCTCTTTGATTATGTTCTTAAGTTAGATTAAGTAAACCAAATTATGCTACAGTGAATTTAGCTTTCAATACTGTAATCTGGTCACCTGCCTGATAAGGTGAGTTGTCTTTCAAGTTAGGAATGAAGAACATGATTGGGTAGTTCAAACCTGTCTCTTCATCTTTGTCACCGTTCATAGCATCAGCTGGGATTGTGAAAGAGAAGTTGTAAGTATATGTCTTACCTTTTTTAATCTTTCCTTCTTTAACTGTTGCATGTTTGTGCTGATTGTCTTTCTTAACCTTCGCAAGAGACCATTTCTTACCAGCCTTCTTAGCAAGTTGAGCTCGCAACTTAGTGTCGATTACATGGAATGCAAATGGATAAGATCCGTCGCCTCCACCTTTGGTGTAGTTGAAGCAGAAACCAAGTTCAGCAAGGTCGTTTTTACCGGAGTTCTTAACTGTTACAGAACAGTTGAGTTTTTTACCTCGGTAGTCTTTACCACCGTTTGCCGGATCATAGAATGTTGCACGGCAGAGCCACATAGAGAAACTGCTGTACTTAAATGTGTTGTAAGGACATTTTACAGGCGCTGCCCAAGACTCACCAGTCTCAGAGTTTGATCCTGTCTCTTTTGCAAGGTCATAAATTACTGTACCTGCTTTAGCTGCAGTTACTTTAACTTTGCAAGAAAGTTTTTCTTTTCCGACTTTTGCTGTAATTGTACAAGAGCCTTTACCTACTGCGGTAACTGTACCGGTCTTACCTTTACCTTTAACAGTTGCAACCTGCTTGTTGCTTGTAGACCATTTTGCTTTTGCGCTTGCTTTCAATTTAACATCTTTTCCACCAACAGTCATGCTGAGTGATTTTTTACTCAATTTTGCTGCTGCAGATGCATCTTTTGTATCAGCAATGCTAGCGCATGAAACAGTTACTGCTACTGCCAATGTTGCTGCTACAATTTTCTTTGATACTTTTGAGAACATAAACATTCTTCCTCCTTTAATTTTAGCGTCCATATTTGTGAAAACCGACAAATACGCACAGCAATATTGTGAAAACATTATAACATTTAAACAATAAGAATGCAAGCACTTATCACAAAAAAATCTCGATTTACGAAAAATTTTTCGCAAATTTTACTCAGCGGTTACTATTTAGGTTCCCCGCTCTTCCCTCAGCGTTTAAAGAGACGCTTTTTCTTTTTCGATTTTTTTTCTTCCATCGAAGCGATGGCTGCCTCCTGCCTTGCTTTTTGTAATGTACGAATGGTTTCATCCAATTTTTTAAACCGCGCTTCCTGCTCTTCTTCCTGCATGCGTGCGAGATAATCCATCTCTTTGCGCATGTCATCCGAAACCTGAGAGCTGATCTGCGAACTCAATTCGCCGGTATTCTCATTTATGGCGTCCTTTATGATATTAGAAAGTATAGTCTTAAATTGTGTCATTTTATCGCCACAAAATTCTTTTTCACCATCTTTTTTTAACGGAGTTTTTTCTCCGGATACCACAATCTGCTGACGTATTTCCTTTAACGCTACATGATTTGCCTTTAACTGTTTGATCGCGCGGAATGTCTTCAGATCATCGTCCGTGTAAATCCGGTGCCCCATCGAATTTCGCGAGATATCAAGCCCTAATTCTTCTTCCCAATAGCGCAGTACATGCGGCTCCACTTCCATCACTTTTGCTGCTTCTGAAATCGTATAACATAATTGTACCGGTTCCTTCATAAAATTAAATCAGTCCTTTCCTTTAATGAATACTTGTCCCTTAGTTCAAGTATAACATTAAGAGAAAGGACTTCAAGTCTCTTCGTTCTATCTTATTAAAAACCGTTTGACAAAACTTTTGCGCCTTCGACACCGTTTTCCTTTTTTCTAGGATCTCAGGTCTAAGTTTGCAAATTTCGTCAATTCCGCCAGCCACTTGAGCTGCACGGTACACGTCGGACCATTTCTCTGTTTTCCGATAATGATCTCGGTAATTCCTTTGCTGTCAGAATCTTTATTATAATATTCATCGCGGTAAATAAACATTACCACGTCGGCATCCTGTTCGATCGCTCCGGATTCACGAAGGTCGGAAAGCATTGGCCGCTTATCATCACGTTTTTCCACGGCACGGCTCAACTGCGACAGTGCAATAACCGGGCAGTCAACCTCACGGGCAAGCGCTTTCAGCGAGCGCGAAATGTCAGAAATTTCCTGCTGTCTCGACTCGTTTTTATTGCCACCCGAACCTGACATCAACTGTAAGTAGTCGATAATGATAAGTCCGAGATTTTTCTCCAATTTCAATTTACGGCATTTGGAACGGAGTTCTGCAATGCTGATACCCGGAGTATCATCGATCACCAAAGCCGATTCTCCCAGGATTACGGTACTTTCCGTCAGATCCCGCCATTCCTGGTCTTCCAGCTGTCCCGTACGGATCTTCTGCGAATCTACATGGGAATTCATGGAAATCAAACGTTTTGCCAGCTGTACGCGCGACATTTCCAGGCTGAATATAACAGTCGTTATGTTGTTTTTGATCGCCACATTTTCTGCAATATTCAACACAAATGCCGTTTTTCCCATAGAAGGACGTGCTGCGATCAAAATCAGATCGGATTTCTGCAATCCGGCTGTGCGGGCATCCAGATCATAAAATCCGGTAGAAACTCCGGTCACCGCTCCGGCATTTTTCGCAGCGCTCTGAATACTGTCAAGAGTTTCCAATGCTACTTGGCGAATCGGCACAAAATCGCTGCTTGCGCGGTTCTGCACGACATCAAATACTTGTTTTTCTGTCTGTTCTAATATATCTTCCAGTTTTTCATTGTCCTGATAACATTCATTGGCGATGCCTTCTGTCACCCGGATCAAACGGCGCAGCACCGCTTTCTGACGTACAATTTCGGAATAATATTTTACATTGGCCGAGGTAGGAACGGCAGCGATGATATTACTGATAAATTCGACACTGCAAAGTTCCGCCGGCACATTCATTTCCTGAAGACGATTCTGAAGGGTAACCAGATCTACCGGTTTTCCTTCCTGATACAACGCCAGCATAGCATCGTAAAGAGTGCGAAACTGCGGATTGTAAAAATCATCCGATGTCAGAATTTCCGATGCGGTCAGAATAGCCTCCTGATTCATGATCATCGCTCCGATCACAGACTGCTCTGCTTCTGCACTATGTGGAAGAATTTTTTTGATCAACTGTTCTTCCATGCTGTGTTATTTCTCCTTTACTACCACTTTCAATTCAACCGTTACTTTCGGATGAAGTTTTACCGGTACATGAAAGGTTCCGATGCTCTTGATCGCAT
The DNA here is from genome assembly GCA_000434115.1 of Roseburia sp. CAG:309. Taxonomy (GTDB): domain Bacteria; phylum Bacillota; class Clostridia; order Lachnospirales; family Lachnospiraceae; genus Eubacterium_F. The sequence goes on along the minus strand of FR894009.1, from coordinate 7,486 downwards.
CTTTCAAATGCATCTTCTTTTTGTCCAATTCATAGCCAAGCTGTTCTTTCGCAGCTTCTGCAATTTCTTTCGTCGAAACAGAGCCAAATACACGTCCGTCGGAACCGGTTTTGATCGCGAGCACAACTTCTTTCTCCTCCAGTTCTTTGGCCAGTTTTTTTGCTTCTTCCAATCGCTCTGCCTCTAATTTATCATTATTCTGTTTTTGCAGTTTCAGATCATTGAGGTTCTGCTTGGTTGCCTCAATACCGAGATTTTTCTTAAATAAAAGGTTTCTTGCATAGCCATCGTTTACATTGACTACCTCTCCCTTTTTTCCAAGGGATTTTACATCTTCTAATAAAATAACTTTCATCGTATTACCTCCGTTTTTCTATATCAGATCTCCATCCTGCTGCATTTGCAGCAAGGTCTGTCGTATGATCTCAGCCCCTTCGGCAAGGGTACAATTTTCAAGCTGTGTTCCGGCACTGTTAATATGTCCGCCTCCACCGAGACGTTCCATAACAATCTGCACATTGAGTTCGTCGATGGATCTCGCGCTGACATACACCTTGCCTTCGTATTCGGTAAGGACAAATGTCGCTTTGATCTTGTCCACATCAAGAAGTTCATTGGCAATCTTCGCGCCTACGATCGTCGGCGACTCACAGCCATTGGCATCACACTGCGCGATGGCATAATGTTCCATAAAAATTTCCGTATTCTGCACAGCCTGTGCACGGATCTTATATTCGTTGATATCACAACGGAGCAATTTCCGGATCCGGCTGATATCCGCTCCACACCGGCGCAGAAAAGCGACCGCTTCAAATGTACGAACACCCGGTTTATTCAGGAAATTATTGGTATCAATCATAATTCCCGAATACATCACATCGGCTTCATACGATTTTAATTTCACTTCATCCCCGACATACTGTAAAATCTCCGCTACCATCTCACACGCCGAAGAAGCGTAGGATTCGATGTAAGACAATGTCGGATTCGGGAAAGATTCTCCTGACTGACGGTGATGATCGAGCACTACAAGGCTGGAAGCCATCGTCACAAGGGCCGGCTCGTCCGTATAGGAAGCATGATTGACATCCACGATAACAAGCAGCGTTCCCGCCGTAAATATTTCCTTTGCCGTCTCTCCGCTGATAATAAAATCTTCCGGATAATTTCCATTTTCTAACAGCATATTGACAACCGGCCGCAAAGAGGCAGATACTTTGTTGACAACAATGTGTGCCCGTTTCCCGAGTGAATCTGCGATACGGTAAATACCGACAGCACTTCCCAGTGCATCTTCATCCGGCAGACGGTGTCCCATAATAATAACCTGTTCTGCGACTTCAATCGATTCGCGAAGGGCATGTGCCTTTACCCTTGCTTTTACTCGTGTATTTTTCTCCTGCTGGCGGCTCTTTCCACCATAGTATAACAGATTATCCTTCGTCTTAACGACAACCTGGTCGCCCCCACGGGCAAGTGCCAGATCAATCGCTGTACGAGAATATTCCTGCCGTTTTTTATAGGTATCTCCCTGCGTACCAATTCCCATACTGATCGTAATCGAACTTTCCTCTCTGGAATTGATCGTTCGAATGTCGTCCAAAAGAGAAAATTTATCATTTTGCAGGTACGATAGATATTTGTGCTTAAATAGGAAAATGTACTTATCTTTTTCCAGTTTTTTCGTAATCGCATCAATCTTCATCATATATTTATTGATCTTTCGGTCAATCAGCGCAGATAGCAGGGCACGACGCACCTCATCCACCTGTTCCAGCGACTCGTCATAATTGTCAATATAAAGCAATCCGACATCCAGGCGCTGTTCATTATTTTCCTTGATATAATGTACAATCTCTGTTTCATCGTAAATGAAGAACACATAAAAATTGTCTCCAAGTCCCATAGTTTCCGCATTTTTTCCATTCTCACCGGTAACCTTATCCACATTTACCTTCTGAATAACCGCTTTGTAAAAAATATCCTCGTTGTGAAAATGAATCTCGGAATTCTGCTCATAGGTCTTTGGATATGTATCCGGCGTAAGATTCGGAATCACGGAATCTACGGCGAATTTACCCGAAGTCTCTTCGGTACAGAACTGCTTATTAAAATTCTTATTGTGCCACAGGCAGTTTCCGGCATAATCTGCGATCAGCACCGGAATATCCATATCATTTGCAAGCCGTCTGGTCGTATTATTGAATCGGATCGCATATGTCACAATATCTTTTAACAGCTGTCCCCGTTTATAATACAACAATAAAAATGCAATGATCGTATACAGAAGCACGTAAATTGTCATAACCGCTCCCGCTTTTACATCCACAAAATAAATATGAACGTTCATCGCCAAAAGCAGCGGGGTCAATAAAAGCGGCCACCGCAAATACGAGCGAAGCGTTCCCTGAATTCGGTTGCCCTTCAATACTCTTCCTCCTTGCTTTGTCACCAAACGAAGTTTGATGACCTGCGTGTGCTTCAGCACACTTCCTTTTATCTTTGTCACCAAACGAAGTTTGATGACAATATGCTAACGTAAATTATAGCACAATTCCACTTTTTTAGCAACAAAAATAAGCCCTCCGCAAAAGTTTCCTCTTGCAAAGGGCTTACGAAATTTCAAATTAGTCTAATGTGTATGGCATCAAGCTCACGTGACGGGCACGTTTGATAGCTACTGTCAAAGCACGCTGATGTTTTGCGCATGTACCTGTGATACGGCGAGGAAGGATCTTACCTCTCTCAGACATGTATCTTCTCAGTTTTGCAACATCTTTGTAGTCAATATAATCATGCTCTTTATCAGAACAAAATGCACATACTTTTTTTCTTCTACGAGGGCCTCTTCTTCTCATTGGAGAATCAGAACCATTTCCCTTGTTATAAGCCATTTGATTTACCTCCTTTTAGTTAAATGGTAAACCGTCTTCAATTCCATCCGGAATATTCATAAAATCGTCATCTGCTGCCATAGCCGGTTCCGGAGCTCCACCACCAAAATTATTGGATCCGCCGCGGGATGCATTGGCATCTGCTGTGCTCTTTCTCTCTGCAAATTCAATCTCTTCTGCTATGATCTGAACACTATACACACGCTCACCATTTTTGTTGGTATAATTGTCATTCTGCACACGACCGGTCAGCAGCATACGTGAACCCTGTTTGAAATATTTCTCAACAAATTCCGCCTGCTTTCCAAATGCTGTACAGTTAAAGAAGTCGGTATCGGTATCGCCTTGACGGCTAAATCTACGGTTTACTGCAATACTAAATCTAGCAATTGCCAACGAATTCTCACCCTGAGAATAACGAATCTCAGGATCTCTCGTCAAATTACCCATTAAAATTACTTTATTCATGGAAGGATTCCTCCTTTTCTTATGCTTCCTGTTTTACGCATAAGTATCGAAGCACGTTGTCCATAATGCGAAGTCTCTGCTCGATTTCACCAGGTGTATCTGGTTCTGAGTCGAACTGAATAAAGTAATAAAAGCCTTCATTCATCTTCTGAATTTCATAAGCAAGTTTTTTCTTGCCCCATTCATCGACGTTTGTAATCGTACCGCCGAAAGTAGTGATATACTCTTTTGCTTTTTCGACAGTGGCATTTCTTACTTCGTCATCAACTTTTGCACTAACAACTAAAGCCAATTCATACTTATTCATAGTTGCCTGCACCTCCTTTTGGTCTCTGGCTCTTCTCAAGGGGAATAAATCCCTGAAAAGAACAAGGAATTATGATTTTTACATCACGGACTATTATTTTACCATGATTCCTCTCCAAAAGCAAGTATTTTTTATAAGAAACCTTTAAAATTTTTCTCAACGACTTTCCGTGGAACCATCACCTGGCGTCCACACCCCTGGCATTTCAGTCGAAAATCCATGCCCACCCGCAGAATTTCCCACCGGTTTTCCCCACACGGATGCGGCTTTTTCATCTTTATCACATTGCCAATCTCAAATTCCATATCCGCTCTCTCCTATAAGAACATTTTCAAAATCATAACAACCCAGAATCCCAGTCCAAACAAAAGTAAAAAGAATTGAAACACGTGGTCTGCCTGATCAATCTTTCCCTGCATACTCGCCTTGCGGTCACGTTCTGCATCCGTTGACCCATTGATGATGTCTTTGATACGCACCATGATTCCGTCCTTTTCCTGCATTGTCTCATTTCCTTTCTGCCATCAAATTTTCTCCCGCCATTTCTTTGTTCATTGTATCACATTTTCCCCCAACTGGCTATATCTTTTTTTCTTATATTATGTTATACTTATGGCAGGTATTGGTTTGGAGGATGTAAACTAACATTATTAATGAATGAAGGATAATAGAAACATTATTATTAAGGGGAGCAGCCTCGAAAGGCCGTTCCCCTCTTATTTTATCTTCTTACATCACCGCGGTCTGTCACGATGCGGTATCCCGCCCGCGCCACTCTCTGTTCCAGACATCCGCGACACTGCGCAGCTTCCTCTCCGGTACAGATTTTATTTTCATACAGATCGTATTTCTTCCTTACGGAAACCGGCGAAAGATTCGGCATCACCACATTGCCGCCCGCCTTTAATCCCAATTCTCTTCCTTCCGGATGAATGGTTCCCAGCGCCGTCGTCGAAGGGATCAGTGCATAAGGAAACAACAGCCGCAAAATGGACACCATCCGCAATGTCTTTTCCAAGCTTCCACTCGGGTACTGTGCAAACGGCGTCTCGCCATGCGTGATATACGGTCCGATTCCAATCATATCCGGCTGCAATTCCTGCAAAAAACGAAGGTCAGCCACCAGATTTTCCGTCGTTTGAAATGGCGAATCCACCATAAATCCGGCCCCCACCTGATATCCGATCTCCTTCAGATCAAACAGGCATTTTTTTCGATTTGCCAAGCTCATCTCTGCCGGATGCAGTTTTCCATAATGCACTTCCGTCGCCGTCTCATGGCGCAGCAGATAACGTTCTGCCCCGGCATCATAATAGGCCTGATAACTTTCTCTTGTTTTTTCTCCAATGGACAGTGTGATCGCACAATCCGCAAAACGCCGATGAATCTCGCTCACAATGTCACACACCCGATCATCCGTAAAATACGGATCCTCGCCTCCTTGCAACACAAAGGTACGAAATCCAAGCCGGTATCCTTCTTCACAACACGAAAGAATCTCCGCTTTCGTCAGACGGTATCTGTCCGCCTTCAAGTTGTCTCTTCGAATCCCGCAGTAATAGCAGTTGTTTTTACAATAATTGGTAAATTCTATCAAGCCGCGAACGTACACTTCGTCCCCGTAATGTTCTCTCCGCACTTGATCTGCCGCAGCTGCAAGCGCATCCGTAATCTCCTGCCCCGGTGCATCGATCCATTGTTTTAACTCCTCGTCATCTGCCAAGGAAATTTCTTCTATTTTCAGCATATTTTTATTCTCCCGGCTTTTCTTCCCAAAATAATTGATCCAAACTCTTCCCCAACGCCCAGCATATCTCGAGGCACAATTTCAAACTCGGATTGGTCTCCCCTCGCTCAATCGCATTCATCGTCTGTCTGGAAATTTCCACTCGTTCTGCCAGATCTTTCTGTGTCATATCTTTTTCAAACCGTGCCATTGTAAGACGTCTATTTTGCTTACCGTTCCCCAAGTCCGTCACCTCCATCAATGCTTTCATTATAGCATGTCTGTTTCTCCTGCGTCAACTTACAATCAAACTCCAGACAGAAAAACTCCCCGGAATTTTCCCGGGGAGTCTGCATTCTGATTTTATTATTCTCCGAAGTATCTCTTCAAAAGTCCTTCAAATGCTTTTCCATGTCTAGCCTCATCACGAGCCATCTCATGAACGGTATCGTGGATCGCATCCAGATTTGCTGCTTTCGCACGTTTTGCAAGATCCATTTTTCCGGCTGTTGCACCATGCTCGGCATCTACACGCATCTGCAGGTTTTTCTTTGTAGAATCTGTCACTACTTCGCCAAGCAATTCTGCAAATTTTGCAGCGTGCTCTGCCTCTTCATAAGCTGCTTTTTCCCAATAAAGGCCGATTTCCGGATATCCTTCACGGTGAGCCACACGTGCCATCGCAAGGTACATACCAACTTCGGAACATTCTCCTTCGAAGTTTGCACGAAGGTCTGCTACGATATCCTCGCTAACGCCTTTTGCTACTCCAACGACATGCTCAGCAGCCCAGACTTTTTCGCCTTCTTCCATTTTGTTGAATTTTTCAGGACCTACACCACACTGTGGGCATTTTTCTGGTGGCTGATCTCCTTCGTGAACATAACCGCATACGGAACATACATATTTTGCCATAATAATTTCTCCTTTTCTTTTATAAATTTTATTTTTTAGCAATGATGGCAATCGTGAAACCATCATTCTAATTTTTTTGCTTCTTTTAGGCATTTTTCACATAATCCGTAAAAATATACCTGGTGTCCATGGATTTCTCCATCTAGTTTTTCAGCTGCTTTTTTCTCCAACTCATCAAGCGGCGGCATATCGACATCCTGCACGCTTCCACACTTGTCACACAAAAAGTGGCAATGCGGCGTCACCGTGGCATCGAATCGATCAATACCATCCCCGCAGGAAAGTCTCTGAATCTCTCCCGTTTCCGACAAAAGTTTGAGATTTCGATAAACAGTTCCCAAACTGAGTTTTGGATTTGTGCTTCGAACGTTCATATAAACGGTCTCCGCTGTCGGATGAGCTGTCGTAGACTTCAAATATTCGACGATCATCTCACGCTGCTTACTATACTTAACTCCAGCCAAATCCTCACCTCATTTCTTTTTAATAATGATAACTGTTATCGTTATAGTACACTATTGATCACTATTTGTCAATAAGTTTTTTGAAAAAATTTTGATTTTTTTGAGGGTTTTTCTTGAAATTGCCCGAAAATGGGCAGAAAGCAAGCCAGAACGATGGGGTTCTGGCTTGAAAAAAAAATATCTTTTGATATGTATTATTTGTTTTAACTATTCCGTTTGCTTTAAAGTATCACAAATTTCCTCTTCTGTTTTTTAGTGTTTTCTCAAATTTTCTCTATCGAAAGTGCTGCATTATGCATATGTTCAATACCCTTTTCAACACCGTACTCGTATGCATCCTCAAGCGTATCTTCCCAATTTCCTTCGTCGAGATTACACATAATTTCCAAATCTTCACAAACATCACTTTAGTTTTCTGCTGTTCTTTTCCTTAGTTATCGCCAATTCTGTATCCCAATTCAAATAATTCTGAAATCAATTCAACATCGTTGAATCTATATGGATGCTCTGAACGGTAGGCACGATTTGCAGTAATTTGAACACAATCTGGGAATCCATTACGATTATCAAAATAACAACGTAATTCTAGCCCCCACTTATTAGCATCATTAGCCAAAGAAATAATCCCATTATCTGAAATTTCAATATTGGGCGAATATTTCGAATTATAATCCCTTATAAAATTCCTCATTCTACTTTCTTTGGCCTCTGC
>FR894008.1:10930-16014 GCA_000434115.1 Roseburia sp. CAG:309 | reverse complement strand
ACTTCCGGGTGGTGTACATCCACCGACGCATTTGGCATATGGTCAAGGATATATTCTCCCGCCGCACGGCAGATCTCCGGGCTTGTCATTGCATAGCTTTTGTCACTTCTTTTCGCAAAGACTTTAAACGTAAATGGCTTGTCTCCGAGTTCCTCTTTCATGTGTTCCAGAAGTTCTTTGCAGACCGTGTCAAAGGTCTTATCTTCCACGAGAACAACCGGGCAGATATGCGCGATACCAAAACATTTGGTTAAATTCTCGATCACTTCGTCAAAATCAAACTCGCTTTTGGCTTCCACATAGATGCGTCCATTTTCTTTTTCCACTAAAAATTCGCCTTCGCAGCGTGCCAGTTTTTCAATCACGCGGTCGCGCAGGGCATCCTCAAAAATGTAACGGTTTTTTCCTTTAATTCCGATTTCGGAATATTTGATCAAAAATGCTTTTACCATGATTACCTCTTTTCTTATCTTCTAACATAACGCCGTAACACCGGCAATAATTCTTTTAATTGTTCCACTGTATAATCTAATTCTTCAATTGTAGTATAAACTGAAAAACTAAATCGTATCGTCGATTCCAACAGCTTGTCCGGCACCCCGATCGCCTGCAGCGTCGAGCTGATTCCCGGATGATTGGAAGAGCAGGCGGAGCCGGAAGACACATAGACACCGCGGTCTTCCAGTGCATGAAGCAGCACCTCACTTCCTACTCCTTCAAAACTTGCACTGACAACATGGGGCGCACATTCCCGTAATTCCGGTGTGACCGCATGAACTGTTGCTTTGTCAATTTTTTCCAGTCTTTGAATGAGATGCGTTTTCAATACATACATCTTTTCCACTTTGGCAGAATGATCTTCATACATCTTCTTTGCTGCCAGTCCCAGTCCGGCAATCCCCGGCACATTCTGGGTTCCGGAACGCCGTCCGTTCTGCTGGCCGCCTCCGTGAATGATCGGGTGCATTTTTACCCCATCTGCCACATATAAAAATCCGGTTCCCTTGGGCCCGTGGATTTTGTGTCCGCTGACCGAAAGAAGATCTATTTTTAACTTTGCCGGTGCGATCTTCATTTTCCCATATGCCTGAATCGCATCCACATGAAACAGAATTGCCGGATCATATTCTTTTATGGTCTTTCCGATCCCCTCAATGTCGAGAACGGAACCGATCTCATTGTTTACCATCATCGTGGAAACGAGGATCGTATCCGGGCGAAGCACTTTCTTCAGCTCCTCCAGCGAAATATGTCCCATCGCATCCACCGGAAGGTAGGTTACTTCAAAGCCAAACTGCTGCTCCAGATACAGACACGGTTCATACACTGCCGCATGTTCAAAACAGGTCGTAATAATATGTTTGCCACGCCGTTGATTGGCAAGTGCGGTTCCAATCAATGCCTGATTGTTGCTTTCCGTTCCGCCGGACGTAAATATAATATTTTTTCGTTTGCATTTCAAGGTCGCTGCAATCGCATCTGCCGCTTCGCGGATATACCTTTCCGCCTCCACTCCTTTTCCGTGCAGGGAGGAAGGATTTCCATAATCCTCACACATCACTTTTGTCACTAACTCTGCCACTTCCGGAAATGCTTTCGTCGTAGCCGCATTATCTAAATATGCTTCCATTTTCTATTTCCTCACTTATTTTCTTCCATGCGAAACATCATGACGGACAACAATGCCAGTCCTGCCGTCTCGGTTCGTAAAATCCGCTTTCCAAGAGAAATCGGCTCAATTCCCTGCTGCATCGCGCGTTCGACTTCTCCGCGCTCAAATCCGCCTTCCGGTCCGATAAATATGCCAATCTCCGCAGCATCCGTGATATTTTCCAGCACCTTTTTTGTCGTTTTCATATCGTCAAACAATTCATAAGGGATTACATTTTTTTCCAATTCCCCTGCCATTTCCAGGGCTTTCCCAAAATCTACCACTTCGTGCACTTCCGGGATAATTCCTCTTCCACTCTGCTTTGCTGCCGCCTCTGCGATCGTCTGCCAGCGGCTCACCTTTTTTGCCGCCTTCTTTTCATCCAGTTTTACCACAGCGCGTTTTGTCCGTACCGGCACAATCTCATAGGCTCCGAGTTCCACCGCTTTTTGTATGATCCATTCCATCTTGTCCGCTTTGGGAAGTGCCTGAAACAATACCAGTTTTGCCGGCAGTTCTGTCTGCACCGGTCGTTCTTCTTCAATCACAACCTCAATGCGCTCCGGCTGAAAGGATTCGATGGCACAGAGATAATCCACACCACGTCCTGCCGATATGACAAATTTTTCGCCTTCTTTCATGCGCAGTACATTGGCAATGTGGTTCACATCATCTCCGGTAATCTGTGCATGTCCCTCCCCGATCTGCTCAAGTGGCACAAAAAAATGATACACGTTATTTCCTCCATATTTACCGCAAAGAGCACAAGCATTATTCATGCCTGTGCTCATAACTCTTCATGAAAATGAATGTTGTCCTCCAAAAAGATAACTTACCCTAAAAGTCCATACTTATTATACAACGAAGATCCGGAACTCAATGTGAGCTGATTGGATGCCAGCTGATAAAATCCGCTTGCTTTCGTCGATAAGCGGGAAGCGTATCCCGATGATCCGCTGAGGAAGTTCTTAATATCACTTGTAGAAGCTTCTTTGAACTTCTTTTCATCAATGGTAAGTGTGTGATCATCTCCGATCGTAATACCAATCTTATTCCACTGCGCTTCTCGTGCTTTTGTATCATTTACCATCCATGTCCGGCTCTGCGAAATGCTTACCAGATCACTTTTTCCCGTCTGTTTTACGAGTGAATTGTAAGTATTTACCAGATCTTTCACCTTGCTGTAAACGGCATCTCCGGATGTCTTATCATAATCTATCGCTGTCACGGCATCCGCTGCTTTTTTCATCTGATCTGCTCCGCTCTTGATACCGGACAGTGCCTCATCACTTGTCGATGTCTTCAGATTGTTGAGTTTCTCACTGATCGTATTCATATAATCTTCCGATGAGCTGTTCTTTTTACCGGAACTGCTCGTCTTGTCTGTCGAAGATGTCTGTTTTGCATAATACGATTTGAGCATCTTCGTATAAACACCGCTCCGCATCAGACTGAGATCTCCAAAATTCGAGGCAGACAAAAAACTGCCGGCGGAAATGCTTGACTTCGAACCAAATAATGTATTTGCTATCATTGAATTCATACTAACATTCATAATGATCGACTCCTTTCGATTTCATACATCGTTCCTTCTATACCTATTATCGTCTATTATAACAGATATGTAAAGTCTTTTCCATATATTTTTTTCATTCCGTGAACAATCGCTTCTCGTTCGCTGTAATGATGCTTCACTCCGTTGATCTCCTGATATTCTTCGTGACCTTTTCCAAGAAGCACGATCATATCCCCTTTTTCGGCATGTTCAAGCGCATATGCGACCGCTTCTTCCCGATCCGGGATCACAACATAGTTTCCATCGCTTTTTGCCATTCCCACTTTGATGTCTTCGATAATATCCATCACGTCTTCACGGCGTGGATTGTCACTTGTGATGATGGCAAGTTCTGACATCTTTCCGATGACTTCTCCCATCTCGTAGCGACGTACTTTGCTTCGGTTTCCACCACAGCCAAATACAGCGATAATGCGGTTTGGCTTGTATTCTCTAAGTGTAGAAAGCACACTTTCCGCGCTTACCCCATTGTGAGCAAAATCGATCAATACGGAAAATTCATCGGATACCGGCATTGCCTCTACACGACCGCGCACTTTGACGTGCTCCAGCGCGTGCAGGATCACTTCTTTCGGCATCTTCAATGCCACTCCCGTGCAGGCAGCACACAGGGCATTGTAAATGTTAAAACGTCCCGGAAGTCCGACCACAACGTCGCCTTCCAAAAGTCCTGACGCATGGAATTTCATGGACAGATCGCCGCCCTGCGTCACATGTTCAATGCTGCTTCCCTTTACGTCGGCATCTTTCTCGACACCAAAGGTAAGAATTTTACAGGTTGCATTTTTAACAATATCCTCGTAATGTGGGTCGTCTTTGTTGATGATTCCCACTTTGCAGTGTTCAAACAGTTTTGCCTTGCAGGAAAGATATTCCGCAAAATCTTTGTGCTCTCCCGGTCCGATGTGATCCGGAGAAATATTGGTAAATACCCCATAATCAAATTCAATTCCGGCGACACGGTCCATCTTGATCCCCTGCGAAGAAACCTCCATCGCCATATATTCACAGCCATTTTCAACCATCATGGCAAACAATTTCTGGAGTTCATAGGATTCCGGTGTGGTATTTTCGGTTACCACCGTTTTTCCATTCATAAACGCACCGATCGTTCCGATAATGCCGACGGTCTTTCCGGATTTTTCAATGATATCACGGATCATATTTTCGGTTGTTGATTTTCCCTTTGTTCCCGTAATTCCGATGGTGATCATTTTCTTTGCCGGATAACCAAAATACGCTGCCGACATCAAGCTCAATGCTTCTCTCCCATTTTTTACCAAAATAACGGTAACATCCGAATCTGCCACTTCCACACGTTTTTCAACAACGACAACCCCCGCTCCCTGTGCGATGGCACCATCGATAAATTTGTGTCCATCTACAACTGTACCTTCGATTGCTACAAACATCACATTTTTTTTCACTTTCCGCGAATCGTAAGCGATGTCTGCCACCTCTTTGTCGAGTGAGCCTTGAAGCACTTCGTAGTTTACCTCTGCAAGAACCTGTTCCAGTTTCATAATCTGCCTCCTGTCTGACACGTCTGCGCCAATGTGACTGCCCTATGCGAAGAATCTATTGTTCAATATACGGTTTTTCAATAATTTGTATGCCCGCTTTGATAATTTTCTCCGCATCTGGCGTTTTACTTTTGCCCGATTGATATATTGATTTGTCATTTTCGCCTGTGCTTTCGTACAGGTTGCTGAAAATGTCATAATCCGTTCTGCGTGTTTCTGCCGGCTCCACGTCTTCCAAAGCGGCTGTTGTACCAGATCTTCTTCGGTCGTGTTCGGATTCCCGGTATACAAAAAACGTTTCATATACCCACGCATTACCTGTGATAGTTCTTCT
>FR894008.1:9155-10846 GCA_000434115.1 Roseburia sp. CAG:309 | reverse complement strand
ACGGTTCAGCAAAAAGTCCAGATCCATCCCGTGGATCGCTCCGACGTATCTGGCGTAATTTTCAGACGTTACACTCGCCGATTCGCCCCATTGGAAGCGGTATGTGTAAATATCGGAATGATACGGATCAATGGAAATCTTTGCTGCCAGTTTTTCCAGATAAAAGGAACTTTGCAGTTCACTTCCATAGGTTTTGGCAATTTTTAACAGCCGGTAAAACTGTCTGCGGTTGCGGAATGCATCCGGCCGCTTTGTCAGGATACGCTGCATCGTTTTATACGATATATTGGCAAATTCAGAGCGGTTCGACGCAATGATCATCGGAACACGATGGTATCCTCCGTACTCCAGACAGTCAAATCCATCTTTTGGTATAACCGTCCCGTCGCGGAAACATTGCGGGAAATTCGTCAGACGAAGCCCGGAACTTCCTGCCATCTTTTTAATTTCCTTATCACTGAGGGAATACAAAAGTTTTTTCTTCTTTGCCGCAGACATCCGTTTTACATAGCGGAGTGCCCGTTTCTTCTTGAAAAAACGTCCGCGGCGCACCAGAATTTTCGCCAGTTTTTCATCGGTCCATTTTCTTCCTTCCCGCTTACTACAGGTCGTCATTCCACCGCTGAAACTGACTACCTTATGAAATAATCCCGTCATGATCGGTGATATCATCGCGTTCAGACTGTCTCTTGCCCCTGCGGAAAACCCGGAAAGTGTCACATTTCCGGCATCCCCGCCAAAGGATCCGATATTGTCACGCACCCATTCCAGCGCCAGTTTGATATCCAGCATCGCAAAATTTCCGCTGTCGGTATATTTATTTCCGGTTTGCAGTCCCTCTGACTGAAGCCACCCAAAAGCTCCCTGGCGAAATTCGATGGAAACGACAATCACGTCCGTTTCGTCTACAAATGTAGAAAAGTTTAAATTCGGGGTTCCACCGACATTTCCACCGCCATGTAGAAACACCATGACCGGCACCGCCTGCGTAAGCTTTCTCGGACGGTACACATTTAAAAAGAGGGCATCATCCCCTTTTGCCGTTCTGGTTTTAGTACATTTTTTTATTCCCTGCCACGGCGTTACTGCTGCCGGCGCGCTCCATCGCTCTGCGGTGCCATAAGGAATTGCCAGATAACGAAATGCTTTTTTCCCCTGTACTCCGACAATCTCTCCTGCATTCAGTTTCACATATTTTGAATTTTCAAGGTTGACCGCAGGAGCCGGTGTCGCTGTAATGGTTGTGCCGGTTACTGCGGATGGACTGACTGCCCCGCCGGTTACCGCACCACCGCTGACACTTCCGCCACTGACCGGCTGTATTTTCTTATCAGAATTTTCTCCGGCTGCTTTCGGATGATTCGTCATTCCCCATACAAATATAATTGCTAACAGCACCATCACCCCGGACCATGCAAAAATTCTTTTATTCATTGTATCTTTTCCTCATTCTTTTTTATCGTAACTATTTGGGATATTTAATCCAATAACCCGAGTTTTTCAATCGCATTGGCGATTCCATCTTCCATGACACCGTCTGTAACAAGTGTTACTTTATCAAACAGGATCGGATTGCCGCTCCCCATCGCTACCGATGTATTAACACAGGCAAGCATTGAAACATCGTTGGCACTGTCACCAAAACCGATGGTATCTTCCCTGTCGATCAAAAGCATTTCACACACTCTTTC
>FR894008.1:0-9138 GCA_000434115.1 Roseburia sp. CAG:309 | reverse complement strand
TCAATCCCCGTCGCTTTGGATATTCCTTTCGGAATCACCTCATAAAACGTCGGATCACGTTCGATAAAATCAAACTGCGTCTCATATTTTCTGCGGAAAGCCGCCATATCTGACGATTCATCGAACCACAATGCCATCTTATCAAAGGAAAATTCTTCATCCCAGTAACATTGTGTACGCGCGGTAAAACTTCCGTTTTCTGTAAATATCGAAATCACTTTCGGCATCCAGTAATCACGGCGGAACGCAGAACAGTCTTTTCCTTCCAGCACGCCGTCAATATGATATTTTTCCAGATCTTTTATAATCTCTTTTTGCAGTTCCCTCGGAAGTATATGATGATACACTTCTTTGCCTTCCATCTCAATATAGGTTCCACAGCCCCCGATCAATCCATCAAATCCCAGATCCACGACATTTTGTGGAATGATCGCCAGACAGCGCCCCGAGCAGATAAAAAGCAGATGCCCCTTCTCTTTCGCCGCAGCCAGTGCCTTTTTCGCACTTTCCGGCACAACATCCGTTTCTTCGTCTATCAAGGTCCCATCAATGTCAAAAAATAAGATTTTCTGTTTCATCGTCTGTTAGTTCCTTTCTTCCATATCCTGATATTCTTTGTGCTTTCCGACAAATTTATACGCAGGACGAATGATCTTTCCATCGTTGACACGTTCTTCCAAGCGATGTGCACACCATCCGGAAATACGTGAAATGGCAAAAATCGGTGTAAACAATTCTCTCGGAATTCCAAGCATAGTATATACAAATCCACTGTAAAAGTCAACATTGGCACAGACCGGTTTATAAAGATGGCGTTTCTTCATCAGAAGTCTGGCTGCCACTTTTTCCACGGTCTCATATAATTTAAACTCATCCCGAAGCCCTTTGACCTCGGAAAGTTTTTTCGCATACTTCTTAAGTACGACCTCACGCGGATCGGATTCGGTGTATACCGCATGTCCCATTCCGTAGATCAGTCCACTGCCATCGAATGCTTTTTTGTCAAGAATCTTTGACAGATACTCGGTGATCGCCGCCTTATCTTTCCAGTCCGGACAGTGCTCTTTGATATCATCAAACATCTGCAGCACTTTCAGATTGGCTCCTCCGTGGCGAGGTCCCTTCAATGAACCGATCGATGCGGAGATTGCCGAATACGTATCGGTTCCGGAAGATGTTACTACGTGGTTTGTAAAGGTCGAATTATTACCGCCGCCGTGCTCGGCATGAAGTACCAGTGCCACATCAAGAACTTTCGCCTCTAACGGTGTAAATTTTCCATCCGGGCGGATCATCTGCAGAATATTTTCTGCTGTCGACATCGACTTGTCCGGCGTACGGATCACAAGGGCATCATCAAATTTAAAATGCCGGTAGGAATGATACGCATAAACAGAAATAATTGGCAATTTGCTAATAAGCTGCAATGACTGGCGCAGTACATTTGGCACGGAAATATCATCCGGGTTTTCATCATACGAATACAAGGTCAGCACACTTTTCTGCAAGGCATTCATCAGGTTTTCACTCGGTGCCTTCATAATGACATCGCGGACAAAATGAGCGGACAATTCCTGAAGACTTGATAATATATTTTTAAAGCTCTCAAACTGCTCCGGCGTCGGCAGTTCCCCAAAAAGGAGCAGATAGGTTGTCTCTTCAAACGCATATCGTTTATTCTGGTAACTTTTTATAAGATCTTCCACATCATATCCCTGATAGTAAAGTTTTCCCGGCCCCGGAACTTTATTGCCGTCCTCGTCGTATTGGTATGAAACGACATCGGCGATCTCGGTCAGTCCGGTCAATACCCCTTTCCCATTGGAATCACGAAGTCCACGTTTGACATCGTAATCCTCATACAAATGCTGACTGATCTTACCGGATAACATACAATAATTTACCAGATCATCAAATTGTGTATTTAAGTCCCCATCTAACTGCATCATTGATTTATTGTCCATTTCTGCGCCTCCTTTTGGTATCTTGCATTCCTTCGCCATCCTAAGACGTGTAAAAGCGTACAAGTCACTTAAAAATGCGACCGTACGCTTTTATATTGTAACATATTTATGAGGAAATTGCAAATTATGCTACTCATTTCCTTTTTCATGCTTTCCGCGAATCGAATATACCACCCAGTCTGCAATATTCGTTGCATGATCTCCGATCCTCTCAAGATATTTGGCAATCATCAGGATATCAGTCGCCTTCTCACCAATTTCGGTATTTTTGTTAATGAGATTGATAATCTGCGTTTTGATGCTGTCGAAGCAGTCATCCACCTGATCGTCCATGTAAATGACTTTCGTTGCCAATTCATCGTCTTTATTGACGAACGCACCGATGCTCTTTTCCACCATCTGCATTGTGATCGCTGACATTTCCTGGATTGGCGCAAGGTCGATCGTTCCACCCACTTCCGCCATAGATACTGTGATCTCGGCGATGTCTGCTGCCTGATCTCCAATTCTTTCCATATCCGTAATCATTTTAAGTGCGGAACTGATCAAACGAAGATCGCGCGCTACCGGCTGCTGCTGAAGCAGAAGCTTCATGCAGATACTTTCGATATCGCGTTCTTTGTGATCGATCTCAAGATCAAATGTAATCGTTTCTTTCGCCGTCTTCAGATCTTTGTTTAAAAGGGCATCTACCGCCATCTCAATTGCACGGCAGATCAGGCTTCCCATCTCAATCATTTCATCATTTAACGTCTCTAACTGTCGGTCAAATCGGTTTCTCATATCATCCAAACCTCCCTGTGATATAATCTTCTGTTCTTTGGTCTTTTGGCATGGAAAAGAGCTGCTCTGTCTTTCCGCTTTCTATGATCTCTCCTAAAAGGAAAAAT
The DNA here is from genome assembly GCA_000434115.1 of Roseburia sp. CAG:309. GTDB lineage: Bacteria > Bacillota > Clostridia > Lachnospirales > Lachnospiraceae > Eubacterium_F. The sequence continues at coordinate 6,284 of FR894008.1, read as the reverse complement.
ACGGTGCGGTCTGAAATACGAGTCGCCTGCTGCATGTTATGCGTTACCATGACGATTGTATATTTGTCTTTTAATTCAATCGCAAGATCCTCAATCTTTGACGTAGAAATCGGATCCAGCGCCGATGTCGGCTCATCCATCAAGATAACTTCCGGATCTACGGCAAGGGCTCTTGCGATACAGAGACGCTGCTGCTGTCCACCGGAAAGTCCAAGCGCACTCTTTTTCAAGCGATCTTTGAGCTCGTCCCAGATCGCCGCCTGACGAAGGGATGTCTCCACGATTTCATCCAGTTTCGCTTTACTGTGGATTCCATGCGTACGCGGTCCATATGCGATATTATCATATACACTCATCGGAAATGGGTTTGGTTTCTGAAATACCATACCCACTCTTTTCCTCAGAACATTGATGTCCATATTTCCATAAATATCTTCTTGATCCAGTCGCACACTTCCGGTGATACGGCATCCCTCAACCAAGTCATTCATACGGTTTAAACATTTCAAAAATGTCGATTTTCCACATCCGCTCGGCCCGATAAATGCGGTAATTTCATGCTCTGGGATATCAAGTGCGATTTCTTTTAATGCATGAAAATCCTGATAATATAGATCAAGATGATCAATTTCAAATTTATTCATTGTCTTCTCTCCTAATACTTATTTATTTTCTTTGCCACAAATGTGGATCCTAAGTTAATCAACATTACGATAACAAGCAATACTACAGCTGTAGCATACGCCTGATCCATATACAATCCTTCACTGGAAAGTGAATACATGTGAACCGCCAGTGTTCGTGTCGATGAAAATATATTTTTCGGCATCTCTGCTACGGTTCCTGCAGTGTAGATCAACGCCGCGGTCTCTCCTACGATTCGTCCCATCGCCAGGATAATTCCGGAAGAAATTCCCGGTATCGCCGGTGGAAGAACGATGCGGAATACGGTTCGCAATTTTCCTGCCCCAAGTCCAAAACTTCCTTCTCGAAAAGAGTCCGGCACTGCCAAAAGTGCCTCTTCTGTCGTTCGCATAATAACCGGTAAGACCATGATCGCTAATGTCAAGGCTCCTGCTAACAACGACAATCCCATCTTACACGTTGTCACGAAAAACAACATACCAAACAATCCATAAACGATGGATGGGATTCCGGTCAATGTCTCTGCCGTAATACGAACAATTTCTACAATCTTATTGCCTTTTTTCGCGTATTCTACCATGTAAATAGCCGCGCCGATTCCAAATGGAATCGCGATCACGAGGGCAAGTATCGTCATCCATATCGTGTTAATCAATGCCGGCAGCATCGACGCATTTTCAGTCGTATAATGCCAGGCAAATAATTTTGGTGTCAGATTCGGAATTCCATTGATGAGGATATATCCGATCAAAAATCCCAGCGACACTACCGTAAATATTACGGAAATTGCAATCAGCACAAAGAGTACGAAGGAAACCGGATGCTTTATGCTGCTTTTCAATTTTTGCGAGGCGGATTGAATATTGATATTTTCTCCTGCTTTCTGCATCATTTATTCCTCCGTTTCATCACTGAAAATAGTAAGTTTATGATTAAAACAAAGACAAACAAGACCACGCCGGTAGCGATCAATGCTTCACGATGAAGATCCTGTGCATATCCCATCTCAATCGCGATATTTGTCGTCAATGTCCGGACTCCCTGCAAAATTCCCTTTGGCATACGCGGCTGGTTTCCTGCAATCATAATAACCGCCATCGTCTCACCGATCGCTCGTCCGATACCGAGGATCACACCTGCCATGATTCCGGATTTTGCTGCCGGTAATGTAGCAAAAAATACACTTCGTATCGGATCGGCTCCGAGTGCCAGAGAGCCTTCATAATAACTTTCCGGCACTGCCCGGATCGCGGATTCGGACACTCCGATGATCGTTGGAAGGATCATCAATCCTAAAAGAATCGATGCGGTCAAAATACCGGTTCCATCTCCTACCGCATGAAGTGCGTCCGTCAACTCGCGAACCATCGGTACGATCACGACTAAGCCAAAGAAACCATAAACAACAGAAGGAATGCCGGCAAGCAGATCAATCGCCTGCTTCAGATATGGATATATCTTCTTCGGGCAAAACTTTGCCATAAATACGGCGGTAAAGATTCCCACCGGCACTCCGATGATAATCGCTCCCACGGTAACGTAGATACTTCCTAATATCATCGGAAGAATTCCGTAAATATCATTGCCCGGTTTCCATTTCTCCCCGGCAAGGAATTTGAAAACTCCAATTTTTGCCATTCCCGGTATTCCGTTTGCAAAGAGAAATACACAGATCAGAATTACGGCTAAGATGGATACACATGCTGCCAGCAAAAATAAGATTTCCATTCCCTTTTCTTTCCACTGTTTCATACTAACTCTCCATTCCGGGGCAGATTATTTCACATCTGCCCAGCTTGTAATATCACCGGTGTAAATACCCTTTACTGTATCTGTGCTGATGTCATCAACCGTATTTGCTTTGTTTACTACCACTGCGATTCCGTCAAGTGCGATCGCCGTCGCTTTTACGCCCTGGGATGTCTCTGTGTCTTTCACTTCACGAGATGCCATACCGATATCGCAAATGCCGCTGATCGCTGATTCTACACCAGTAGTTGAGTCAGATGTCTGGATTTCAATTTCTGCATCCGGATTTACTGCCGTGTAAGCTTCTTTCAGTTTTTCCATAACCGGAGATACGGAAGAAGAACCTGCTACAACAACTTTTCCTTTTGGTTTGCTTCCTGCATAAGCACCATTATCGGAGTTTTTGATGTAACCGTTTTTCTCGATAACGCCCTGTCCGTCAGAACTCAGGATATAGTCGATAAAGTCTTGTGCCACATCGCTCAAACCGTCTTTTGTCACAATATTAAACGGACGGGAAATTTTGTATGTACCACTCTTGATATTGTCAACCGTTGCTTCATTTCCGTCAATTTTTACTGCTTTTACCGAATCATTCAAAGATCCGAGGGAAATATAACCGATGGCATATTCATTTCCTGCTACGGTGCTCATCATAACAGATGTGTTATTTGTTACACTGGCATCTTCGGTTGTGTTATCCACTTTATTGCCATCTGCATCTTTTTCTTCGATACCGAATAACTCGATAAATGCGCCTCTTGTACCGGATCCATCTTCTCTGGATACAACGGTGATTGCTTTGCTGCTGTCAAATCCTGAACCTGCGTTATCTCCTGTACTTGTTCCTGCGGAATCTCCTGAACTGCTGCCACAGCCTGTCAGGCATCCTGCGATCATTACTGCGCTCAAAACTGTCGCCAATACTTTCTTCATCTTCATAATTTGTTTTCCTCCATTTCTATCCCGGACTTCTCGCCGGCATATTCGTCTCTTTTTTCTGATCCGGTCTCTGCCGTGATCATGTTTCACATCTTACGTGTCATTTGTAAAATATAAAATCACTTTTATGTAAAATCTTTGAAAAATGTAAGTAATCAATATTCCTCACTTTTTTTGATGAGCCACAGGTATCCGCCGACACCTCCGACGGCTACTGTGATCAGGCAGGATGCGGTAAGTGCCAGCTCTCTCGCCTGTGCTGCATGGCTGCAAAAAAGGCTGCTTAAAGTAAACGCAATACTGCCGCCTACTAAAAAGCAACCTATCAATAACATTGTCATAAATAATTCCGGGTTATTGAGATACCACGGTTTTCTTTGTTTTTCGCTCATAATGAATTCCTCCATTCACATCGATAAATCTTTCTTTTCACTCTGATTTCATCATACGATGCAAATGTAAAATTCATAATCATTTTTGTGTAAAATCGAAGAGAAATTCGCGTAAATCTTTTACATTATCGACAACTTTCTCAGCATCAAAACTCTCCAAAAGTTCTTTATCGCGAAATCCCCAGCTTACGAGTACACACGGAAGTCCGCTGGCGCAAGCCGTCGCATAATCCACTTCGGAATCTCCGATGTAAACAGCCTCATCTTTGGTCGCTCCCAGTTCTTCCAGTGCCGCATAAACCTCATCCGGTGCCGGTTTTCTCTGTCTTCCTTCGACTTCCCCAATCGCCGCACTGACACATCCGGAAAAGTAAATTTCATTTAACTCTTTCACTGCCGCATCGTTTTTATTGGAAACAATTGCCAATTTCGCACCATTTTCTTTCAATTCGTTCATCAGATTCACGACACCGTCATAGGCTCTCGTCTTAATCTGGCAATGATCCGTATAATATGCCCGAAACGCTTCAAATGCCTCTTCAAACTGCGGATTTTCCCTGCCCTCCGGCGTCGCACGTTCCATCAGTTTTCCGATGCCATTGCCGACAAACCGGCGGATCTCTTCGAGACTGTGTGTCTTCCAGCCAAAACGCTCCATGATGACATTAACACTGTCACACAGATCCTCCAATGTATTTAATAATGTTCCATCCAGATCAAATATGATCGTATTGTATCTCATTTTTCATTCCTCCTAACACTTTTCTGATGATGCCCGCGGCAATCACCGCCGTCAGCACATCGGCACACGCCTGCGTCGCAACAATACCAGTATAACCAAATATACCATTTAATACAATCAGTAAAACAGCATACAACACTCCCTGCCGGCTGATCGACAGAACAAACGCCCCTGCGGCGCTTCCGACAGACTGACATACGCAGGTCGATACGAGCGTAACCGCCATAAATACCATACCAAGCTGCTGAAACCGCAGCATCATCGCTCCATTCGTTATAATATCGGATTGATTCATAAATATCTTTATGATCGCCGGCGCAAATACGCTGATTAAAATGGTAAATACCAGTGCAAGTCCTGCTTCAAACAAGTACGCAAACCGTAAAATTTCTTTTAATCTCTTTTTATTTTTTGCCCCATAATTGTAACCGACAAGCGGCTGCCCGCCAAAGGCAAAACCGACTAAAATAAACGCGGAGATCATATTGGCTTTTAACGCAATTCCCATCGCTGCCACTTTGTCCGTTCCATACGCGATCAGATAATGGTTTGTTATCATGATCATGATACTCTGCATCAAATTGGTGATGGATGCCGGGATTCCGATAACAAGTATATCGCGGATCATTGTCCCCGGAATTTTTATTTCTTTTAGCGAAACGGAAAGACGTTTTGCCTTTTTATTCATCACATAAATATAATATACATCTGCGATCACATTTCCGATCACGGTCGCCATCGCCGCTCCCGCAGCTCCCTGTCCCAGTCCGAAGATAAAAACCGGATCCAGAATAATATTGGCGATGGAACCAATAATCGAGCCCGCCATCGCCTGCGTGGCAAGTCCCTCCGTCCGCAGAATGTTACTCGGCACAAGTCCCAATATAATAGAAGCTGCTCCGACTGCAATCCACGTATAATACTCGCCCGCATACTCAAATGTCGCCGCATCCGTACCCAGCAGTTTCAAAATCGGTGTGCGAAATACAAGCAGCACAATGGTAACAAAGATTCCAAATCCGATCGCCGCCCACAGACAGAATGCGCTCGCCCGCTTTGCCTCTTCCTCTCTTTTTTCGCCAAACAGTCGGGAAATCAGGGAACTTCCTCCCAATCCAAAGATATCTCCAAACGCGATCATCAGCGTAAAGATGGGAGCCGCCAATGACACACCTGCCACCAGTTCCTGCTTTCCTGTCAGCGCGATAAAATACGTATCTACCATATTATATACAAGAGAAACCATCATGCTCAGCACGACCGGCAGCGCAAGTTTCATATAAGCTTTCGGCACAGAAGCCCTTTCGAATAATTCATTTTCCATTCGTTATCTCCTTTCAATCAAAAACATCCACATTCCTGATTGCTATACTAGGATTATGGATGTCCGGACCGTAGCACAGACTCACAAAGAAATGTGTAACGTCTGCGCCCTATCGTATTCAGTTTTAAGCAAAAATTATTTTAACAAAATGTCGTGAGAACGTCAAGGGGGGAATTACATTGTTTTCTCCACAATCTGCTCATCTTCATTTTGAATATCATTGGTGCATTTTGCCTTTGTGCGCTTCATAAATATTTTCCGGAATATCAGTCTTGCAAGCGGACCTACGATAATAAGCTGCAGCGGAAATGCCATAACAAAATTTCTGCAATATGTCATCAGATAATCCGGTATAAAATTTCCGGTAAATCCATAGCAATGGTATACTCCCAGTATACTTGCAAATGCGACCTGCCATACTACAGTAAATATAGTGGCTCAGTTGTCAAGACAAAAATTTGATATTTTTATAATGAACTGATATGTTGAC
>FR894007.1:6845-7351 GCA_000434115.1 Roseburia sp. CAG:309 | reverse complement strand
AAAATAAATACGATTTTCAATGGAACTTCCATCATCGACTAAAATAATATTTTCAAAACCGGCGTCTTTGCACTCTCGAACCAGCTCAACCATGCGCTCGCACGGATTCAGAGCCGGAATGACAATGGCAATATCGGTCAAATAATTCCCCATATGTAATTCCAATTCTCCTTTTTGTTCATTACAGCCGCTTTGCAAAGAGGGTCTTTGGGCGGCAGTCTTTTCCTATAGTATAATCTTTTCCGCGCCGGAGGGCAAGAAAAACATTGAAAAAAAAGCAAAATAACCATATAATAGAGAGGAACGACAGGAAGGAGATCGGGATGAAGATTACGATAGGCGTTGTTGCTTATAACGAAGAAAATAACCTGCCCTCCCTTTTGCGGGATATCGAAGCACAGAGTTATCCGCATGCGGACATGGAAGTAGTGTTGGCGGACAGCATGTCAACAGACGATACGCGAAAGGTGATGCAGGAGGGGCAGAAAAAGAAGAAAGACAATTTT
>FR894007.1:3803-6831 GCA_000434115.1 Roseburia sp. CAG:309 | reverse complement strand
AAGACATTTTTTTAGATATAAAAATTATAGAGAATCCGGGGAAAATACAAAGTTGTGGGTGGAATGCCGTAATTGATACGTTTACGACAGAGGTGCTGATCCGTATTGATGCACATAGCAGCATACCGGCGGATTTTGTGGAAAAAAATGTAAAAGCTCTGTCGGAAGGCGAATTTGTTACAGGTGGGGTGCGCCCCAATATTGTAGAAGGAGATTCCGTCTGGCAGCAGGTTTTGTTACTGGCAGAAAGTTCGATGTTTGGAAGCAGCATTGCGGATTTCCGGAGAAAAGAAAAAAAGGCATATGTCAAATCGTTTTTCCATGGGGCATATCGGCGCGAAGTATTTGAAAAAGCCGGGAAATTCAGGGAAGATCTTGGACGTACGGAAGATAACGAATTTCATTACCGCATTCGCCAGAATGGGTTTAAACTGTGTATGGTGCCGGGAATTGTGTCCTATCAGAGGATCCGCCCCAGTCTGAGAAAAATGTGCCGGCAAAAATACGGCAATGGATACTGGGTAGGAAGGACGGCAGGAATCTGTCCGGGATGTCTGTCCCTTTATCATTTTGTACCATTTGCTTTTGTGCTTGGAATCGTGGCAACGACGGTATTTGGTTTGCTGGTACATCCATTTCCTGCCATTTTGATGTGGAGTCTGTACTGGCTGCTTGCGGTCGTTATGGCAGTCGCAGCCGTAAAAGGACAAAAAAAGAACATAAGACAGATCACACTGCCGGTTTTATTTTTCCTGCTGCATATCAGTTATGGGGTGGGAACGTGTCTTGGGCTGCTAAGTTTGTTAAAAAGAGGGAAAGAGAGGAAAGCGCAATGAGCCATACAGCTTCAGAATATACAAAAGAAGAATTGGAAGGACTTCACCGCATCAGTCTACAGATGGCAAAAGTATTTGTGGAATTTTGCAGGGAAAATGACCTGACGTGTTATTTCTGCGGAGGCGGCTGCATTGGTGCGATCCGTCACAAGGGATTTATTCCGTGGGATGATGATCTTGATTTCTTTATGCCCCGCAAAGACTACGAGGTATTTGTAAAAAAATGGAAAGATTATGAACCGGGAAAACGTTATATACTATCCGATACTACACTGGATTATGTGGATCGTAATAACTTTGCAACCCTTCGTGACAGCGAGACAACGCAGATCAAACCGTACCAGAAAGATCTTCGGATCCCGCATGGTGTTGCTTTGGATGTGATTCCGCTCGACGGCTATCCGGATGGAAAATGGAAACGTAAATTTCAATGTATGTGGGCACTTATCTATCAATTGTTCCGTGCACAGACTGTACCGGAAAAACATGGGGGACTGATGGCTGTGGGAAGCCGCTTTCTGCTTTCTGTATTTCGTGGGAAAAAGATCCGCTATAAGATCTGGAATGTCGCGAAAAGACACATGACCCAATATCCTATTTCCGAGTGTAATTACATCACGGAATTGTGTTCCGGACCATTTTATATGAAAAAGAAATACAAAAAGGAATGGTTTGAAAAAGCCGTATTTGTGCCGTTTGAGGGAGAAAATATGCCGATCCCCGTTGGATATGACGGATATTTGAAGGAGGCATTTGGCGATTATATGGCACTGCCGCCGAAAGAAAAGCAGAAAGCCCACCATGACTGTGTTTTTCTGGATCTGAATCGTCCGTGTGTGCCGGCGGCGGGAGAACGCCTGCGCGCGGAACTTCGTCTTCTCCAGAAAAAATGTCTGGAGATTACACTTGTATTTAAAGAGTTTTGCGAAAAGCATGGTCTGCTGTTTTATTTTTGCGGCGGATGCTGTATCGGTACTTTGCGGCATCAGGGATTTATTCCGTGGGATGACGATATTGATGTATTTATGCCAAGAAACGACTATGAGAAATTGTGTGAATTGTGGCACAAAGAGATGGATGAAACGAAATACCGGCTGAGCCGTACGAGTAAAGAACAGTTTCTGCGTTCCCAGCTTACAATGATCACAGATGAAGAGACGACATTTGTAAAAGAACGTCAGATGGATCTGGACATTGCACATGGAATCCGACTTGAAATCCTGCCATTGGACGGCTGCCCATCTTCCCGCTGGAAACGGAAAATGCAGCTGATGTGGGGACTGGCGTATCAGATCTATATCAATCAGGAGGCGCCGACCAGCAAAGGAAAAGGATTTTATCTGATCGGGAAAATGATGCTTCTTCTGGCTCCCGGCTGGAAAAACCGCTATCGGATGGCGCGGCTTTGCGAACGTCATATGACCAAATATCCGATCGAAGAGTGTGACTATATTACCGAACTATGTGTCCGGTATAATTATATGGTAAATGAGTATCCAAAGGAAATATTTTCCAGTGCCGTGTATAAGGAATTTGAGGGAGAGCAGATGCCGATTCCGGTGGGATATGATACGTATCTCAAAATGGCATTTGGCGATTACATGACGATGCCGCCGGAAGACCAGCAGATTCCTTCCCATGATGGAATTGTGGTAGATACGGAAAAGGCTTATCCGGAGTATAAAGGAATTTACTATCCGGTGAAGCGCACAGAGGAGGAAATGTAATATGCAGTCAACACAACCACTTGTGTCCGTGATCATTCCGGTTTACAATTCAAAGAAACGGCTGGCAGCCTGCCTGGATCATGTGGCAGCGATGGACTACCCCAATCTGGAAGTGATCCTTGTCGATGACTGTTCGACGGATGGCAGCCTTGAAATTTGCAGAGAGTATGAAAAAAACTATCCGTATTTTCATGTGATAACAAAAGAAAATGAGGGCGTTTCCGCAGCGAGAAACCGTGGATTGCAGGAATCTCACGGACAGTATATCCAGTTCGTTGACAGTGATGATCTGGTAAAAAAAGAGGCTGCTTCGCTCATGGTAAAATGTCTGGAAGAGGACGAAAGCGATGTGGTAATAGCCGGATATTACGATGAAAAAGCGGGCAAAGACCACCTGCCAAAAGAGGCTGTTTACGAGGACGAAAAAACGTTTATCCGGGACTTTCCGGAATTGTTTTCTTCCTA
>FR894007.1:0-3764 GCA_000434115.1 Roseburia sp. CAG:309 | reverse complement strand
GCTATTTGATTGATTTGTCCGTGTGTGCGTTAGTGTAAAAGGATTTCCGACAGATCTTGATAAGGGAGAAGATCTGTTGTTTAACTTACAGGTGTTTGAGTGCGCTGAGAAGATCAGTGTGCTTCCAAAATCTGTCTATGACTATTATAATATTGAGACGGGAAGCCTGTCATTCCGCTTCCGAGAAAATGCGATGGAAATTGAAGAACGGCTTAGGCGGGAAGTGGCAGCCTTTTATGAAGAATGCGGAGGAAAAGAGGCTGCTTTCCTCGATGTATTTTACCTGAATTCGATAAAAAATAAATTTTATGATCTGATGCGGCGTTCCGGGAAGACAGACCGGGAATGTAAAGAAAAGATCAAAGAATGGCTGGCGATGCCGGGGGTACAGAAATTATTTGTATCAAAAGCAGAATTCAGCCGGAAGGATAAGATACTGCTGTTTTTTATGAAACATCATAACTACCGGATTTTAATGAAATATTACCGATGACGGGAGAAGAGATCAATGAAGAAAATAGGATTTGTAAATTTTGATATGAGCGTCCGCGGTGGTGCGCAGCAGGTGCTGTACAATATGGTACTTGCTCTTCGCGAAGAGTACGAGATTACGATTATTAGTTTTATTCAGGAAAACGATGCCTGTGCGTATGAGCTGCCGGAGGAGATGGATTATGAAGTGATTCTTCCGTATAAAGCAAGGATCCGTGAAGTGATCACAAAGGCGGGAAGGCCGTTTCGCAGTTATATTAAGAAGAAGCAGCTGGATATGGTCTTTTATGTGGGAGCATATGCCGGACTTTGTGGGGGGATTCATGGCAGACGGCTGAAGATTCCAAGAATATTCTGCGATCATGGAGCATTGCTGAATCAATGGAACGAAATTCCTGCCCGCACGATGCGTACTCTGGGATCACGTTTTACCGATAAAACCGTTGTTTTAACAAAGCAGAGTGAAGACGCCTATTATGAGAAATTTCACTATAAAAAAGGACGTGTTATCACGATCTATAATTGGATTGACGAGCGGATAAAAAAAGCAGCAGCGCCTTATGATCCGGACAGCACCAGAATTTTGACGGCGGGACGGTTTTCGAAAGAAAAGGGAATGGATCTTTTGGTGGATACGGCGGCAGCGTTAGCAAAAAAGACAAAAGATTTTGTGTGGGAAGTATATGGAGATGGTGATATGTTTCCGGAAATACAGGAACGTATCCGCCGCGAGGGATTGGATGAAAATATTCATCTGATGGGACTTACGGATCAGATGGAAGCCTGTTATCAAGGGCATTCGATGTATGTACTTACCTCTTACCGGGAGGGACTGCCACTGGTTCTGCTTGAGGCAAAAGCCAATGCGCTTCCGCTAGTCAGTTTTGACATTGTGTCCGGCCCGCGTGAGATCATCCGGGAAGGAGAAGATGGGAAACTGATTCCGCCCTATGATACGGAAAAGATGGCAGAGGTCATTTATGAGTTATTAAAAAAACCGGAGGAACGCCTCCGGCTTTCAAGAAACTCTATGAAAAATTTGGAAAAATTTTCCAAAGAAACTATTTTGACGCAATGGAAGGATCTGATTGAACAGTTTGTGGATCCGTCTCGATAAATAGAACTCCCATGGACAGATATAGCAGCATGGTTTCGATATTTACCGTAAAGAAAATATCATGAAAACAAATAAGAAAGATCAGTACCGCGACTACAAGGCACAGAGCAAGAACATAGTCCGGGCTGATTTTTTCTTTTGTCCGGATACGCTTTACATTTCGAATGAGCATAAGGAATAAAAAGGCTGCCATAAGCAGAAAACCAAGGATACCGGTTTCTACCAGAAGAGACAGATACCCGTTGTGAGTAACGTACTGCGTCTGGGCAAGATAGCCATTTGGATCGTGCTCTGAGGCATAAGGCAGAGCGGTGTTGATGGAAAATCCAAACACCGGTTTTTTCTTATACAGATCAAGGTAATTGATCCAGATCGTGGAACGGTTGTTGGTGAGGTTATCCCCTCCGACATCATCACGTACCAGATTGGTTTCACTCCGCTGAGGTTCCATCTGCTTTCCGATATTCTGCATCGGGTAAAAGAGCAGAGAATAGACAACGACCATTCCCGCCAGAGAGAGCGCAAGGTTTCGTGCAGCATACAGAAGAAGCCGCGAAACAGAAGTGCTTCCGGAGGTGATATGATGGCGGTAAGTGAGCAGTAATACAAAGAAAAATACCGTACCGATCACACATAAAAATACGGTTCGGGAATTCGAAAATACAATGTAAGCCACGTTGATCAGCGTACTGATTCCGAGATAGATACGCAGAATACGATTTGTCCGGCAATAAAACGTATACGCGAGAAGAATCAGCAACAGAAACGAAGTAAAGGCAGCAAAATTTGGGTCTGAAAATACACCAAACAGTCTGCCGTCAACAATACCTTGCCGTACCGTATTTCCAATTGGATTTAAGGTGCGGTATTGAATGTCCAGAAGGTACTGAGCGAGCGAAACTGCGCAGCAGACCGTCCAAAGAATACTTGATACGACCGCTGTGAGCTGTATGGTAAAAGAAAAATCTTTTCGTTCGGTCATATGATAATAACTGAAAAATAGGATGAGCTGAATTCCAAAGGTAATGACACCGAGTACATTGTCAAAAAAATTATACCTGTGGTTGAGTAATGTGGTGATACATAAAATAAGGGTAAAGCCGCCAAGTACAGCAAAAAGGGAATTCATTTTCCATTTTTTAAAACCGGAGATGAGATAGGCAAGAGCCAGACAGCCGCCGGCGGCGACAATAAGTTTATATAGAATACCGGCAAGTGTGCCAACGCAAAAAACAGAAATCGGTATAATGCGCTGTGTCATACTGTAAAGTGCATAAAATAAGATGTAGTAACGTGTGATTTGATTTGTGATTTTCATGTCCATTTTCTAAGGTTCCTCTCAAAAATCTTCTGTTAGGATATTAGTATACTCTATCCCATTGATTTTTTCAACTTTTTTTTGTATAATACTATATTAAGGGTGTCAGGGGGAAACGAAATGGAGGACAGAATTCATGTTACGTATTCGCAAATATATTGAGAGTGGAAAGATGTCGCTGATCTACCGGTTTTTGCTTCTGGTATGGGATGCGGTATGTATTAATCTGTGCTCTTATGCGGCACTTTTTATCCGCTACGAATTAAAATGGGATAAGTTTATTAAAAGCGGGATATCCATTGAATATCCGCATGGCTATATTACGACACTTCAGGAAATGATGATCGTCAATACACTTCTGACGTTGATTGTATTTGCTCTTTTCCGTTTGTATAACAGTTTGTGGAGATATGCAAGTCTGAGTGAAGTGATCAATATTGCGCTGGCTTGCGGAATCTCTACGGTAATCCATTTTCTGACTGTATTTGGTACTTACCGGAGACTGCCAAGATCGTATTTTTTCATTTATTTTATGCTCCTGTTTTTTATGACATTGACAGTGCGTTTTTCTTACCGGATCGTGCGTTTTCTTTACAATGAAAACATTCATGGAGTCGGTATGCGGAATACGATGGTCATTGGTGGCGGAGAAGCCGGAAATATGGTGATTAACGAATTGAAAATGAGTAAAAAACTCGACAGTAATATCTGCTGTGTCATCGATGATAATAAGTCCAAACAAAACACATTTATCAATGGGATCAAGGTGATCGGCGGCAGAGATAAAATTCTGGAGGCAGCCAGTCATTATGAGATCAATGAGATCATTGTGGCGAT
>FR894006.1:21301-33692 GCA_000434115.1 Roseburia sp. CAG:309 | reverse complement strand
CTTTCTGAAGTGCCAGCACTTCCTCGCCACCGCGTCCGAAGACAAACGGATCGCCGCCCTTCAGGCGCACGACACGATCAAACCGTTTAGCGGTATCAATCAAAATCTGATTGATTTCCTCCTGCTTTTTCGAATGGCTTCCCGGTTTCTTTCCGACATAGATCTTTTCGCAGTCTTCCGGCACAAGTTCCAGCAATCCGTTCGTTCCGAGCCGGTCATACACGACCGCTTCGCATTCCCGCAGCACCTCTGCGCCACGGCATGTCATCAGTCCCGGATCTCCCGGCCCTGCTCCAACCAAATAAACCATTTTGTCCTCCTTATGCCCGGCGAAATTTCCGGCACACTGTTTCTACCAATTTTTCCCAGTCTGTTTTTTCCCCCTGTACCTGTACGCGGTGCACCAATTCGTCCTTTTCAATCATCAGGTCGAGGCTCATCTCTTCCCCGGAAACCCGGCTTAACACACCGACGGGTTCATGGCAGCCGGCGTTCAGCTCGGTGAGCACCGCCCGCTCCGTTTCCAGTTCAAAGGCACTCGTCTCATCACTGATTCCTTGCACAAGTTTTCTCACAAAACCGGTCTTTCTCGTCTCTACCGCAATGATCGCCTGGCCTGCCGCCGGAAGCATTTCCTTTACCGGCAGATATTCATATTCTAATTCCGGATCGTGATCTAAGCCCTGCCGTTCAATCCCGGCTGCCGCAAGCACGATCGCATCGTAATATCCTTCTTTCAGTCTGGCGATCCTCGTTCCGACATTACCGCGCAGATCCCTGCACTCTGCCTTCGGATACATCGCCAAAATCTGACAGCGTCTGCGCAGACTTCCCGTCCCCACAGTAAATGCCGTCTCTTTTGTAATCTCTTTCCCTTTCGGATAGATCAACACATCCTGCACGCAGGCGCGTGGCAGCGTTCCCGCGATCATAAGACCGTCTCCACACGGATTTGGCATATCCTTGGCGCTGTGCACTGCGATATCAATCGTGCCATCGGTCAACGCCTGCTCAATTTCCTCGACAAAGACCGCTTTTCCACCGAATGCCGTGATTGGGCGGTCTGTCTGCCGATCCCCTTTCGTCGTCAGGATCACCGTCTCATAGCGGTACATCGGGTATTTTTCCTGCAATACGCGCAGCACCATATCTGTCTGAATCCGCGCAAGTTCGCTTCCTCTTGTCCCTAGTTTAATTACATTATTTTCCAGTTTTTTCTCTAACATATCCAATAAAATCTCCTTGCGCTTTGCTTCCACCGGTTCGGTAAGCATCACTTCTTCGCGTGCCTTTCCCAATTCATCGGCAATTTGTCCATAATCTTTCCGCAGATTCTTCCCAATCTCTTTTTTGATCTTCGATGCCAGTCCCGGACTGTTTCCACCGGTCGAAACGGCTACAACCACATCCTTCTGGCGCACGATCGCCGGAAAATAAAATCCGCAGTCTTTTTTCACATCGACGACATTGACTAAGATCCGCCGATCTTTACAAAGGTCTGCGACTTCTGAATTCAGTTCGCTGTCATTTGTCGCCATAATGACAATATCCGCTCCTTCGAGGTCTTCCGGCTGATAGCTTCGTTCCTCGATCGTGAGTTTCTCATTTTTAATTTTCCAAATTTTGTCACACGCCTCTTTTGCCACAAGGTGTACCTGCGCACCAAATTCCAGCATCATTTCCGCTTTGCGCGCCGCGACATTTCCCCCTCCGACGAGGAGGCAGGTCTTATCCTCCAATTGAATCATAAATGGGAAATACGCCATCAGGATTCTCCCTCCAAACTCTTTATCACTTGTTCAAATGCCTCCAGATCCAAGTGCTCCCGCAACTGATACAAAAGCCACGAAGCCTTTTTCTCTTCCAGTTGTTCCATTTTTTCCGGAAATACATCGCGGAACCGCCGGAACGCAAGCGTTTTTTCCATTTCCTCCACGCGGTCTTCGATGATCAGTGCGATCTTTTTCGCTTCTGTCAGTTTCTTTTCATTGTTTTTCTTTGCCAATGCCTGAATATCGTCCATATTTTTGACGATACATCCCTCTAGTTTATCGATTGCCTCATCGACATCGCGCGGAATCGCCAGATCGATAAAGCAAAGCGGTTTTTCCCGTCGCGCTTTTTTTACATTTTCTTCCAGGAAAATGTAGTGTGGGCTGCTTGTCGCGCTGATTACGACATCTGCCCAGCCAAGGTATTCATAACGGTTGTCATAATGCACCCAGCGAACCTGCTCGGTATCCTGAAAAGCAAGGTCGTATTGTTTGTGTTTCCGGCTTGTCGCTACGATCCGAACGCGGTCGTCCGCGTCCATCAGGTCACGAAGTATGATCGATCCGATATCTCCGCCGGCTCCCACAAGCAGGATATGAGGCTCTTCCTTTCCCTCGCAGAACCGGAGGGCATCGAGCGTCGTCAGCGTACCGACCGATACCGGCAGTCTCGTCATCATAGACTGATCCGCAATCTCTTTGGCAAGCTGCAATGCACTCTGGAAAATGACATTGAGGTCGCCATCCGTCATTTGGCGTGTCTTGGCGGATTCGTATGCCAGTTTTACCTGGCGGATGATCTCCACTTCGCCAAGCACCGCGGATTCAAGGCCGCAAACCACTTGATACAGATGTTTTACTGCTGCCTTTTTTTCATAACGCATCGCGTATTTCCAAAATTCTTCTCTCGCAATGCCCTTCTGCTTTTGAAAAAAATTCTCCACTTCGCGGTATATCTTATTTAACCCGGAAATGTATATTTCGCAGCGGTTACATGTCATCAAAAGAACGCAGCCACCGATGTCTTCACATTCTCCTGCCATCCGGAAAAACTGCTCTTTTTCCTCGTCGCTGAGGGCAAAACGTTCTCTCGTTTCGGTTATGGAATTTTTGTGATTGATACTGATACAGATCATACGTATAAACTCCGTTCTCTTCTTTAAGTAACGGAAAGGAAGAAAGCCATCTGCAACAGCCCTCTTCCTTCCCTTTTTATGAAATGATCAATTCTTCTTTGGATACGTTCTTCTCCTCGTCAATGACAAACGCATTGAGTACCGGATTTTCGAGATCCATCAAAGACAAGATCAGATAATTTACTTTGGAATCGTATGCCAGACGCTTGTCCTCTTCGGATGGCCGGGAAGGAGATTCCGGATGTGAATGAAAATTGCCAAGCAGCTGATATCCATTCGCACGCATATCTTTCACTGCGGCAAGCTGTTCTTTCGGATCCATGGAAAAATGCTCATTGCTCTCGTCGATATTGGTCAGAAGATACACTTTTTTAATGTGCTTTTCGTCGCCGTCTTTTGTCCCTCCGATCAGACCACAAGCCTCGTTCGGAAGTCCTTCCTTGCAATGAGCAAGAATTTTCTCATAATCGTCTTTGGTCATCGTTAACATAGTTTTCCTCCTTCGAAAAAAACATTTACATTCTATTTGCCGTCACATTCTACCTGCTCATAATCGATCAGCTCGGTAATCGTCGGATGATCGCCGCATACGGCACAAGTTCCGTTTGCTTTTGGCAGTTTGATCGTGTGGAATTCCATCTTAAGCGCATCGTAAGTCAACAGTTTTCCGGTAAGAAGATCGCCGACTCCGATCAGATATTTGATCGCTTCCATTGCCTGAAGGCTTCCGATCACACCGCCCATTGCGCCGATGACACCTGCCTGCTTACAGGTAGGAACTGCGTCCTTTGGAGGTGGATTTTTGAATACACAACGGTAACATGGTCCTTCTCCCGGTACATAGGTCATGAGCTGGCCCTTAAAGCGAATGATTCCGGCGTGGGAAAATGGTTTTTTCGCCATAACGCACGCATCGTTGATCAGGAATTTCGCAGGGAAATTATCGGTTCCATCGATAATGAAATCATAATCCTTGATCAGATCCATAACATTCTCCGATGTCACAAATTCACGGTAAGTATTTACCGTAACATCCGGGTTCATCGCATTCATTGTCTCTTTTGCGGATTTTACTTTCGCTTTTCCGACATCTGCTGTGCCGTGGATGATCTGACGCTGCAAGTTCGAAAGATCGACTTCGTCCGCATCGACAATACCGATCGTTCCGACACCGGCTGCGGCAAGATACATCGCTGCCGGAGCACCAAGTCCACCGGCTCCGATGATCAGCACTTTGCCATTCAGCAGTTTTTTCTGGCCTTTCACGCCCACTTCCTGCAAAATGATATGGCGTGAGTAGCGCTCCATCTGTTCATTCGTAAATGCCATTAAAATGCTCCTCCTCCCATGAAGTAAAGAAATTCGATGACATCATTTTCTTTGATCTCTGTTTTGTCGAAATCTTCGCTTTCTACAAAGTCATCGTTTACGGTAACGGTTACATAATCCGGGTTTTCTACCTTTTCATCGACGATCAGTTTCGCGATGGTAGTTCCCTGTTCGATTTCCTTTTTCTCTCCTGCTACGGTTACTAACATTTCTTTGTCCTCCTGTTTTATAATAACTTTTTGACAGTTTCTTCCAACTCCGGTCGTTTTACCAGACCGCGGATTCTCTCAACCTCGCTGCCATCTTTGAAAAATAACAACGTCGGGGAGGCTGCCACTTCATATTTCTGTGCCAGTTCGGCATCAAAATTTACATTGACTTTTACTACTTTTACTTTGTCCTCATAATCATCTTCCAGACCGCCAAGGATCGGAGATAATTGTTTGCATGGGATGCAGCTGTCCGAATAAAATTCTACCACAACCGGCAGATCGGATCCGAGGACTTCGGCTTCAAAATCTTCGCTGCTTACTCGTTTTGCCATGAGTTTCTCCTATTCTTCGACTTTCTTAACGATCAGGTCGTAAGTACCATTCTCATTGTCGATCAGTTTCAGGATCTGCTGTCCTTCTTCTTTAAAGCTTCGAGGTACGTTCTGAACCGGCTCACCGTCGTTCATGGTCACGGCAAGAACCTGTCCTACTTCAATCTCTTCCATCGCTACTTTTGCTTTTACAAATGTCATCGGGCAGACAACATCGGTAATGTCTACTCTTTCATCAATTTCAAAATCAGCCATTGTATGCCTCCTTAATCACTTTTTCAAATTTATCTTCGCCTACGCGCTCGATCGTAAACTGGAAACGTTCGCTTGGATTTGCATTGTCATCAAAAAACTGAATCGCTGCATCGGTTACGCGGAACAATGTCTCTTCGTCCTTAATCACCGGTACAATTTCTTGTCCTTTGTGAATGCGGTTTCCAAAAAGTCCACCGAAGGATACGAGATATCCTGTCGTCACATCCCAGGCATCGGTTGGACACGCTTTGGCGCATCTTCCGCAGTAGTTACACTTACTTTCCTCTAATTCAATCTTTCCGTCTTCCAGTTTGATCGCATCGGTGCGGCACGCTTTGACGCACACACCACACTGGATACAGGCATCCTCTTTCCATTTTACAATAGAGGCACCTTTCACTCCGACATCGTTTTCCTCGGACTTCAAACAGTTATTCTGGCATCCGGTGACACCAAATTTGAATTTATGAGGAAGTTCTCTTGCAAAATATCTCTCGTCCAGTTTCTGAGCAATGTCGTAGGAATCAATGTTTCCACTTGGACAGATCTGATTTCCCTGACAGGCTGTGACAGTACGTACACGCGGTCCGCAGACACCCGGCTTACAATCACCTTTCTCCAGTTCTGCTTTCACTTCATCGATCTGCTCCAGTTTGATAAATGGGATCTCTACGCCCTGTCTGGATGTCAGATGCACATGTCCGTCTCCGTATTTTTCTGCCACTTCCGCAATCTTAGCCAGCTGCTTTGCCGTCAGATTGCCTCCTACTACTGCCAATCGCAGGGAAAAGTTATTTTTTTGTTTCTGGCGCATGAATCCGCCTTTTTTCAGTGTAGCATAATCTACTGCCATAATTCACTTCCTCCTTATTTTTTCTCAATCGCGTATTTAAAATCTTCGATGATATCCTGAATATCTTCAATGCCGACGCTGATCCGGATCAGGTCGTCAAATACTCCGGCATCTTCTTTCTCTTTTTCCGTGCTGTGCGCATTCAGCGTCGATTCCGGATGAATGATCAGGGACTTTGTATCTCCAATGTTAGAGACAATTTTTGGTAATTTCAGATCGTTCATAATCTGGAAAGCACGTTCTTTGCTTCCGACGCGGATCGTGAGGATCGCGCCATAGCCATGTTCAAGAGTTTTTTCTGCGGTTTCGTGCCATGGGCTGTCTGGCAGTGCCGGATAATTTACTTTGATGTCCGGATACTGCGTCAAAAACTCTGCTAACTTTTCGGCATTGAAACAGGCACGCTCCATGCGGAGTCCAAGCGTTTCAAGCCCCAGCATATTGTAAAATGCTGTCTGTGGCGCCATACAGGCACCGGTATTTCGAAACAAGCCATTTCTAAGTTTCGCGGTAAATGCAAATTTTCCAAATTTTGCAAATTTTCTCATGCCGGGATACTTTTCTTTATCCCATTTGAATTTTCCGCTGTCGGTAATTACACCGCTGATGGCATCGCTGTTTCCGTTGATGTACTTGGATGTCGAATTGACGACGATATCAGCACCAAGTTCGATCGGACGGACAAGATACGCGGTTGCGACCGTGTTGTCCATCACAAGCGGAAGTCCGTTCTCATGTGCCAGTTCTGCCAGCTTACGGATGTCTACGACATCCAGTTTCGGATTTCCGATCGTCTCGGCAAAGATCACTCTCGTCTTGTCATTGATCGCTGCTTTGACGGCCTCTTCGTCATGAATATCGACAAATACGGTTTTGATCCCAAATGCTTCAAAATCATGAAAAACATCGATAGATCCTCCGTATAAACTCGTGCTTGCCAGGATTTCCTCTCCGGCATTCACGATATTAAGCAAGGCATTGAAGATTGCTGCCATTCCGGAAGCACAGGCAATCGAAGAAAGTCCCTTCTCCAATGCTGTCATCCGGTTTTCAAAGGCTGTGATCGTCGGATTATTCAGTCTTGTATACGAAAATCCGTTTGCCTTATTATGAAACAATTTTTCATGCTGTTCTGCAGACGTCTGATAGAAGGCGCTGGATTGGTAGATCGGCGTGAGCGTCGCTCCGGTCGCCTCATCTCCCATTTTTCCACTGTGCAAAAGTGCTGTGTTGAATCTCATACGTTCCCTCCATTTTCGTCTCTTCAAATGTAGTTGCCATTGCGTACGGATGCTTCTCCATAAACCGACTGTTTGCGGATATAGGCTGCCACTTCTTCTACCTCCGTACCTTTTTCACTCCAATTCGTGATATAATTTTCATTTTTATTTGTAATGCTGTCTGCCTGTTTTTTGTCAACAAGAAGCAGGACAACGATTCCTGCGCGGTGCAGGTGTTTGAGCACCAGGGAAATGTCCTCGCCCTGTGCCGGTGCATACAGATACGTATGTCTGCCATCGATGTGAAGAACTTTTTCCACATCCTCCACAAACGCACGATTGACTTTATCGGATTTGATAAATTCTACGGTAACCGCCGTCTGTCCTTTGACTGCTGCGCGGACTTTGCGGTCCACACGTCCTTCATACAGACCATGCTCTTCGGTATTTACATTTTCTACCACTCCACAGGCAGATGTCATATTGGTTACACGGTCAATGAGAATAAATTCACCCATTGTCTTATGTTTCTTAAATTCATCTACGACGATCTTGTCTGCCAGTGAGATCTTACATACGGCGATCTCGTTTTTGCTGAGCGTTTCCACCGGTTTCTGCTCGCCGGTATTGACATCGATTGCATATTCGATCTTCGTAACCGCTCCCGGGATGGTCTTTGTACCCAGTTTAAAGAAGAAGTTCTTTCCACTGATGAGTTCATCGTCGTCCATCCAAAGGAGTGTCGTTGTCAAGGTCGATGCGATTTTCACCTGAGAATCCACAGAAAGCACGCAGCCTCTTGATACATCTACTTCGCGGTCAAGCTGGATCGTTACCGGCTGGCCTTTCACCGCTTTGTCGCTCTGCTTGTCACCGACATAAATACTCTTTACTTTCGCTGTCTCATTGCTAGGCAAGGTTGTCAGTTCGTCGCCGACATGAATCTCGCCATCTTCCACCTGACCCTGAAAGCCTCGGAATGTGTGGTCCGGACGGCATACACGCTGTACCGGCATATAGAAACCTACTTCGTGGTCGTCTTCGGAAATATCAATATTTTCCAAGTATGTCAGGAGTGCCTCACCGTCATACCATTTGATGTTGTCGGATTTTGTCGTAACATTGTCGCCTTCTGTCGCCGAAACCGGAATAATCTTGACATTAGCAAGGCTGAGTTCTTCGGAAAGTTCCTTGATCTGTGCTTCGATCTCGCGGAATCTCTCTTCGCTATAATCCACAAGGTCCATTTTGTTGACGGCAAATACAAAATATTTGATTCCCATCAGTTCACAGATTCTTGCGTGGCGTCTTGTCTGTACGAGCACGCCCTGTTTCGCGTCGATCAAAATGACTGCGAGGTCGGCAAAGGACGCTCCTACTGCCATATTTCTTGTATATTCTTCATGTCCCGGTGTGTCCGCAACGATGAAGCTTCGTTTTTC
The DNA here is from genome assembly GCA_000434115.1 of Roseburia sp. CAG:309. Classification (GTDB taxonomy): domain Bacteria; phylum Bacillota; class Clostridia; order Lachnospirales; family Lachnospiraceae; genus Eubacterium_F. Next base: position 25,141 of record FR894006.1, on the reverse strand, counting down.
TGTCGTAAAGTAACGGTACGCAACGTCGATCGTGATTCCCTGCTCGCGCTCTGCCATCAATCCGTCGAGAAGCAGTGAGTAGTCGATCTCGCCGCCGCGGCTTCCGACTTTACTGTCTAATTCCAGTGCTTTTTCCTGGTCGGTATACAATAACTTTGAATCGTATAAAATATGTCCAATTAAGGTTGATTTTCCGTCATCCACGCTTCCGCATGTAATAAATTTCAATAATCCGCTCATATTAGAAATACCCTTCTCTCTTTCTTCGTTCCATACTGCCAGCTGCTTCATTGTCGATCACTCGTGTCGTTCTCTCGGAAGATACGGCGCTCAGTGTCTCGTCGATAATTTCGTCCAGTGTCGTCGCAGTGGACTCGCATCCACCGGTAAGTGGATAACATCCCAGGGTGCGGAATCGTACACTCTTGTACTCGATCTTTTCCCCCGGACGAAGTCTCATACGGTCATCGTCTACCATGATAATGTTGCCGTCGCGGTAAACGACCGGACGTACTTTTGCAAAATACAGAGACGGGATCTCGATATTTTCGCGGCGAATGTACTGCCAGATATCCGTCTCGGTCCAGTTTGATAATGGGAATACTCGTACTTCCTGATGTTTCTGGATCTTGGAATTGTACAATTTCCACATCTCGGGACGCTGGTTTTTCGGATCCCACGCATGATGTTCGTTTCGGAAAGAGAATATTCTCTCTTTTGCTCTTGATTTCTCCTCGTCTCGGCGTCCACCACCAAACGCAGCGGTAAATCCGTATTTGTCGAGGGCCTGTTTCAATGCCTGTGTTTTCATGATATCGGTATAAGCAGAACCATGGTCAAATGGATTGATTCCGTCTTTTACCCCTTGTTCGTTAATGTACTCGATCATATCGATGCCGAGTTTTTTGGCCGTTTTGTCACGGAACTCGATCATTTCTTTAAATTTCCATGTTGTATTGACATGTAAAAACGGGAACGGCGGTTTCTCCGGATAAAAAGCTTTCATTGCCAAATGCAGCATTACCGAGCTGTCTTTTCCGATGGAATAAAGCATTACCGGTTTTTCACATTCTGCAGCCACTTCACGGATGATGTAGATTGCTTCTGCCTCCAATTTGTCAAGATGTGAAAACTCACTCATATCTGTGTCCTTCCTTTCGCTAGTACTTATTTGATTCTTTTTTGTTGATAATAACCTGTTCTTTGCTGCCATCTCTTCGTAATATGTTCCAGTATAACTGATTTTCTTCCGAAAGTACAGTCATCTTGCTTCCCATACCTCCAATATCTGCTCCCAGGTAAAGAGCGATCGCGCCAAACCGGCACTCTTTGATACAGGATGAGCATCCCCAGCAGTCTTTCGGGTACTTGATATAGGCTTTTTTGTCGTCGTCCATCTTGATCAGACTTCCCGGACAAACTTTCGCGCAGGCGGTACAGCCTTTGCACAATGCCTTGTTAATTGCTATGCTCATAATGCTCCTCCCTTCCAACCAGGTCTCGGAAGCGGATGACGATCTCGCCATCTTCCATTTTGGAATTTACATATTTTAACCAACTCTGGTCTTTTTTAGGATAATCTAAATTTTCGGCAAAACTGTGCCATCTTGTCTCTTTTCTTGCTTCCAAATGTGCAATAACGGCAAGGCACACGGTAAGCCGTTCTCTCAACTCATAGACAAACATCAGTTCATGCATATCTTCCGCTGCAACATCCTCGCTGAGTTCGATCAGCTGTTTGATCTTGTCTTTCGCAAGTGCCAGCTGCTTTTCGTTGAACTGGTAATGCGTCGAAATTCCTCCGGCATAATTGTCCATGACTTTCTGCATCGCCTCTTCTAAGGCTTCGACAGTAAACATATCGTTGGTCCCTGTCAAATAATGGTTATATTCTTTTATTTTCTCTTCCAGTGCCGTTTCTTCTTCTGCCTCATTTACCGGCAGTTCCTGCCCGGCATCCAGTTCTTTTACCATATGAAGTGCCGCGATCTCGCCTTCGACCATCGCACCGGTCACGTATTTCTGCGGACATCCTCCGGCGACATCTCCTGCCGCATACAGTCCGTGGATCGTCGTCTGGCGGTCGGTGTCCACCCAGTATCCGCTGGCGGTGTGTCCGCCCACGATATAAGGTTCGGTTCCCTCAATCTCGACATTCTGCTCGCTCGGCTTCTTGCCGGATTCAATCCATTTGAGTGTCTGGCTTGGTGCCATATTGAGGTAAGCTTTTTTCAATGACTCATCCTGCTCGTCGGAAATTCCTTCGGTCCGCAGGTAACAAGGGCCTCTTCCCTCCAGATTTTCCATCACCGTTCCATACACTCGTTCCGAAGTCGTCAGACCGTATTTATCTTCGTAAACTTCGCCTTTTGCATTGACCTGTTTTGCGCCGACGCCCTGTGCGATGGTTCCGGTCGGTGCGATCGTATCTTTGCACCGGAGAGCGATAAAGCGCATCTCAAAGGTTGTCATCTCGGCTCCGCTCCGAATCCCCATCGCATATCCTGCGCCGGTGTTAAATGGCGGATACCACATTTTATGTCTCGAAAATCCCGGATTGTTCGGGCGGTAAAGCCCTGCCGCTCCGCCGGTCGCACAAAGCACTTTCTTTGCGCGGATCTCGTAAGCCGTGTTTTCTTCCATCGAAAATCCAAACGCTCCGCGGATCGTATTATCCTCCACAATGTAATCGGTTATATTGATCCGGTTTAATACGGTCACATTCGGAAGGCGCTCAACTGCCGAAGCCAGCAGCGGTTTCATATTTTCACCGTTAATCTTTATATTTCGATTTCCGCGTGCGACGTATTCTCCATTTTCATCTTTCAAAATGACAAGTCCGAGTTGTTCCATTTTTTCCGTTACCCGGTTGAGTCCCTCTGACATTGTCATAAGCAGATCTTCTCTCACGATGCCATCCGCATCTTTTTTCGCATATTCCACATAATCTTCCGGCTTTCTTCCCTTTACGATATAGGCATTGATCGCGTTGACACCGGCAGCCAGGCAGCCGCTCCGCTTAATATTTGCTTTTTCCGCAATAATGATCGAATAATCGGATTTTTCGCGGATCGTCAATGCGGCGTAACATCCTGCCGTTCCTCCACCGACGATCAAAATGTCCGTGTGAAATATTTTTTTATTTTCAATCTGCATCGCAGCTCCTCCTTGATTTTGCTGTTCTTTTTGTGTTGGCAATTTATTGACTCGCCAGCTTGCCCTACGGGATGCTTCGCAGCTTACGCTGCTCCCGCATCCCTGCAAAAACTCGAACTCCGCGGCTCTGCCGCTCCCTTCTCGTTTTTGTGCGGGGATCAAGGTTTTCATTTTTTCCATGCAAGCATGGAAAATGAAAACTTTGATCCCCTTGGGCAGCTAGATGTAAAACACGTCTTGTTCCTGCATCTCTTTATTTTCGAGCAGATACGTCTGCGCCTCGTCAAACACATACAATCGGTAGATCAGCACATGTACCGTCTCGCCGACAGCCACCAGATCTTTTTCCAGCGACCGCTCGCCGACAACCTCGATTCCGTTAATATCGACGGTGATGTCAATGCGGTTTCCTCGAAATACCACATCTTTTACGATGCCGGTCTCTGCCGCGCTGATGTACTGATCCAGTTTTCCACTCTTTGATATTTTTATAAATTCCGGCCGGATGACGGCTCTGTCTGCCCCCTCGACCTGATCGAATCCTTTTAATTTTCCATATTCTTCCACTACTGAAGACCTGCCGATGAATTTGGCGACAAACGGGGTTCCCGGTGATTTGTAAATTTCTACCGGCGTTCCCATCTGCTCAATGGTTCCGTGGTTTGTAATGATAATCTCATCGGC
>FR894006.1:19479-21294 GCA_000434115.1 Roseburia sp. CAG:309 | reverse complement strand
TGATAATCTCATCGGCTACCTCCACCGCCTCATCCTGATCGTGAGTGACGAAAATACTCGTAATTCCAAGTTTTTCTACCATTTCTTTGAGCCAGCTCCGCAGCTCCGTTCTTACTTTGGCATCGATCGCCGCAAACGGTTCGTCCAGCAAAAGTACCTGTGGATTCGGCGCCAATGCTCTGGCAAATGCCACTCTCTGGCGCTGACCGCCGGACAGCTGATTCGGATATCGCTTTTCCATCCCCGAAAGTCCGGTTAATTCGAGAAGTTCTTTGACTCTCTCTTTGATCTGTTTTTTCGGCATCTTCTGCAATTCCAGGCCAAACGCCACATTGTCAAAAACGGTCATATATCGGAACAACGCATAATTTTGAAATACAAATCCGATGCCCCGCTTTGATGCCGGAATGTCATTGACCCGTTTTCCGTCGATGAAGATATCTCCGGAATTTGGATTTTCCAGCCCTGCGATCATTCGCAAAAGTGTCGTTTTTCCGCTTCCGGAAGGCCCGAGAAGCGCGACCAGTTTTCCTTTTTCAATCCCGAAACTCACATTGTCGGAGGCAAGGAAATCGCCGTATCGCTTGTATATGTTCTTCATTTCTACGTACATTGCTTACCGCCCTTCCTTTCCTTTGTCCCGGTGTTCGAGAATATTTCTTGCGATCAGTAAGATCACCGCCAGGATCACTAAGATCGAAGATACGGCAAATGCCGCCGTGATCGAAGTATCCGTTCCTGACATATATAAAGCATCAATTTCCAGCGGAAGTGTAAATGTCTCGCCTCGTGTCTTTGACAGGGCATTCACCGCGCCAAATTCGCCTAACGCTCTCGCTGTACATAAGATAATACCATAAATCAATCCCCATTTCATCTGTGGAAGCGTAATTTTTCGAAAAATTTTATATCCGCTCGCTCCCATCAGCGCCGCCGCCTCTTCTTCGTCCTTTCCCTGCGCATTGAGAATCGGGATCAGTTCCCTCGATACAAATGGGAAAGTAACAAAAATCGTCGCCAGCACGACACCCGGAATTGCAAATGTGATGCGGATGTCCGTTCCAAGCCATTGGTTCACTGCGCGGATCGCCGGATAAAACCATCCAAGCCGCCCAAACGTCATCAGATAGGCAAGTCCTACGATAACCGGCGATATCGAAAACGGTATATCAATGAGCGTCGCCAGGACCTGTTTCCCGTGAAAGGAAAATTTTGTCAAAAGCCATGCGGCGCAGATTCCAAAAAACGTATTTACGATGACTGCGATCACCGTCGCCAGAATCGTCACGCCAAGAGCGCTTCGCACATATTCCGTTGAGATCGACTCCAGATAAAAACCGATCCCCTCTTTCAGGGAACTGGCGATCACCGAAGCCAATGGGATCACAAGCATCAATACGAGAAATGCCACCGTTATGGTGATCATCAGCCGTTTTGTCCGCCGCTTCCCGCGTTCGAGTTTTTCCTGTTCACTCATGGCTATCCTCTCCTACAACAAATTTGTTCTCGCTGACTGTCTCGCCTGCACGATATTGACAAAAAGCAAAAGCAGAAATGACAGGATCAGCATGACAAATGCGATCGCCGTCGCACTTGCATAATCAATATAACTTAATTTTTGCATAATAACATAAGAAATTACCTGCGTCTTTTCCTTTGCGCTGTTTCCCGAAATGTAAATGACGCTTCCATATTCGCCGATCCCTCGGGCAAAAGCAAGGCCAAATCCGGTCAGCAGTGCCGGCCGTAACTCCGGCAAAATAACGGAAAAGAATGTTTTTCTCGGTGTCGCGCCAAGCATATAGGCCGCTTCTT
>FR894006.1:16491-19414 GCA_000434115.1 Roseburia sp. CAG:309 | reverse complement strand
GACAAATGGCAGTCCCACGAAGATCAATGCGATCACAAGTCCGAGATGGGTGTACGTTACTTTTATTCCAAGTTTTTCCAGTCCGCTTCCGAGCCAGCCGCTTTCCGAATACAATTTCGAAAGCGTAATGCCGGCAACCGCAGTCGGCAGTGCAAAGGGAAGTTCAATAAATCCATCTAAGATCCGTTTTCCCGGAAAATCGTATTTGACCAACGTCCACGCTACGATCAGTCCAAACACCGCATTGAGTACCGCCGCCACAAACGAACAGCCGATGCTGGTAAGAAACGCATTCCGCACATTCGATTTCCAGAGCAGTGCGAAAAATTCACGTGGGGAAATCTGAAGCGAATGCACAAGCACGGATGCCAGCGGAATGAGCACAATGAGCGAAAGCATCGTTACGACAATTCCCAAAGTGCATCGATAACCCGGTATGACTCTGGCTTTTTTCACTTTTTTTGGTATATCTGCCTTTTTCATCTTCTCTCGCTCCTGTTATTCTAGTATTCGTAAATCTCATCAAACATGGCACCATCGTCAAAATATGTCTCGTAGGCTTTGTCCCAGCCGCCGTAATCTCCGATGTTCCACATCTTGATCGACAGGTCGTATTTGTCTGAAAATTCCTGTAAAACTGCTTCATTGGAGGGACGGTAGCCATTTTCCCCAATGAGCCGCTGGGCTTCGTCGCTGTACAAATATTGTAAATATCCGGCGCTCACTTCTTCACTCTGGTTCATTCTGGCATTGTCATCGACCACCGCCACACTCGGCTGCGCCAGTATGCTGACCGAAGGATTGATCATCTCGTATTCGCCCGGATAAGAGTCTAACGTCGCCAATGCCTCATTTTCCCAGGCGATCAGCACATCGCCCTTTTTGTTTTCTACAAATGTAGTGGTCGCTCCTCTTGCCCCCGAATCCATCACGGACACGTTTTGATACAGCGCTTTCATAAACTGCTTTTCTTTCGCCGCATCGTTCCATGTCGTCTTCGCATAACTGAGAGCCGCCAGAAAATTCCAGCACGCTCCGCCGCTGCTCTTCGGATCCGGTGTAATGACTTCCACGCCGTCTTTTACCAAATCCTTCCAGTCTTGAATCTGTTTCGGATTTCCTTTTCGTACCAAAAATACAATGGTCGATGTGTAAGGAGCACTGTCTTTGTCAAATTCCTTCTGCCATCCGGCATCGATCAGCCCCGTTTTTTCAATCAATGTGATGTCATGCTCAAGTGCCAGTGTAACGACATCGGCATTACATCCTTCCACAACAGATCTTGCCTGACTTCCGGAACCTCCGTGCGACTGTATGACCCGCACTTTTTTTCCAAAATTCTTTTCGTAATATTGTTCAAATAACACATTGTATTTTTCGTAAAATTCTCTCGTCGGATCGTAGGAAACGTTGGTGATCGTCAGCTCGTCGCCATTCTTTTTTCCACAACCGCCAAGTCCGGCTACCATTCCGGCTGTCATTGCCACGATAAGCACCGCGGACAATATTCTGTGTTTTCTTTTCTGCATAAAATCCTCTGCCTTTATACAATAAATAAGGAAGTAGAAAGATATCTCTCACCGGTATCCGGTAGCAATACCACGATGTTTTTGCCCTCATTTTCCGGACGTTTGGCAAGTTCTGTCGCTGCGTACAATGCTGCACCGGAGGAAATTCCCACAAGCACACCGTCGGTTCTTGCAATCTTTCTTGCTGTCTCGAACGCATCGTCGTTTTCCACTTTTATGATCTCATCCAATACTTTCATTTCGAGTACACCCGGCACAAAACCGGCGCCGATTCCCTGAATCTTATGTGGTCCAGGCTTTCCTCCGGAAAGCACCGGCGAACTTGCAGGCTCTACGGCTACGACTTTGACATCCGGATTTTTCTCTTTCAATGCCAGTCCGGTTCCGGTTACGGTTCCGCCGGTTCCGACTGCCGATACGAAGATGTCTACCTTTCCATCGGTATCTCTCCAGATCTCCTGTCCGGTCGTCTTTTTATGGATTTCCGGATTTGCCTCATTTTCAAACTGCTGCGGAATAAACGCATTTCCATATTCTTCCTTTAGTGCTTCTGCTTTTGCGATCGCGCCTTTCATACCTTCGCGTCCCGGTGTGAGCACGATCTCTGCCCCCAGCGCCGATACGATCTTGCGTCTTTCCACACTCATCGTATCCGGCATCGTAAGAATCAGATGCAGTCCCTTGGCTGCTGCCACAAATGCAAGTCCAATTCCTGTATTTCCGCTTGTCGGCTCGATAATAACGGTATCGGCGTTGATCTTGCCATCTTGGATCCCCTGCTCGATCATCGCACCTGCCACACGGTCTTTCACGCTTCCCAGCGGATTAAAATATTCCAATTTTGCGATCACTTTCGCTTTTAATTCATTCTCTTTTTCATAATTTGTCAGCTCCAGCAATGGAGTGTTCCCAATCAACTCTGTCAACTGCTTTGCAATCTTTTCCATAATCGTTACCGCCCTTCCTCTGTTTTTCGTTTTGCGATATGTAGCATGCCGATGCATGCGCAGGTCAATAGGCTTGACTTATTGACTGAAATTATCATATCATCTTTATCCTACTAAGTCAATAGGAATTATGGAAAAAGTAAATTTTTTTTGAGTAATAATGACATAAATGATCGTTGTCCTTGACATTTCTCCCTGAATACGGTACCATAATCAGCACAAAGAATTAGCCGAACTGGATCACAATACCGCTGAATATATGGTTGACGAAATGCAGAAGGATTTGGATGAAGCAAGGGATATCATCCGGAAAAAGGATGACGAACTGAAACTGAAAGAGAATGCTATCCAAAACCAGAGTGACGAACTTGCAAAAGCGTATGCTCTGATTGAGAAACTGCAAAAAACCCAAAAGTCTAACTCGTAAATCATTACCGCCGGCTTAGC
>FR894006.1:14831-16361 GCA_000434115.1 Roseburia sp. CAG:309 | reverse complement strand
CACAGCCGCCGCTGCAACCGCCACCCGGGAATTGTCCATGATCACAATTTGGTGTATTGTCCGTCGCAAGCACACCTTGCAGGAACTGTGCCACCGCAAGATCTGCATCGCCGCTCACTCCCGGCACAACGAGGATTCCTTCTTCGCTGAGTGCAAGCATCGCGCCCTCGCCGACACCGCCACAGATCAGCACTTTGACATCGCCTTTTGCCAAAAACGAAGCCATCGCGTCATGTCCATTGATTGCAGATGTATTGAGCACCATGGCTCCGGTTAGTCCGCTCTCACCAAATTCATAAATCTTAAATGCATCGGAGTGTCCAAAATGCTGGAACACTTCTCCTGTCTGCTCATCGTATGTCACTGCTATTTTCATTCTCTATTTTTTCCACCTTCCCGCATCGTCCTGATATATGATGCTTCCTTCGTCAATCTCTTCCTGATAAAGATAACCGTCCGCTATCTCCACTTTCACCAGCGCACCGTCCTGCACACCTCGCAGCGTCACTTTCGCCATCGGGACCGCCCCATCAGGTCTTCCTTCACAGCCAAAATCCGGTTCCTCAATCTCTATCACTTCATATTTAATCATGTATGGCTCTCCTTTCGCCACAAGTCTCCTGAAAGCAGGATACGGGAATCGAACCCGCCTATCCAGCTTGGGAAGCTGGCGCCCTACCGATAGACTAATCCTGCCTAAACTCATCCGCTACCACATGAATGCTCCACTACGCCTACGCAATCGAAAAAAGAGTCATGGGTAATACGACAAATGCCGCACTCGCTCTGAACGGATGAATTAATTTTATTATACCATCCTTAGGTTCAAAAATCCAGCATCAAATCAGCAAATCTCATCGCTGTCAAGAATTACCGTAAATGGTCCGTCATTCAAAAGTTCTACTTTCATGTCCGCGCCAAATTCTCCCTGCTCGACAACCGGAATTTCTTTCTTGCATTCGTCAATGATATACTCGACCAGCGGTTCTGCCAACGCCGGTGTGCCCGCTTTTGTAAATGACGGCCGGTTTCCTTTCTTGCAGTCCGCATAAAGGGTAAACTGTGAAATAAGCAAAAGTCCGCCTTCCACATCCTTCAGACCGAGATTGGTTCTCCCTTCTGAATCCTCGAAAATCCGCATATTGACAAGTTTTCTTACCAGTTTATCTGCAATTTCTTTGGTATCATCCGCTCCAATTCCGATCAGAACCATAAAACCTTTTCCTATTTTTCCGCGCACCTTGCCATCAATCGTAACCGATGCATGACGCACTCTCTGTATAACAAAACGCACTCGTCTTCCTCCTTCCAATTTCTGTCAATTTTAAACAATCTGCCTAATGTCATATGTGCCGACGCCATCTCCATTGTGACACCTCTGGTCTAATAAAAGTACAGCTGATGCTCTACCAGATTTTCTCCTTCATAGACCAGACGCAGAGAAAAGAACCTCTTTTCATCTTCCACAAGCAGTTTGAGGAAAATGGCATCCCCTTCCCACGTCGGCAGCCCCAGCACCGTCTCTTTATC
>FR894006.1:0-14786 GCA_000434115.1 Roseburia sp. CAG:309 | reverse complement strand
TCTTTCAATTCGCCTTCGAATCCGTCCGCAGTAAAAAGACACATCATCTCCGGCTCCATCTGATCACACACAAAGGTGATCAATCCGCGGAACCGATACTTTGTCAATGTCAGTCCTGTCTCTTCTTTTACCTCGCGCAGCAGACAGTCCTCGGGACCCTCCGTCCCTTCTGCATGTCCACCCACACCGATCCATTTATTTTTATTAATATCTTTCTTCTTTTTGGTGCGGTGAAGCATCAGATATTTTCCATCTTTTTCTATATAACAGAGCGTCGTAAGTTTCATGCCCTGCTCCTGCTTCTCGCCAAAATTACGGTTAAATTCTTTAAAATTATACGTCTCATAAGAACGGCATAACACAGCAAAATGTATCTTTCTAAAATAATTCTCTGCCCTTTTTCCGGCAATGTCCATCTCCGTAATTGCCTTATAAAACAAGTCTGAGACAAGCCGCGCATCATTTCCAAATGCCCCGCAGCCAAATGCTCCAAGCACCAGATTTTCATATCCGGCATACGCCGCTGCCAAAAGCATTCCTTCGATGCGGTGATACAAAATATCCTCGTATTCTTTCGCACTGACCGGAACACCGCCGTGTGAGATCATCGGCGCCGCACACGTCAGAACCGAAACAACCGTACTCTCCGGCAAAAGTCGTCCCCGCTCATCTTTGATAATTTCCACCTGTGGGGTAATCATCAGCGCATCCGTCGCGATGTAACTCTGCCTCTCCCTATTATAAATATAATACGGCGCAGCTCCCTCCGATTCCAACGAACACAGCAGCGAACTCTTGCGGCAGAGATCTTCTTCCTGCGCTCTCGCTCCTTTCCGCACACCACCTCCCGGGTGTACCGGATTGGCAAGATTTAACACAAGCACTTTCTGCTCATTCATCTCACGTGCCACCGAAAAAGAATCTTTATTTACACACTTAAATTCTATTTTCCGTGCCTCATGAAAATGGCTCATTTTGTCCGTCAATACGCGGAGTTTATCCAGTTCTTCCGGCAGAAATACCCGGATTTTCTGCCGTTCTTCCTTCGAAAGTTTTACCGGAATCTGCTTGTCGCCGAGCTCATAAAATCCCCGCTCAAAAATCCCCAGGGTATCCAATAACATCTCAATATTCTCTATTCTCATTGCCCGCTCCCCTTTCCTCATATAGATACTTCTATTATAATGGAAATACCCATATTTTCAATACCCTTCTCATTCTTTTTCGCGGATCATTTTAAACATCTGTACACGATTTCGAATCCCAAGTTTGCGGTAAATATTCAGCACATGCTTCTTCAGGGTATTGACACTGATTACCAGTTTTTGGCAAATTTCATCATTTGACAATCCCGCAAGAAGCAGCCGCAAAATTGTCTCTTCCCGTTTTGTCAGCGCATATTCCCGCACCGCTGCCGTAATGGTCATTTTCCCACCATCTTCTCCGCTCTCCATGCGCGATCGCTCCAGCCGGTAAGCCATATGATCCTTCAACATATCCACGACAGAAATATCCTCGTATCGGAAATCCTCTTTACCAATTGTACGGTAAAATGTAATCATCCCCAGAAAATGTCCTTCCCGGCATACCACCATCTGCAATGCGTAATGCCAGTTATTTTTCCGGTATACTTCCCGATACAGTTTCGTCTGCCGCCACTCCTCTTCCGGGATCATATCCGTAAGCCGGTACACAAGGCTTTTTCCGCCTTCAATCACGCGCCGGCAGTATTCGTATTGCTCATACCCGACCTTATCCTGCACTTCACAATTGTACGTTACCGGCTGTGACATTTGCGCCTCTTCGTCATGTCCTGCAAGATAAAAATCCGCACTGTCAAAATCAACCACCAACCGCAGCTGCTCCAAAAATTCCCGCCGCATCTCGTCCAGATCTTCCATCGTATAAATTTTATAAATGATACTATTTAATAACATCCAATCACAGGTTTCCAAATTTTTCATAAGCACACTCCGTTTCTGAAGTTATGTTTTCGTACTTCTATCATGCAAACCAATCTGTCTCCATATAACACAAAAGAGCCAATGCATTCTATGCATCGGCCCTTCCCGTATGCTTATATTATACTCCTATTTAAGTAATTGTCAAGATGGAAGTTCCACTTTGAAAAATGTGCCAGCTCCACTTTGGAAAGAGCGGTCACACCTCACGCGCAGCCGCCCTTTTCATTTAATTCCCTTATTTTGACCTTTCCGATGTTGTTCCAGATTCAAGAATTGTGCACTTTTGTCGGAAAGAACGTAGTAGTTATACAAGATCCTCGTCATTCAGCCGGTTAAAGCATATGCCGGTAATCTTGCCATTGTCGTCACTCAAATAGTCTAACATGTATGGTTCTTCTTCCAGTACATAAAAGAATTCTTCCGGATTTTGGTATTGACAGATCTTGTCATCGATTTGTACGGTAAGTCCCATCTCCTTAGCCCGTTTGAGTTCGTCCCGAAGCCATGAAGTCCTTTGCATCTTTAATCCCTCCTTGCTGTATTGTAAAGGAAGTGTACTCCGTAATGTAAAAACCCCATATACTGCAAGTTTTTATAGATAAGAGACATTGTTCTCACTTGTTTGCTTATAACATGTCATTGGAAAATTTTGGCGATTCCTGCCAAAGAAACGAATTAGACTTATTTCTGGGAAAGACACCTGACTTCTCTTGTCCCCGGTAAATATAAACCCCCTTTCCTTTTGAAACATATATCCCTTGTCTATATCTCTATTATATCGTGCCCTTCTATCAAAAATCAAGTGTTGTATGTACGTAAAAACGGTCGTTCATACGTGAAAATTGTTGTTTGTACGCGTACAGCTGAATATGCTGCATAATATTCAAAGAGGCATTTGCTTGACATTACAAATCAACTATGTTATAGTAGTCCGTGCGAGTACGAAATCGGACTTAAAAGAAAGCAGGGATTGAATGAATTTAAAACCGAAATTGCGGAAAGAACTTTTAATGTTTAATCAAATTAACAAAGAATTGAATGATGTTTACGATGCCTTTATGCGGCAGGAGAAGATGTCACACAGCGAATTTGACATTTTATACTCGCTCTGTGAATTGGGCGAGGGGTGTACGCAGCATGAGATATGCAGTGTCTCCTGGCTGCCGAAACAGACCGTGAATTCTGCAATTCGGAAGCTGGAGAGCAAGGGATTGATCCGGTTGCTGCCGGGACGTGGAAGGGAGCGGCACATTCATCCGACAGAAGAGGGAAATGAATGGATCCGGCAGAAGATCTATCCGGTTATCGAGGCAGAAAATGCCGCATTTCTTGCGATTGGCGGGGAAGAATCTGAGACCATGCTGGAAACCTTTGGAAGATACCGGGACGAAATGCGGAAAAATATGTACGACAATAGTAGAAAGTGAGAAAAAGGCAATGAAAATTCAGTTATCTGAACATTTTACGTATCATAAATTAATACGATTTGTACTGCCATCCATTATTATGATGATTTTTACATCCATTTATGGCGTGGTAGACGGACTGTTTGTATCAAATTACGTGGGAAAAACGGCGTTTGCCGGTTTGAATCTGATCATGCCGTTTATTATGGCGATGTCGGCGCTGGGATTTATGATGGGAACCGGTGGAAGCGCGATCGTGGCAAAGACACTTGGCGAGGGAAAAAAGAAAAAGGCCAATGAATATTTTTCCATGATTGTTTATGTCACTCTTGTTGGAGGAATTGTGTTGGCGATTGTCGGAATATTATTGACAAAGCAGGTGAGTAGTGCACTCGGAGCGACGGGAGAACTGCTTGACAATTGTATTTTGTATGGAAGAATTATCCTTATATCGATGCCGGCATTTATGCTGCAAAATGTATTTCAATGTTTCTTTGTAACCGCAGAAAGACCGAAACTGGGGCTGACGGTGATTGTGCTTGCCGGTGTGACAAATATGATCCTTGATTTTCTGTTTATTGCCGTATTTGGCTGGGGACTTGCCGGCGCTGCATTTGCTACCGTTTGTGGAGAGTGCGTCGGAGGACTACTTCCATTGTTATATTTTGGAAGAAAAAATACCAGCCCGTTCCGGCTGGGAAAGGCCAGACTGCACTGGAATATCCTTGGCAAAACGTGTACCAATGGATCGTCGGAATTGATGACAAACTTGTCAAGTTCCGTTGTCAATACGCTGTTTAATTTCCAGCTCATGCATTTTGCAGGCGAAGACGGAGTGGCAGCCTATGGAACCCTGATGTATGTCAATTTCATCTTTATAGCGATTTTTCTTGGGTATTCCATCGGAAGTGCGCCGATCGTCAGTTATCATTATGGAGCAAGAAATTCAGATGAATTGAAGAATCTGCTCACCAAAAGTCTTAAAATGATCGGAGTGTGGGGAATCGGTTTATTGGCTCTGGCACAGCTGATCGCCTCGCCGCTGGCACGTATTTTTGTCGGCTATGACCCGGATTTATTTGAGTTGACAAAACATGGCTTCCGTATTTTCTGTCTTGCCTTTTTGGTCAATGGGTTTAATATTTATGGATCTTCCTTTTTTACGGCATTAAACAATGGATTGTTATCGGCACTCATATCGTTTTTAAGAACGCTGGTATTTCAGATTGCAGCCGTACTGCTCATGCCGATGTTTTTAGGAATTGACGGGATCTGGGGTGCTGTATTTGTGGCAGAAATCCTTACTTTGTGCGTGACATTGATCTGTCTCGTGCGTAAACGGAAGCAATATCATTATTTTTAGCCTTGTCAAAGACGGGAAAGAACACGAAGTGTTCGAAAATGCGAATGAGAGCGGTGGGAGTCCTAATAGTTACATTTTAATTGCAGTAAAGGTTGATTTCTTTGCCAATATAGTTTAAACTAGTACAATAAAAATGAGAAAAGAGGACCATTATGAGAGAAACGACAAAATGGAACAAGATCCTTCATTGTACTGGTTTATTTTTATTGGCAGGAATTATGGCACTGCCGCTTTCGTCCTGCGGGAAAAAACAGGATGAGACAGGTGTAGAACAAAAGGCTGTAAGCCAGCAGGAAACACAGAATACAGAGGTGCTGGGCGAGCGTTCCGGACCGAAAGCAGTATCGGATACAATAAAGACAAAGAAGTCACGATTGGATGCTTCTTATAAAAAGGATGCAGAAATCCAGAAAATGTTGGATTCGGGAAACGCGACGTGGGAAAATCCGGCGGTTCTTCTGAATCCGTATGGAAATTCGCCACTCACGGCGTATCTTTTGTTTAAGACGGAGTCGGCCTGCAAAGTGACGATGACCGTAGAAGGAAAAACAAAAGAGACAGATATCAGCGCAGAATTCGAAAAGACGAAGATGCATCGGATCCCGGTTGTCGGACTGTATCCGGATGCAAAAAATAAGGTTCGGCTTTCCTGTGTAGATAAAAATGGGAAAAAGAAGACAAAGACGGTAACCATTCAGACAGAGCCGCTTCCGAAGGAATTAAAGGATGCGGTCAAAGTGGAGAAAAAAGGAGAGGCATCTGCCTATGCGCTGACCATTCTTTCCGGTCAGACGACAAAATATCCATTTGCTTACGACGAGGCGGGAGATATCCGCTGGTATATTACGATGACGACCGGTTCTTACGGCGTATTTCCGCTTGCGGACAAGCGGCTGATCTATCAGACGGATGAGGCGGAGACACCGACGGAAGAGAAACCGCATACGACTTCGATGTATGAAATGGATTATCTCGGACGGATCTACCGCCAGTATTATGTGAAAAACGGAATCCACCATGAGGTGATTGAAAAAGAGCCGGGCGGCAATTTATTTGTATTGTCAAGTTCGATCGCGGGGCATACCGAAGATGTTGTCCTTGAGATTGACCGAAAGACCGGAGAGACGGTAAAAGAACTGGACATGAAAGAGATTTTTGATAAGACTTATCGGAATAAAGTGGACTGGGCGCATTTGAATACCGTTTCTTATAAAGAAGAAGACCACAGTGTCCTGCTTTCGCCGCGAAATCTGCATTCAGCGGTAAAAGTGGACTGGGATACGAAGAAGATCAAATGGATCCTTGCAAATCCGGAGATGTTTGAAGGAACGGAGCAGGAAGATCTGGTGCTGAAGCCGCAGGGCAATATCAAATGGCATTTCCAGCAGCATAGTGTCTATGAGATTCCATATGATCTGGATGGTGATCCGGATACGATCCATGTCATGCTGTATGACAATCATTGGCAGACCAAGCGGAAAGTCGATTTTTGGGACGGCGATTCCAATTCTTATGTATCGGTTTATACGATCAATGAAAAGAAAATGACGGTGCGCCAGGATAAGCTGTTTAAAAGCGTGAAATCGATCATTACTTCGAACTGTGCCTATGACAAAGACAAAAACCGCATGTTCTCATTTGGCGGATATCTGTATCCGCTCATTCAGGGACAGAAGGGTATGATCTACGAATACGATTACAAGACCGGGGCTGTGCTCAATCAATATTCGGCGAAAAAATATTTTTACCGCGGCTATGAGATGAGATTCAACTGGAAAGATCTCAGCACGGCAATGCCGGAAAAGAGCGACGTGATCCTCGGTACGCTGCAGGCGCCGAAAGAGAAAAAGGAGTCGGCGGCGCAGAAGGCAGAAAAGAAAAAAGTGAAGGTATCCTTTGAACTTTATCAGTCGATGCTTTATATGACGGCAAACGACCATACAGTTTCGAGATTGGAATTTCTTGGAAAAAATAAATGCTATCAGATGGACTACAGCAGTGCAGGAAAGGGAATGAAAGAAAAGAAAAATCAGCGTTATGCGATTGCCATCCCGCTTTCCGGCATGGAGAAAGATACGTATCATATTTATCTTTATTACGAAGGAAAATGGATAGACACGGAGCAGTCAGTTACTGTGAAGTAAGACGGAAAGGAAGAAAAGGCGCATGTGGAAATTACTCACATATTTAAAAAATTATAAGAAAGAGTCGGTGCTTGGGCCATTGTTCAAGTTATTGGAGGCATCGTTTGAATTATTCGTGCCGCTTGTTATGGCATCGATCATTGACAAGGGTATCGCAAGGCAGGACACCCCGCATGTATTGTGGATGGGTGCTGTGCTTGTGCTGCTTGGTGTCGTGGGACTTGCGTCGTCACTTACCGCCCAGTATTTTGCGGCGAAGGCAGCAGTCGGATTTTCAACCGAATTAAAATCGGCGCTGTTTAAACATATCGAATCCCTCTCGTATACAGAAATCGATACACTCGGTACAACAAGCCTGATCACGAGGATGACAAGCGACATCAACCAGATTCAATCCGGGGTCAATCTTGTACTGCGATTGTTTCTGCGCTCTCCGTTTATCGTATTTGGGGCGATGATCATGGCATTTACCATTGATGTAAAGGCGGCGCTCATCTTTGTCGTGGCGATTCCGCTTTTGTCCATCGTCGTATTTGGTGTTATGCTCATCAGTATTCCGTTGTATAAAAAGGTGCAGGCAAGCCTCGACCGCGTGCTTGGCATTACGCGCGAAAATCTTACGGGAGTCCGTGTCATCCGTGCCTTTAATAAAGAAGCAGAAGAAAAAGAGCAGTTTGAAGATGCTAATGTGGCTTTGAATAAAATCCAGATGTTTGTCGGCAGATTTTCAGCGCTGATGAATCCACTTACGTATGTGATCATCAACGGTGCGATCATTGCGCTCATCTGGCAGGGGGCACTTCGCGTCGATGCCGGAATCCTGACACAGGGAGCCGTTGTCGCACTGGTAAACTATATGTCACAGATTTTGGTAGAGCTTGTCAAACTTGCCAATCTGATCATAACGGTGACAAAAGCGATCGCGTGTGGAAACCGTGTGCAGGATGTGTTTGAAGTTAGTGCAAGCATGAAAGATGGCGATACTACTATTGTAGAACAAAATCCGGAAGAAGTAAAATTTGAGCATGTCGGTCTGTGCTATGCGGGTGCCGGCGAGGAATCCTTGACGGACATTTCCTTTACGGCAGAGAAAGGCCAGATGGTCGGTGTGATCGGAGGAACCGGTTCCGGAAAAACTTCCCTTGTAAATTTGATTCCTAGATTTTACGACTGCACGAGCGGCCAGGTGAAAATCGCCGGAAAAGATATCGCGGACTATTCGCTTGACAAACTCCGCGAAAAGATTGCTGTTGTGCCGCAAAAAGCGGTTCTGTTTTCCGGGTCGATCCGTTCCAATATGAAATGGGGCAAAGAAGACGCGACGGAAGAAGAGATGTGGAAAGCGTTAGAGGTGGCGCAGGCAGAAGAATTTGTGAAAAAGAAAGAAAATGGTCTGGATGCCAAAGTGGAGCAGGGAGGCCGCAATTTCTCCGGCGGTCAGAGACAGCGTCTGACGATTGCCAGAGCGCTTGTGAAAAAGCCGGAAATCCTCATCTTAGATGACAGTTCTTCGGCGCTGGATTATGCGACCGACGCGGCGCTTCGTATGGGGCTGCGGAAGAGTTTCCCGGAGACGACCATTTTCATCGTGTCGCAGAGGGCGGCATCCATCCTTCACGCGGACCAGATTCTGGTATTAGACGATGGCGAGATGGCAGGAAAGGGAACTCACGAAGAATTATTGAAGTCCTGTGAGGTCTATCAGGAGATTTACGAATCACAATTTGGAAAGGAGGGACGCTAAATGAGCCAGAAAGAAACGATCAAAAAAGTACTTCGTTATATTAAGAAATATTCCTTTTACGTGATCTGCTCATTGGTGCTTGCCGTTATCACGGTCGCACTGACGCTGTATGTCCCAATCCTTACCGGTAACGCAGTCGATGTGATCGTAGGACCGGGACAGGTGAATTTTGGAAAAATCACACAGATCCTTATGAAGATTGCCATTGCCATAGCAGTCACAATGGTGGCACAGTGGATCATGAATGTGTGCAACAATAAAATTACTTACAATGTCATTCGTGATATCCGGAGCGAAGCGTTTGAAAAATTGCAGGATCTTCCGCTGAAATATTTGGATGGGCATTCTTATGGTGAGATCGTAAGCCGTGTGATTGCAGACGTAGACCAGTTCGCGGACGGACTTTTGATGGGATTCACCCAATTATTTACAGGAATCATCACTATCCTTGGAACACTGCTTTTTATGCTGAGTGTCAATGTCAGCATTACCCTTGTCGTTGTTGTTATCACGCCGGTTTCGCTCTTTGTGGCAAGTTTTATCGCAAAGCGGACGTATGAAATGTTCAAATTGCAGTCTGAGACGCGCGGCGAACAGACGGCACTCATCGAGGAGACACTAGGCAACCAGAAAGTGGTAAAAGCCTTTGGCTATGAAAAAAGAGCAGAAGAACAGTTTGACGAGATCAACGAAAAACTCCGCAAATGTTCATTAAAGGGAATCTTTTTCTCGTCTATTACCAATCCTGCGACGCGTTTTGTCAACAGTTTGGTTTACGCCGGAGTCGGCATCTCCGGAGCGATTTTTGCCATCCACGGAGGAATTACGGTAGGACAGTTATCCTGTTTCTTAAGTTACGCAAACCAGTATACCAAACCGTTCAATGAGATTTCCGGCGTCGTTACGGAATTGCAAAATGCGATTGCCTGCGCAGGACGAATTTTTGAATTGATTGAAGAAAAATCCCAGACAAAGGATGCTGAAGATGCGGTTGTTCTTGAACAGGCGACCGGAGAAGTCGATCTGGAAGATGTATATTTTTCCTACGAACCCGATCAGAAATTGATCGAAAAATTGAATTTGTCGGTAAAACCGGGACAGAGAATTGCTATTGTCGGACCGACCGGCTGTGGAAAGACGACACTCATCAATCTGCTGATGCGCTTTTATGACGTCAATTCCGGTACGATTCGTGTAAGTAAAAAGGATATTCAGGAAATTACCAGACACAGTCTGCGTGCCAACTACGGTATGGTTTTACAGGAAACATGGCTTCGTCAGGGAACCATCCGCGAAAATATCTGCATGGGAAAACCGGATGCGACCGAAGAAGAAATGATCGCAGCGGCAAAGGCAAGCCATGCGCACAGCTTTATCAAACGTTTGAAAAACGGATACGATACGGTGATCGGAGAAGACGGCGGAAGCCTTTCTCAGGGTCAGAAACAGCTTCTTTGCATCACAAGAGTCATGCTCTGTCTGCCGCCGATGCTTATTTTGGATGAAGCAACGTCTTCCATTGATACCCGAACGGAAATCCATATCCAGCAGGCATTTTCGAAAATGATGCAGGGGCGCACCAGTTTCATCGTAGCCCACCGTTTATCGACGATTCAGGAAGCGGATGTGATCCTGGTTATGAAAGATGGTCATATTATCGAGCAGGGAAATCACGAACAACTCTTGCAACAAAACGGTTTCTATGCTACATTATATAATAGTCAGTTTGCAGGCTGATCCACTAAGAAAAGGAATGAGGAGAACATGGAAAATAAACAACAGATTGAAAATATCAAACGAATGCAGAAAGAAAAGGATGTTGTAATCCTTGCCCATTATTATGTGGATGGTGCGGTACAGGAAATCGCGGACTTTGTAGGGGATTCCTTTTTCCTGGCAAAAAAAGCGGTTTCAATCCCGAATCAGAACATATTATTTTGTGGCGTTTCCTTTATGGGAGAAAGTGCAAAGATCCTGAATCCGGGAAAACGGGTCATTATGGCAGATGAATACGCAGACTGCCCGATGGCGCATATGGTAGATGTCCGCCGGATCGAAGAAGTCCGAGAACAGTACGAAGATGTCGCTGTTGTATGTTATGTAAATTCCACGGCGGAGATCAAAGCACACTCGGATGTGTGCGTGACTTCCTCCAATGCACTGCGTGTCGTAAAAGCTCTGTCAAACAAACGCATTTTCTTTATCCCGGACAATAACCTCGGCCGCTATGTGGCGAGCAAACTGCCGGAAAAAGAATTTATTTTCCATGATGGATACTGTCATGTACATAAAAGCATTCATGCGGAAAATGTAAAAGAAGCGAAAGAACTTCATCCCGATGCACTGGTACTTACCCATCCGGAGTGTACGTGGGATGTACTTGAACTTTCGGATTTCATCGGAAGCACCTCGGAGATCATTGATTATGCGACGGCAAGCGATCATGATAAATTCATCATATGTACGGAAATGGGCGTATTTTATGAATTACAGCAGAAGAATCCGCAGAAAAAATTCTACAATGTCGGCCACCGCCAGTTTTGCCCGAACATGAAAAAGATCACATTGGACAAAGTGGAGCAGGCGCTTACGAATATGGCACCGGAAATGTTTGTGGACGAAGAAGTAAGCAAAAAGGCGAGTGTAGCATTGGAACGAATGTTGGAACTGGCATAATTTGTAAAAACGTAAAAGATAGAGGAGCTTGTCGCGCAATAGAAAAATAATTTGTGCGGCGGCTCTATTTTTATGCAACTTTTTAGAACTGTCCGACGTCTAACTTATGTAAAACGAAAAGAGAGGAGGGACAATATGCAATCGAAGAAAAAAAGACAGCTGGTCGAGGAAACCATTCTTTCTTCCTATGAATCCATGTACCGGATTGCTTTTACCTATGTAAAAAATCAGGAAGATGCGCTGGATATCGTGCAGGACAGCGCGTGCCGGGCAATGCAGTATGCGGCCAGTGTGAAAAAGGAAAAGTATGTTCAAACCTGGCTGTTTCGGATCGTTATCAATTGTGCGATGGATTTTCTGAACCGGCAAAAGAAGGAAATTTCCATGGACAATCCGGAATATTATATTCACGAATCTTCATGGGATTCGTATGAGGATATGGATCTGAAAAGGGCACTTGATAAATTGAATTCAAAAGAAAGGACGATTGTTCTTCTTCGATTTTTCGAGGATAAAAAATTGGAAGAGATTGCAGAAGTTCTCAGATTAAAGACAAATACGGTAAAATCCATATTGTATCGAAGTATTCAAAAATTGGAGATTGAAATGACGAAAGGAGAGAAATTATCATGAAAAAAAATGTATTGAGTAACATGAAAAAAGCTTATGATAATATTGAAATTCCGGAAGAATTGCAAGAACGCGTAAAACAGGGAATTAAGACAGGAAAACAAAAAGAAGGTAAAAATACAACTATTTGTATGAAGTGGAGTTTCCGTATTGGAAGTGTTATAGCGGCTGCCGTGCTGGCGTTTGGATTGCTGCTGCATTTTAATGAAAAAGCAGCCTATGCGTTAAGTAAAGTTCCGGTGCTGGGAAATATTGTAAAAATTGTGACATTCAGGGATTTTGAAGATAATACAGGTGAGATGAGTGCCAGTGTGAGGGTTCCCGAAGTAAAGGTAACCGGGAAAGACCAAAAAGCGGACGAAGATGCCAGCAAAAAATTAAATGCTCAGATTAAAAAATATACGGATAAGATCATAGATGAGTACTGGAAAGACGTAAAAGAAACGAAAGGGAAAGGACGCGAAAATGTGACGATAGATTATGAAGTTATTACCAATACGAAACGTTTGTTTTCCCTTAAAATCAATTCGATTGTTCAAATAAATACCTCAAGTGACGAGGCGAAAGTATATCATATAGATAAAAAAACAGGAAAATGTATTACCTTAGAAGATATTTTTAAAGACAATACAGATTATCGCGCGGTGTTGACAAAGGAAATTAAGAAACAGATGCGTAATAATATGAAAACGGACAAAGAGAAGGTATATTTCATTGACAAAAAAGGGATGAATTGGACGGGAGTTGGAAAAGAAGCTGATTTTTATATTAATAATAAAAAAGAACTTGTTATGTTATTTGATAAATATGAGGTGGCGCCTGGGTATATGGGGGCGTGTCAGTTTTGTATTCCACAAGAACGGATTCAGAATATAATAAAAAAGGAATATTTTGTAAAGTGAGGTATTAGAGTATGAAGATCAATAAAAAAGCTTTGATTGGTATGTGTGGAGGAATTTTGCTTGCAGATATTTTGTTTGTGGGCTGGGCTTTGAACTCGCTGCGTGCCAATGAGACAAATACGGTGTATGAGACAAAAAGCCCTGCTGTCCCGGTTGTTTCGGCGAAAGAGAAGAAGCCGGAGAAGAGAAAAAAGAAAACGGTTTCATGGATTCGAAAAGACCTGGATCCAAAGAAACCGATGGTGGCATTGACATTTGATGATGGTCCCTATACGCCGGTTACCTCGCGTATTTTAAAAACGGCCGGAAAATACGATGCGAAAGTTACTTTCTTTGTAGTTGGTGACCGCGTGTCCACCTATGCTAAAGTGATGAAGAAAGCATATCGTCAGGGACACCAGATTGCCAGTCATACCTATCATCATGTCAATTTGACAAAATTGGATTCTGCCGGAATGTTGAAAGAGTTAGATGAATCTAACACGGCGGTCAAACAAGTGATCGGACGGGAAATGTCGGCAATCCGCCCACCGGAAGGCGCAGTCAATGATCTGATGCGTAAGACGTTCAAGATTCCGATGATCTATTGGAGCATAGATACGGAGGACTGGCGCTCGCGGAATGCTTCCCAAATTCTCCAAAAGACAAAAAAGATAAAGGACGGCGATATTGTTTTGATGCACGACCTGTACCCTTCCACAGCAGACGCAGTTCAAACATTGATCCCGCGGTTAAAGAAAAAAGGATTTCAGCTGGTTACAGTGGATGAATTGTTTTATTATAAAAAGATGAAGGCAGAGGGCGGAAAAGTGTATTTTAGTGGGAGATAATGGTAGAAATTGCATTGCGGACGACGGTACAATATGGATTTAACAGTGTTGTAGAAGGTGAAATGGAATCTGAAACAAGACAGTTAAGGCTTCGACAATGGTTATGTCTATGTTAATAGTAGCGGTGTGCGTCCCACTTTGAATATTGATCTATTCTTTTCTTTATGGACATACGCGGGGACTGTGAGTGCGAATGCAGGGAAAGAAAGTTGGGAGAATCCAACGGTGACGGGAACTCCGACAGCGGACAGCACAAAGGCAACTCTTAAAAAAGTAACAGCATTTAAGGCAAAGGCTTTGAAAAAGGCATTGAAACTTACGTGGAAAAAAGCGGCAGGTGCTTCCGGCTATGAAATTCAATATTCGCTGAATAAGAATTTCAAAAAAGCAAAGAAGAATACCATTAAGAAAGCATCTGTGAAGACGAGAACGATAAAAGGTCTTAAGAAAAATAAGAAATACTATATCCGGATTCGTGCTACGATGAGAAAGGGCAAGAGAAAGATCAATGGTCCTTGGGGTAAAACAGCTAAGAAGACAAAAGCATAGAGTGTGGTTTGATACGAACTATCCCTGTTACCCAGTAAGTGGGTAACGGGGATAGTTTCTTGCATTAAAAACTTATGATTTTTAAACTAAAATAATTAAAATTCACAAGAAAATGTGATTATTCTGATTGCAAGAAAATGTGTTATGTATTATACTAGAAAGTAAGTTTTGCAAGGTATTGGGTGACAAAAGGATGAGTAAAGTTGATTTGTTTGGAAAATAAAATAAGCGAGGTAATTAAAGTGCTATTGAAATATAACGTATCAAATTTTAAATCTATCGGACACAATATTGAGTTCAGTATGTTCCCAACGACATCAGATATAGATGAGCGATATACGAAGAAAATACAGACAAAAGCTGGAATCTGGAAAGTATTAAAACGAAGTGCTTTTTATGGACCGAATGCATCTGGAAAAAGTAGTTTTATTGAATCGATTGATTATGCAAGAGATTTTATTGTGGATGGAATTCCTTCAGGAAGAGGAACTGGTGTAAATCAGTTCAAAGGAGAGTTTGAAGATTTAGACCAGCAATCTGTATTTCAATTTACTTTTTTAGCAGAAGACAATGAAATC
>FR894005.1 GCA_000434115.1 Roseburia sp. CAG:309 | reverse complement strand
AAAATGTTACTCATGATGAAAGGCTCCTTTCGAAAAACGTTAACGTTATTTTTTGTTTTTGTTGTAACTATTAGGATTAATGTACAGAAATCAAAACCTCTTACGTGCAAGCACGACGATTCATTGATTTCCGCACATTATATCCTGAATAGTTACCTTTTGGTTTAATTTAATCTATGATTTTATTTGGTTTTTGGATTATCGGTGATCGCATCTTCTTTCCCCGAATTGTCAATGCGAAAACTGAAAATACAAGCGCCGATTAAAAGGACTGCTGCCAATCCAATAATAATATATTCTAACATATGTTCCCTCATTTCTGTGCTTACTGCCGCGTCTGCGGCGCACTTTAATAAACCACTAAAAATGGAAAAAGTTTACAATTTTAGCAAGGGGGAATCAACGTTTTTTACCGTCCTTTAGATAGATGCATTGAATCAGAGAAATGTGTCCACTTGTATTATGCGTCACATCGGAAATCTGTAAAAACAGAGTGGAATGAAATGTGCGTGGAAGGTATTCCACCGTCGAAAGGCAAGCGGACAATCGACGAATAAAAGATTGCAGGGTATGCTGTTCACTTTTGCAAAAAGATTCCGCACCGGCATCGGGAGTTTTAGAGATACGTTCCTCATAAACAACCTTTGAGCCGTCGCTGAGCTGTGCGTGAGTGACATGTTTGGTGGATTGTGTGGTCTGGACGCAAAAAGAAGATGTGTTTGCAGATTGTAAAAAGAAACACATTTCACACAACAATATGGCTAAGATTAAAAATCCCATAAGGTGTTTTCTGGTCTGTGAGCTGCACATCGTAATCCCTCCCATGCAATCACTGGGTCTGAAAAGAATCGTTACTTGCTTGCACCGTCATTATAACGCCGCAACGGTGCAATAGCAAGTTAAGATTTGGTAAAGAGAATTTTATCCGACAAATAAACTCACGATAGGAATGGAGAATAAAGACACGATCGTTGTAAGAACTACGCCGGCGGAGGCAAGCTGGACATCGCCTTTGTATTCTTCCGTGATAAGAACCACCATACTGCCCGAAGGAAGAGCAAGCATAATGATAAATAACGTAAGGATCAATGGGTCAAAAGGCAGCAGGCGGACAAGGAAACTTGCCAGAATCGGAATTGCAAACATTTTGATCAGGGCAAATCCATAAAGACGTACTTCTTGGAAAATCTTGGAAAGCGAACTTGCGGCAAGCGAACAGCCGATAAGGATCATGGACAGCGGCACGCAGGGATTTCCCATATAAGTGATAAATTTCTGCACATTTTCCGGCAGGGAAATGCCCGATACAAACAATACGATCGTGATAAGGGAGGCCAGCACGCCGGTATTGCCAAAGATCTGGCGGAGTCTTGCCGACATGCTGAGAGCCGGTGCGCTGCCATCCGAAAGCGAGCGGCGGACGAGCGAAATGCCGTAAGTATATATGATGAGATTAAAAACGAGCATATACACCGCGACGTAGATAATATACTGCGCGCCAAGCAGCGAACTCACGATAGGAATGCCCATAAAACCGCAGTTCGGAAGCAGTGTCAGCAGTTTGTAGATCGGTGCTTTGCGGCTTTCCGGCCGAAGGATAAATACGATAAAAAATCCGGCGAGAAAAAGAAGCAGGTAAAAAATGCCGACAAGTGCCAGATTTTCCCAGAATAAAGGGCCGCTTTGTTTTAAACTCTGGCCGAAAACACTGGAAATCATCAAAAAAGGATTGAAAATATTAACCACAAGACGGGAAAGCGCCGAAGACAGCGAGTCATTGATCCAGTCTCTGCGGGCAAGGAAATAACCGGTAAACATCATGGCAAAGAGAACCAGCATTTGTCCGGCGACAACAAAAATATCCATACTCAGACTTCCTCCTTATAAAACTCGTGAAGCGGAGAGAGGTGGCGTTCAATCGCGTGACAGAGCCGTTCCCGGTCTTTCGTCTTCACCGCCTCAATAATCTCCGCATGATCCGACTGCGAAAATGCAACCGCCGACACCGGATCTTCCGAATTCATAATAATATTTTTCTGTGTCATACGATATAGTGTGGACAAAAATAAAGTTAAAATACTATTTTTGGAACAGCCGATCAATTGCAGGTGAAATTTTGTGTCATATTCCCAAAACAGCGCGTAATTGCCGCGGGCAGATTCCATTTTTTCATATAAATGTTCCAGCTCAGCGACTTCCTGCTCTGTAATAGAAAGAAGATATTTTTCCATCACACTGATCTCCAGAAACTGCCGCGCATCCACAATTTCCGAAGCCGGAACATCGGATAAATGAATGGCATTTTCCAATTTATCTGCAATACTTGACTGGGTTGGGCGGGAAACATAATTTCCCTTTCCCGGAATATTGATCACCAGATTTTTTTCAACAAGTATTTTGATCGATTCGCGGATGACATTGCGGCTGACATCGTATTGGGAAGCCAGAATACGCTCCGACGGCAGCTTGTCATTTTCCTTTAGCTCGCCGGAATGGATGCGGGCGCAAAGCTCCGACGCGATTTTGGTAGATAAAGCATCTCTCATAAGAAATTCCCCCTTTCAACCTATAACATAACGATTCATGGATTTCCATACATTACATTGGATCCTGAATAGTTACAGTATAGCATATCTGCTAAACTGGTTCAACTGGTAGTACCAGTCAGACCGCAAAAATGAGCCGATTTTGTGCAACCAGCATAAAAGATAAAGAAAAACACGGAAAGAAACAGACAATATAACCAAAGAAAATCGAGAACAATTCTCATTTTGCTATCATTTTTTTGCATTTATGCTAAAATCGCAGAGTGATATTTGTGGAGAACTCCGTATTGACAGATGGCATTTTGTTCGGTATGATAAGGATAACAAAAAGCAAAGGCGCTGAACCCTTCGGGGTGCGGCGCTTTTTTCTATTTACAGAAAGGTGGTTTTATTATGAAAATGAGAAAGAAGAAATCAATTTTTATGAGTTTGGTATTATCCCTGGTGATGTTATTATCACTCACAGGCTGCGGTTCTTCCGAGCAGGCAGGTTCCTCTTCCGATTCCACTTCGAGTGAGAAAAAGGTTTTGAAGGTTGGTATGGAATGTATGAACGCTCCATACAACTGGTCACAGACAGATGACAGCAACGGTGCCGTTCCCATCGAAGGAACAACCGAATATGTAAATGGATACGATGTCATGATGGCAAAGAAGATTGCCGAGGAAAATGGCTATGAATTGCAGGTATACAAAATTGAATGGGATGGATTGATCATGGCAGTTCAGTCCGGAACCATTAATGCGATCATCGCCGGAATGTCAGCAACCGACGAAAGAAAACAGAGTGTTGACTTCTCTGATCCTTATTATAAAGCAACTCACGTATTGATCGTGAAAAAGGACAGCAAATATGCAAGTGCTAAAACTTTGGATGATCTGAAGGGCTGCAACGTAACTTCCCAGCAGGGAACAACGATGTATGACAGTTCTGCAAAACAGATCAAGGGAGCTGCCATACAGGAAGCTTTGCCGGATATCCCAAGTTTGATCGTAGCTGTAAGTTCCGGTCGTACCGATGTGGCAATTGTGGAAAAACCGATGGCACTTGCAGCGATTGCGACAAATAAAGATCTGGCAATGGTAGAATTTCCGGAAGGTTCCGGATTTGATGTAGATTCCGGTATTACAAATATCGCAGTCGCAGCAAAAAAAGGCGATTCGGCTGTCGTTGATGCCTGCAATAAGACATTGAAAGGCATTTCCGATGAAGAGAAAGATAAGATGATGGAGGAAGCCATCGCAAATCAGCCGGCAAGTGATTCTGAATAATCCCTAAGTTTGTGCCTAAGCGCCGCTTGGCAGCAAACAATGGAGACCATAGCGGCGCAGAAATGGGGGACATACTATGACAATGTTTGTTGCACAGGCGGCATCCTTCCCCGCAGATGGTTCCTTTTGGGACTGGGTTGGATACCTTATCATGGAATATAAAGGCGTCTTTTTGAAAGGCGCAGGCTGGACACTTGCGCTGGCAGTGACCGGTACTATTATAGGATGTATCATCGGATTTATCGTTGGTATCGTTCAAACCATTGAACTGGAAGCAAATTGCAATTATGCAAAGCGTGGTCTGGTAAAAGTAGTAAAAGCAATCGTCCGCATATATGTGGAAGTGTTTCGAGGTACACCAATGATCGTACAGGCGATGGTTATCTACTACGGTTTGTCTTATCTGGGGATCCAGTGGGGCGCATTGACATGTGGTTTCATCGTTGTTTCGATCAACACCGGTGCTTACATGGCTGAGTCGGTACGAGGCGGAATCAATTCCGTCAGTACCGGTCAGTTTGAAGCCGGAAAGGTCATCGGACTGAGTCATTTTCAGATCATGTTCCACGTTGTGCTGCCGCAGGCATTGAAAAATATCATGCCGCAGATTGGTAACCAGCTGGTAACAAACCTGAAAGATACTTCCGTATTAAATGTTATTTCCGTGAATGAGCTGTTCTTCAGCGGAAAGACGGCGGCATCGGTATATTATAAATATTTTGAAGTATTTATCATTATCGCAGCAATTTATTTTGTATTAAACCTGATCGTAACGATCTTACTCCGGTTTGTGGAAAAATTGATGGCTGGAAAATCCGATTACAGCCTGTCAAAGTAAAGGGGGAATTACCATGAGCGAAATCAAAGAACCAATTTTGGAAGTATACGATGTGACAAAAAATTTTGGTGACCACGAAGTGCTTCGCGGTGTAAATTTCAAGGTATTTCCAAAAGATGTAATCTGTATTATCGGGGCTTCCGGTTCCGGAAAAACGACGATGCTCCGATGTCTGAACATGCTGGAGACACCGACTTCCGGAAGCATCTACTTTGACGGCGAAGAGATTTCAAGATACCGCGCAGATGTACGGTCATCCAGGAAAAAAATGGGAATGGTTTTTCAGCAGTTTAATCTGTTTCAGAATAAATCGGTTCTCGATAACTGTACATTGGGGCTTCGCAAGGTGTTGAAAATGCCAAAACAAGAAGCCGAAGAGAAAGCCAAATATTATTTGGAAAAAGTGGGAATGACACCTCAGCTGCTTGCCAAACCGGCACAGCTTTCCGGTGGACAGCAGCAGCGAGTTGCGATTGCAAGAGCGCTCGCGATGGAGCCGGAAGTGCTTTTGTTTGACGAACCGACGAGTGCTCTCGACCCACAGATGGTCGGCGAGGTGCTCAATGTCATGAAGCAGCTGGCAAGTGAAGGTATGACAATGGTTATCGTAACCCATGAGATGGCATTTGCAAGAGATGTCTCGACGCGGACCATTTTCATGCACGAAGGTGTGGTGGCAGAAAACCGCAAGTCAAAAGAACTTTTTGCCAACCCACAGCATCCGAAAACACAGGAATTTTTGGCCAGATTTATGGCTGGCTGACGTTAGGAGGGTTATTATGAGTAAAGAATTTAAGACAAAAACAGAAGGACTTACCATCCGTTATGTCGAGGATGGTGAAGAGGGGCTGGTACTTCAGCTGATCAAGGAGATCGCAGAATATGAAAAAATGTCAGATTGTGTGAAAGCGACCGAAGAAGGATTACATAAAGCATTGTTTGAGCAGCACGACTGCAATTGTCTGATCGTAGAATATGAGAAAAAACCGGTAGGCTTCTGCCTGTATTTCCATACATTTTCTACTTTCTGCGGACGAACAAACCTGTATCTGGAAGATATTTTTGTACGCGAAGAGATGCGCGGCAAAGGAATCGGAAAAGAGATTTTCCATGTATTGATGCAGATTGCCGTTGACGAAGGATGCGACCGTCTCGAATGGGTGTGCCTCAACTGGAATACACCGTCCATTGGTTTTTACAAAGGCATGGGAGCATTTCCAATGTCAGACTGGACGACATTCCGCATGACAACCAAAGAAATGACCGAAGCACTCCAGCGGCTCTAAGGCAGCCGCAGAGAGGAGGGAAGGATGAAATTACTGATTTATGGGATGACGGACGACGAGAAAGAAACTCTCGCCGAGATCCGGCAGCAGGTAGATGTCGAAGAGATTGCATTTGCAGATGGTATTTTTACCCAAGACAGGATCGCAGAAGTCGATGGATTCCGTGCCATCTGGATAATGACAAACAGCATGATCGGTGAGGAAGAAGCCAGACTTCTTTCGGAACATGGAGTGCGTTACATCGTCTCCAGGGCGGCCGGCATCGATCATCTTGACCTCGGAGCATTGCGGAAGTACGGCATTAAGGCAGCCAATGTGCCGTCGTATTCACCCAATGCGATCAGCGAGCATACGTTGATGCTTTTGCTCAATGCACTGCGCCACATGCGGCGTAGCGAGGCAATGGTTGCCCGACGGGATTTTGGGATTGCGGGATTGTGTGGAAGAGAGATCCGCACAATGACGATCGGTGTCATCGGAGCCGGGCGGATCGGCACATTGACGATCAAGGCGTTGGCGGCACTCGGAGCCAAAGTGCTTGTGCATGCGAGACATGTACACCTAGACCTTGTCGGGATCGCGACGCAGGTTTCGCTTTCCGAAATCTGGGAACGCAGTGATGCCATCGTGCTTCATTGCCCCCTTACAAAAGAAAATACGCATCTGATCGGGAAAGAGACATTGGAACAGTGCAAACCGGGTGTCGTGGTTGTAAATACCGCGAGAGGTGGTCTGGTAGATGGCAAGGCGATGTTAGATGCACTGAAAAAAGGAAAGGTTTCTGCGTTTGCAATGGACGTTTATGAGACGGAAGATGATTTTGTACGGGTCGATTTTGAAGGAAAGCCGACCGGTGATCCGGTGTTTGAGGAGCTGCTTGCAAGAGAAGAGGTAATTTATACGTCACATATCAGTTTCCTGACAGACCGGGCATTGTACGAGATTATGAGAATTTCGCTGGAAAATGCGTCGGAATATGAGAAAAATGGCATTTGCCACAATGAAGTGACGACGGGGAAAGGTCAGTGATAGTATGTATGCGGAAAAATTGTATAAAAATGGAAAGTTCTACACGATGGAACAAGAGGGACAGGCGGTAGAAGCCGTCGGTGTCCGCGATGGAAAAATCGTATTTACGGGAACGAACGAAGAAGCAGAGAAAATAGAGAGCGACGAAATCATTGATATAAAAGGAAGGGCAGTGTTTCCGGGATTTATCGACTGCCACCAGCATACACTGGCTTACGCGAGGACGACAAAAGAAGTCAATCTTGTCGGTACAAAAAGTGTGCAGGAGATATTGGAACGCCTGAAAGAGCGCGCGAAAGTGACGCCGCCCGGTCAGTGGATCAAAGGAAGCGGCTTCAACCACGAGGAATTTGACGAGGTGCGGATTCCGACAAAAGAGGAACTCGACAGTGTCAGCAAAGAGTGTCCGATCCTGATCAGCCGGTATTGTATGCATGTGCATGCGGCAAACTCAAAAGCACTTGAGATCGCCGGGATTGACGAGAATTTCAAACCGATCGTACCGGATTCCGTGGAGTACGGAGCGGATGGAAAGCCAAACGGCATCTTGCGTGAGAGCGCGGTAACGCCGGTATTAAAGAGTATTCCGGATCTTCTGCCGACACCGGAGGACAAAAAAGATGCCCTCGAAGCGGTGTGCCGCGACATGAACCGTTATGGGATCACCGGCATTCATCCGATTCAGGGAAAATTTGTCGATGCGGACGAGTATATGAATCTATACCAGGAACTGGAGGAGGAAGGGCGGCTTCCGGTCCGCGTGTACCTGTCATTTGACGAATATCCGTCCTTTCATATGAAGACAGGATTTGGAAATGAAAAGTTGCGTTACGGCTTTTACAAAATATACAGCGACGGATCGCTTGGTTCGCGAAATGCCGCATTGACGGAAGATTATTCGGATGATCCGGGAAATAAAGGACTTTTGAATCATTCGCCGGAAGAAGTCATGGAAATGTGCCGGAAGGCCTATGACATGGATCTGCAGATCGGCATTCATGCAATTGGCGACCGTGGTGTCGAGATTGCGCTTGACGCATTGGAAAACTGCTACCGAAAGAATCCGAAGCCAAATGTACGATTTCGCCTAATTCACGGCATCGTGCTTCGCAAAGACCTGATTGAGAGGATCAAAAAGATGCCAATCATCGTGGATATCCAGCCGAGATTTACGTCGAATTATAACATTTGGTGGTCGGAAGACCGGCTCGGCTCGGAACGGATCCGATATGCGTATGCCTGGAATACGCTGATCAAGGAAGGCATCATTCTTACCGGAAGTTCGGATTCACCGGTGGAACCGTACAGTCCGATGCTCGGTGTATATTCCATCGTGTGCAGGCAGGATCTTACCGGAAAGCCGGAGGGCGGATGGTATCCGAAGGAGCGCGTCAGTGTATACGACGCCATTAGTATGTATACCAGAAACGCCGCGTATTCTTCTTACGAAGAAGATATCAAAGGCACGATAACAGTGGGAAAATTGGCAGACTTCGCCGTGATGGAAGAAGATCCGTTTACCGTTGACCCATTACATATAAAAGACATCCGCGTCATGCAGACATGGCTTGGCGGAGAAAAAGTTTACGAGGCAGAGTAACTGCCGGATTGGAGGACATTATGTTATTAGATGGAAGCGTTACAAAACAAGAAGCGATTAATGATTGTCTTACTTACTGGAACCCAAGCCGTACGCAGACCTGGTTTGATATGGGAATCGATATCATCATCGGCAAACGCGAAGGGTATTATTTCTGGGACATGGATGGAAAAAAATACATGAACCTTCATCTGAACGGCGGAACATTTAACCTCGGACACCGTAATCCGGAAGTGATCGCAGCCCTCGAAGAAGGAGTCAAAGAGTTTGATATCGGAAACCATCACTTTGGTTCCGTGGCCCGCGGTAAACTGGCAAAAAGCCTTGTCACTACGGCGACTCCGGGTATGCAGTACGCCATCTTTTCCAGCTGCGGCGGCGAGGCTGTCGATGTGGCGATCAAGAGTGTGCGTTATGCGACAAAACGCCGTAAGATCGTATCTTTGCAGAAATGTTACCACGGTCATACCGGACTGGCACTCTCTGCCGGCGATCCATTTTTCAAGGATGCATTTTTGTGCGATGGTGCCGACCAGTACTATGAGCAGGTGCCAATGAACGACGTGGATGCAATGGAAGCCGTACTGAAAAAAGAAGATGTTGCAGGTGTTATCATTGAAACCATTCCGGCGACATACGGATTCCCGATTCCGGAGCCGGGCTACCTGAAAGCGGTAAAAGCGCTCTGTGAAAAATACGGAACGCTTTACATCGCCGATGAAGTGCAGACCGGTCTTATGAGAACCGGAAAAATGTGGGGAATTATGCACGAGGGCGTAAATCCGGATGTCATCGTCAGTGGAAAAGGTCTGAGCGGCGGTATTTATCCGGTTGCAGCGACGATCATGACGAAGCAGGCAGGAAAATGGGTTGAGGAAATCGGCCGCAGCCACACATCGACGTTTGGTGGTTCGGAACTGGGATGTGTTGTAGCCAATAAAGTTGTCGAAATGGTAACCCGCAAGGAAACCGTGGATAATGTACATTTTCTTGAAGGCTATCTGAAGAAAGGATTGGATGAAGTTCACAAATTGTATCCTGATTTCTTCACAAGTTATACACAGCGAGGCATCATCTTTGGGCTGGAATTTGACTTTGAAAATGGTGGACAACATGCGATGCGTGCCCTCTTCAACAACGGAATTTGGGCAATCTACGCAAGGTTCAATCCGAAAATCGTACAGTTTAAGCCGGGACTTCTCTGCACCAAAGAGTATTGCGACGAGCTTTTGGAGAAATTTGAGAAGAGTGTCAAAGAAGCAAAAGAGACGTGTGCAAAATGCGAATGAGGCGGGCGGGGGGAGTCCTGAATGTAAATTCAGGATTTACAATATGAAACCAAGGGGGAATTGACATGGGAACATTGTTAGAGCCGGATGATATCCGAGAACAGCTGCAGTCACAATTGCTTTTGCATTATGATCTGCCGGGAGATACGAAAGTATATCATTTGAAATATTCGGAGAATTTTACCTATCGTCTTGAAAGTGAAATGACCGGCGAGAAATACGTTCTCCGTGTCAACCGCCCCGGATATCATGATCTGACGGAACTCGAAAGCGAACTTTCGTGGATCCGGGCAGTGAAACGGGATACGGACATCCGGACGGCAGATGTTCTCCCGGGAAAAGATGGAAAATTTATCCAGCAACTTGCTTTTACCGGAAGCACCGACAAATATGTGTGCAGTTTATTTTCTTTTGTGGAAGGCATCGGAATCCGCGGTATGTCCACGGAAGAACTGATCCCTTATCAAAAGCAGATTGGCGAGATTACGGCAAAGCTTCATCTTCACGCGATGACATGGAATGCCGACAATTCTCTGCCGCGGTTTCACTGGGACATTGAAGATATGTTTGGTGACACGTCGCGCTGGGGCGATTGGAGCAAAAATCCGGCATTGACCCCGGAGCAGAAAGAAATTTTTGCCAAAACCGTGGAAATCGGATGCAAGAAACTGGAAAAGTATGGAAAGTCATCGGACCGCTATGGTTTGATTCATTCGGACTTAAACATCAACAATATTTTGGTGGATGGCGATCAGGTAAAAATTTTGGATTTTGACGATTGTGGATATGGCTGGTTTTTATTTGACTTATCCACAGCAGTTTTGGAATACGATACCAACCTTTCTGAGATGACGAGGGCATGGCTGGACGGCTACCAGACCGTCCGCCCTCTCTCGGCTGAGGATTTGGAGGAAGTAGATACCTTTATCGTGCTTCGTAAGATCGTCCGCATGGGATGGATCGCGTCGCACTGGGACAATGACACGGTAAAACGCGTGACAGACCGCTATTATACGGAAACAGAAAAACTGGCGCGTGCTTATTGTGAAAGGAATGGAGGATGCTTATGATTTCAAAAGAATATACAAATATTGGAAGTAAGAGTTCGGCAATCCGAGAAATGTTTGATCTTGCCCTTGAACGGAGCAAGGTTGTCGGCGAGGAAAATGTTTACAATTTTTGTATTGGAAATCCCAATGTTCCGACGCCGGAATGTGTAAAAGAAGAGTTGATGCATCTTTTGGAAACGGAAAATCCATTCCATCTTCATGGTTACACAACGTCAGCCGGCGACGAGGAAGCGAGAGATGCGATTGCCGAAGGATTGAATGACCGTTACGGCACACATTTTACCAGAGAAAATCTGTATTTCACCGTTGGCGCTGCGTGCGCGCTTAACATTTGTTTTCGTGCGTTGTGCAATCCGGGAGATGAATTTATCTCGTTTGCCCCATATTTTCCGGAATACCGTTT
Source organism: Roseburia sp. CAG:309 (assembly GCA_000434115.1). Taxonomy (GTDB): domain Bacteria; phylum Bacillota; class Clostridia; order Lachnospirales; family Lachnospiraceae; genus Eubacterium_F. The sequence continues at coordinate 5,838 of FR894005.1, read as the reverse complement.
TTATCTGGAAACAATCGGTGTCAAATTTGTCGCCGTGCCTTCGCGGACGGAAGATTTCCAGATCGACCCGGACACATTTGAAAAGGCAATTACGGAGAAAACGAAAGGCGTTATCGTGAACTCGCCAAACAATCCGTCCGGTGCCGTTTATTCGAAAGAAACGATTAAAAATATATGTGAAATACTGGCAAAAAAAGAAAAGGAATACGGCCACGCAATTTATATTATCGCGGATGAGCCGTACCGAGAAATTGCCTACGATGTAGAAGTTCCGTATATTCCGAACTTTTATCGCAATACACTTGTGTGCTATTCTTACAGCAAATGTCTTTCCATCCCCGGCGAGCGAATGGGCTATCTTGTTATGCCGTCGGAGATTGATGAGTTTGATTCGATCAAAAAGGCAGTTTCCGGGGCAGCGCGTGTCCTCAGTTACGTCAACACCCCGACAATGTTCCAGCTTCTTATGAAGAAGTGCCACGAGGATGTCGCAGATATGAGCATTTACCGCAGAAACCGTGATCTTCTCTACAATGCTCTTACCGACCTTGGATTTTCATGCGTGAAACCGGATGGAGCTTTTTATCTGTTTCCAAAATCACTCGAACCGGACGACTACGCATTTTGTAAAAAGGCAGTAGAACACAATCTGATTCTTGTACCGGGAACCGAATTTGGCTGTCCGGAGCACGTCCGCATCTCGTATTGTATTTCGACGGAGCAGATTGAACGTGCCTTGCCGGCATTTAAGACTCTTGCCGAGGAATATAAAAATTAAGGCAGCAATTCAGCATATAATGAGCACATAAGAAAAACAAGCGACTGCAAAGCAGGCATTTGTTTTTCTTGTGCCATTATTGAGTGAACAGCCGGTGTAACCGGCGAGAAAGCACGAAGTGCGAGTTCACGATATAATGAGCGGGAGGGGCTGAATCACTACAAAATCAAATGTTAAATTTTATCATTTCAAAATGATTTTTTCGATATCGGATCAACCCCTCTTCCTGCATTTTGCCAAGTTCTTTGGAGAGTGCACTGCGGTCAAGATTGAGATAATCCGCCATCTGCTGACGGTTGAATGGGATATCAAAAGAGGTACTTCCGGTGCGTGTGACCTGCTCCGAAAAATAGATCGCAAGCCGTTCGCGGATTGTCTTTGGCGAAGTGCAGAAAATACGGCTGGACAGGACAAGATTTTTCTGCATGGAAATAAAGAGAAGATTGCGTGTGATTTTCTGTGCAAGAGGAGAATTTTTTGTATTTTCCAACAAATTCCGCACATTAAAAAATACAATCCTGCATGCCTGCGCAGCGACAACATCTACCATCATAGGCGTCTCTGTGATGGCATAAGTTTCTGCAAAAACATCTCCTGTTTCCAACTTATTTAATATGGTTGAATTACCTAAAATATCGTTGTTTTCAATAACTACGCTACCGTCTATTATAATGCCTATTTCGCTGGTGTTTTCTCCCATGGAAAATAGAATTTCTCCCTTATTATAAGATTTCTTTCTTAATAAAGAAAGAGTCTCTAATCTATGCCAGTCATTTTCGTCAAAATCTTGAAAAATCGCATTGTTCGATAATTGTCTGATAATTTTTTTCAATTTTTTCTCCTTTCGTTGTTATAACCACCGATTTTTTATTTTTATTTTACTATAATGAAATCACAAAATCAACAAAAAGGAAGGATGAATGTACAAATGGTACGTAGAATTATTCAAATAAATGAAGATAAATGTAATGGATGCGGCGCCTGCGCCTCTGCCTGTCACGAAGGTGCAATCGGAATGGTGGATGGAAAAGCAAAACTTCTCCGCGATGATTATTGTGACGGACTTGGCGACTGCCTCCCAACGTGTCCGACGGGAGCAATCAAGTTTGTTGAGCGTGAGGCAGCGGCATACGACGAAGAAGCGGTAAAAGAAAATATGAAAAAACGCGCCGCACAACAAAAGGATGGAAAACCGGAAGTTTCAGAAACGGCGGTAGGTGCGGCGTCTTCCGAACACGCGGCATCTCAGGCAGGTTCAACATCTCAGCCGGCAGATAGGGCATCCCAATCAACTGAGGCAACACCTCAGCCGACTGGCGGCTGTCCGGGAAGCCGTATGCGTATGCTTCGCCAGCAGGCAGAGAAAGAGGATGTTTTGGCGGGGGAAATTAATTTTGTTAAAGCACCCGTTTCCCAGCTTGCCCAATGGCCATGCCAGATCAAACTTGTACCAACCAATGCACCGTATTTTAATGGAGCAAAGCTCCTGATCGCGGCGGATTGCACCGCTTATGCTTATGCTAATATGCACCAGGAATTTATGCGCGGCAAGGTAACGATCATCGGCTGTCCGAAACTGGATGATATTGATTACAGCGAGAAACTGACGACAATCATCCGCGACAATGATATCAAAGAAGTGACAATTGTGCGCATGGAAGTTCCTTGCTGTGGCGGTCTCGAAATGGCGGCGAAAAAAGCAATTCAGGAGAGTGGCAAGTTTATTCCATGGCAGGTCGTAACGATTTCAATTGACGGAAAGAAACTGGATTGATGGAAACTGGCTTGACACCGTTTCTAGGAATGATACTGTTTTTGGAAGAAAGGGAAATAGATGCAGAAAAAGGAGTTACAGGATCTGCTGACAGGCGCGCTGATCGGTTTGGTAAAGGCCTGTGGAACAAATCCTAAAACAGAAAATACAGATGCTATCGTGGTGGAAGGACTGGCTATGACATCCCCGGATTTTCCTGACGGAGATCTTACGGAGGCTGATCTGGCGTCATTCATTGCCAAAGTCCGCGACGAAAAATACACAGTTTCCCCGGGGTGCCGCCTTTGTGCGGCACCTTGCGGCAATACCTCGGATTTTGACATGAAAGAAATTGCTGGCGAGGGAAAAGAGCAAAAGATGAAGCGTGAACTTCTGGGGTTGATCCAGGCAATGGCTGTAAAAATATGGAAAGAAAGCGAGGGCAGCACAGCTAGGAACGACAGTGTTGGCGCGGAGGCGAGTGACACATATGGCGGTGTGGGCGCTTGTACTTTGGCGACGGACCCGGAGCGGGTGTTTTTCTTTTATAAGGCGTTGTCTATTATCAGTTATGATTTTACGTGCGAAGAACTTGCACCGGTGCTGGAGGAAGCCAGGGGTTTTGGGGGGGAGGCAACCTGCAACGGAAACCAGGCGACGTAGGTTGCTTTTTGAGCTGGTAAGAAGCTGGAAAAGCAAGTCATTGCAGTGGTGCAAGGAAGCGCCCCCTCGGCTGCGCCTCGGCGGCAAATCTCACTCCAATCCGATTTCCCTTGCAAATTTTTGAAAGTCGCAGATAGTTTCTGCGGTTTTTTTGATGTCATTGCCGAGTTGCTTGTTTGCCTCCTCCGTAGTTATTGTGTAGGTGTGGCTTTGTGCCGAGGTATCACTATACTCCCAAGTGATGGAATCTACATTGTCGATCAAAGCAAGGATGGCATAAGCATAAGTTGTCATCTTTTTGCGCAGGATCTCTTCGGCGGCGGTCTGCGGTTCGCTAAGACAGATAGTCCAGCCGTAAGGCTGCTTGCTGGTTTGGAGTTTTGAAGTAAAACCGCCGAAAGAATCTTCGACACCAAGAGCAAGAGCCAAAGAAGCATTGTCGGAAGCCGAACCAATGTAAGGATGTTTGCTCTTGTAAACCCGGTTCACGTAAGCGGTGATCGATGTTCCATCCTGCCAGAGGATATCTCCATTTACACGAACTTCGCGAATTGCCGCTTTGGAAGTGTAGGAAACGTTATAATTTTTGTGAAAAGATAAAAACGTCTTCTTTTTGGCTGGCAAAGTAAGTGAAATGACACCGTCTTTTTCTTCTATTTTCTGCGTTCCTGTTGTAAAGTCATCTGGCAGAATGCCCTCTATTTTCAAGGAATTTGAAGAAACTTGAAGGCTATATTTTACGCTATTTAAAATGTATTCTCCACTAAATATCAGAAAATAAACAGCGGTGCCGCTTGCTGCCAGAAGGACTGCGATCAGGATCGCAGCGAGGGTAAAATGTTTGGTTTTTGAGCGGACTTTTTTGAGATAATCGATTTCTTTTTCCTGCTGGTCTGTATTGTCTTGGCGCAATTCATCGGTTACCATATCATCATACATATCGTGGCAGGCTTTGCAGGATTGTAAATGTTTGGCAACAGCGCAAGTGCCGGTGTCACTTAAAATGCCATCTACATATGAGGGCAAAAGGTCCTGCACAATATCGCAGGGAAGAGAGGTATTATTTGTCATTTTGAAGCTCCTTTCGCAATTGTTCTTTGGCGCGGTAAAATGTCACACGTGCCCAGTTTTCAGATTTTCCCATGATTTCGCCAATCTCTGCATAAGACAGATTGCCATACAGACGGAGATGAATCACTTCGCGTCCGGGTTCTTTCAGAAGATGAATTTGTTTTAACAAATCCATTTTATCCAACGAGGACATTACTTCTGATTCTGCACTTTTACAAAGTGTGCTGTTTTCATCTAATATTTCTGTCGGAGGATGTTTCCTCAAATAGGCATAAAATAGATTTTTAGCAATGCCACATAGCCACGTAGACACCTTGCTTTCTGCATTGAAATAATCTATTCTTCGGATTGCCTGATAGAAAGTTTCCTGTGTCAGTTCCTCTGCCAGATCGGCATCATGAGAAAGCGAAAGAAGATATTGGTATACCATATGCGAGTGTTCTCGGTAGACGTCTTCCATAGAAAGCATAATAGGATCTCCTTTCGTTGTTCTATCTATTAGTGTCAAAAAAGTAAAATTTGTTACAAAAATTAATGTTATTGTGCATATTTTTTTGAAAAATGTCAAGTAAAGCACTAAGAATTTGTAACTTTATGTGTAAGCTGTCTATTCACAAATTCCGAAAGAAATGGTATAATATTACAAAATACAGAAAGGATAAAAAAGCGCGAAAGAAGGGGCTGTTTATGGTAAAGATAGCAATATGTGATGATGAAAAGATATTTGTAGAGCGTATTTCGGAGATTGTAAAAGCATTTTTGACAGAGCAAAAGGTGGATCATCATGTGGATGAGTTCTACTCCGGCGAGGAATTTGTGCAGTTGAAGGAAAAAGTAGGGGACTACGATATCGTGTTTTTAGATATGCAGATGAAGGAACTTAATGGCATTGAAACGGCAAGATATCTTCGCAAATACGGTGAGGATGTTTTTTTGGTATTTGTTACCGCGTATGTAAAATATGCTACAACCGGTTATCAGGTACAGGCAAGCTGGTACGTAATAAAAGATTATGAAAAAATGGAAGCGGATTTGCGGGAAGCCTTGAAAAATATCTTGAGAAGAATTAAGAAAGATCATAAAGTAATTACTTACAAATTTTCCAAAGTCGGAGATATGGCAATTCGTGTAAGCAATATTGTGTATATAGAATACAAGGATCACCGGGCAGTATTCCATGTACTTTCCCGTGGAAAGATAGATGAATACAGTCTATACAAAAAGCTTGATGATATTGAGAAAGAAATCGCTTCCGATGATATGCTTAGGATTCAGAAAAGTTTTCTGGTAAATGTGAATCATGTTGAAAAACTGCTGGATCAGGATGTGGTACTTATAGACGGAACCATGCTGCATTTTCCGAAATACCTTAAAAATGAGGTGCGAAAAAATTATCTACGCAAAAGAGGTGATTTTTAAATGGAATACATGCAGAGTTTTGTTATTGTTCTCATGGAAGTGATATGCTTTTTTCTGTTTCAGGATACCTTTGTGCCAACGACTAAAAAGCATAAGAATATATTTTATATGACGTGGATTCTGATTGTGTCATTATCTATGTTTCCACTGACAT
>FR894004.1:32418-35385 GCA_000434115.1 Roseburia sp. CAG:309 | reverse complement strand
TCCCTGCATCATAACGGTCTTACCGGAACGGCAGTCCGGAGAAGCCGGTTTCCGGAAAATAACATTTCCACATTTTTCCTGTCGATAGGCTATTCCGCGTTCTTTTGCAAACTGCACCAGATAATCGCTGATTTTCTCGTTGTGATAAGAACCTCTTGGTACTTTTGAAATTTCTTCAAAATAGTGAAAAATAGTCTTATAGTCAATCTGCTCTAACATATAGCCTCCTGATATTTTCTGAATCGTTTCCTAGTTTTTAAAGCTGTGGATCGGAGCCGGTATTCTTCCCGGACGATTGACAAAGTCATCACAGCCAAATGTATTGACCGGCATGATCGGTGCATAACCAAGAAGACCGCCAAATTCTGCCGTATCTCCGACCTTCTTGCCCTGTACCGGGATCACGCGGACAGCCGTCGTTTTCTGGTTTACCATACCGATTGCCATCTCGTCGGCAATGATGCCGGCGATGGTCGTTTCTTTTGTATCTCCCGGAATTGCGATCATGTCAAGTCCTACAGAACATACGCAGGTCATCGCTTCCAGTTTTTCCAATGTCAAGGCACCGTCATTGACGGCATCGATCATTCCCTGATCTTCGCTGACTGGGATAAACGCACCGCTTAAGCCGCCGACATACGAAGATGCCATAACACCGCCCTTTTTCACCTGGTCATTTAACATGGCAAGAGCAGCCGTCGTTCCCGGTGCGCCCGCACGCTCGAGTCCAAGTGCTTCAAAAATCTCCGCGATACTGTCTCCAACTGCCGGAGTCGGTGCAAGAGACAGGTCAATGATACCAAATGGTACATTCAGACGGCGTGATGCCTCATATGCCACCAGCTGGCCGACACGGGTAATCTTAAATGCCGTCTTTTTGATTGTCTCACATACTTTTCCAAAATCTTTGTCTTTTACACTCTCAAGTGCTGTTTTTACTACACCGGGGCCGCTGACACCGACATTGATGATTGCGTCACCTTCCGTAACACCGTGGAACGCACCTGCCATAAATGGGTTATCATCCGGCGCATTACAAAAGACAACCAGTTTGGCACAGCCAAGGGAATCCTGATCGGCTGTCAGTTTTGCCGTATCTTTTACAATTTTTCCCATCAATCGAATGGCATCCATATCCAGACCGGTCTTTGTCGAACCAACGTTGACCGAACTGCACACACGCTCTGTACAGGCAAGTGCCTGTGGAATTGAACGGATCAGGTACTCATCTGCTTTTGTCATTTTCTTCGATACCAGTGCCGTGTAGCCGCCGATAAAGTTTACGCCTACCGTCTTCGCCGCACGGTCAAGCGCTTTCGCAATCTGTACAAAGTCCTCCGGACTTTTGCAGGCCGATCCGCCGATCAGAGCTGCCGGTGTGATGGAAATACGTTTGTTTACAATCGGAATACCGTACTCCATGCTGATCTCTTCGCCGACTTTAACAAGATCTTTTGCCATCGTCGTGATCTTGTTGTAGATGTTATCGCATACTTTATTCAGGTCACTGTCAATGCAGTCCAACAGGCTGATTCCCATTGTAATGGTTCGCACATCCAGATTTTCCTTTTCGATCATATCATTGGTTTCAATTACTTCATGTATATTAATCACAGTTTTTATCCTCCTTAGATGCGGTGCATTTTGTCAAAAATTTCCTCCCGCTGTACGCGGATGATACAATGGATCTCTTCGCCCATTTTTTCAAGTTCTTCTGAAATTTCAGCAAAACTTTTTGTTGCATCTTCCATATTTACGATCATCATCATGTTAAAATACCCATCCACGATCGTCTGGGAAATGTCCAGAATGTTAATGTTTTTTTCTGAAAGATACGTACATACCTTTGCAATGATTCCTACACTGTCTTTTCCTACTACCGTAATAATTGTCTTCTTCATAATAATCTCCATTTCTTATTGTAATCTATTAACCTTGCACCAAAATCGGTGGAGTGGGTTCATTTCTACGTGCAACATCCAATACAAAATCTTTCCCCGGCACCATGCCTTCTTCCTGCGTCAACTCGTATTTTACCGTCTCATAAGCAAGTTCCGGATAATTATTGTCGTGACTGAGATGCCCCAAAAGAACATGTCGTAACTTATGTGCCATCAACTGCTTCAAAAGCCGTCCGCAGGCATCGTTGGAAAGGTGTCCTTTTTTTCCTAAGATGCGCATTTTCAGCGAATACGGATAACTGCCGACCTGAAGCATATTGATATCATGATTTGCCTCCAACAACATACCGTCACAATCCTGCAAATGGGAGATCGTATAATCGGTATATTCTCCCATATCCGTGGCTACTGCCAGTTTCCTGCCCTCTGCCCGCATCGTATATCCTACCGGATCTGCGGCATCGTGGGAAATGGAAAATGGTGTGACCTCCATACCGGCGACATGTACGGATTCATCGGGACGTACACAGCGAAACAGATCCGAATCCACTTTTCCGCATTTCCCGGTTTCCCGTATGTATTGTATCGTTCCCTCTGTCGCATAGATTGGTATCGCATATTTTCGTGCAATAGGGCCAAGCCCGCTGATATGATCGGCATGTTCATGTGTGATGAAAATGGCTTCTACCTGCTCCATCGACTGTTGTCTCTGCGCCAATCCTTCTTCAATTCTTTTCTTACTGATCCCGGCATCCAGTAAAATACCGGTATTCTCTGCCGACGTTCCCGCGAAAATACTGTTTCCGCTACTCCCGCTGGCAATACTGTACAATTCCATCCTGGTCTCTCCTGTCGCGTTACTTTTCCCAATACAGATCTACCCGGTCTCCTTCGTGAAGAGGCATTGTAAAATCGATAACATCGATTCCATTGAGTCTCGAAACCATCCGTTTTCCTCCCGGCTTTGTCAGATCGATTGGATACACATCAAACAGATCTACAAATACAGGCTTTGCCTTCTCCGGCAAAAGCGTCGGTGTCCCATTGATCTCAACTTTGATCCTTA
>FR894004.1:0-32377 GCA_000434115.1 Roseburia sp. CAG:309 | reverse complement strand
GGGTTGCTGCCGCAGGCGCCGGTTCTGCCTTCTCCTCCTGCAAAACCGTGTTCTGCACAACAGTCACCGGTTCTTCCTGCATTACATGATTTTTTGTCATAAATGGCAGATCTGCTGCCCAGGAAGGCAGTGGTTTCGGCGGAGCCAGTAACGGATCTTCTGCCGGTTCCTCCGCTTGCTTCTGTGCTTCTTTTACCAGATCTTCCACTACCGTAGAGGTCGGTGTCTTTTTCGGCGGTTCCAATAGTTTCGGTGGTTTTAGCGGCTGCTTGATCTGCGGTACCGGTTCCACCTCATCCCCATCGGTCACCCGGTGGGTACATGTGGTATCCTCGCCATTCAGTAAAATATCATCCCGCTCAGGTATCTTTTTATACTCAAACAATTCGGCGATCCGACATGTCTCATCCACCGAAATCCGGTCATCTTCACGAACCACATACCGGTCATCCTGCGGCTTTCCATTGACATACACTTTGACCGGATATTCCAGTTTCTCGCCAAAAAAGAGAACACTTATCTTCTTTTGGCACTCCTTGATGCGGCCAAGTGTCAAATGTGCCCGCTCGCCTTTTGTCGCAGGCTTGATACGCACCTGGTCTTCTTCCTGCAGCAGCTGGTTCAGATTCGTCTCTTTTCCATTTACTGCCACTTCTGCCGCTTCCCCAAGATATCCCTTGGCTTCGCGCTCTTCTCCATTGAGTTTATAATGCACGCTGTCCCCACGGGAAGGAAACAGGCTGTCCTGCGCAAATCCGGCATGAATACAGGCATCCAAAACCGTCGCTTTTCCATTATCGTATATTTTCACGCGTTCTTCATTTACTTTTACATAAATAAAACTGCTCTTCTGCTCATAATATTCCAGACAGATTCCAATCGGTGTCACAAGAGTGGAATCTTTTTTCACATTCGTTGCGCTAAAATCAATCTGCTGCAATACCTCGGCACCACGGATCGCCACTCGGTTTTCCGGCAGATTCAGCTTAACCGCCAGTTTTTCCGTAAAGCCCGGCATTTTTCCGCCTCCTCCGACGACAAACACCGCGCTGACCGGACTATTGCCATTTAATTCGATGATCTTCTGTGCGACGTTACTCACGATCGAATCTATCGCCTGCGCAGCCACTTCATGAATCTCTTCCCGAGAAACCTTGACTGTTTCACCCATGATATCTTTAAAAGTTACCATTTTTTTCCCGTCGGCGGCTTTTTTGGCTTTCTCAGCCGTCTCAAAATCAGTCAGATACCGCTTCGCGATTGCTTCCGTGATCTCGTCTCCTGCCAGCGGCATCATGCCAAAGGCAATGACGCTGCCTTCCTTAACGACAGAAATATCAGACGTACCGGCTCCTACATCGACCAATGCAATATTCAAAAGGCGGAACCGCTCCGGAATCGCCACATTGATTGCCGCAATCGGCTCCAATGTCAAACTTGCCACATGCAGTCCGGCATCCTCGACCGCCTGATACAATCCGTCTACGACTTCATCCGGCAAAAATGTTGCAATCATCTCCACACCGATGGACAATGCCATATGTTTTTCGATCATCTCCATCGGATATCCATTCAGATAATATTTTACCGGCGAATATCCGACGCAGTAAAAATGTTTGCCTTTATGGTCATTCTGCTGGCGAATGCGGTCATATGCCTTTTCTACCGCTATGCTGTCAAGTGAATGAATATGTTCTTGGGTCACCCGGGTCTCCGACTGCATTTCGTGTTCCACATACACCGTCTCTGTCTTCAGCACACGGCCGGCAGCCGCAATACTGACATTCGTCAGTTTCTGCCCGATTTCCACCTCCAGCTGCTTTTTCACACAAGCGATCTCATCTGCCACCGTGGCGATATCGTGAATCTGTCCATCGATCACGGCACGCGTCGTATGCTCCAGAGATTTTTGTGCCACAACAACAAAACGGTCCGTCCCGATACGATAACCAACGGTCCCAACAATACTTCTTGTACCAATATCCAAGCCAAATACATAATCTTCTCTGCTATTGTTCATAGTCATCCCTCATTCATTTCATACTGCCCGTGGATTTCTCCACTTCTTTCTAGTATATCACATCTATTCTCTATTTTCCACCATTACCTCGGCGGGTTCCATAAGCACTCATAATGCGTGCAATCTCTGCTTCCAGTTCTTCTTCACTGCCATCATTGTGGATCAGCCGGTCGCAATGCCGCTTCAAAAATGACGCAGAAACCTGCTTCTGCATAATGCTTTCCGCCCGTTTACGCGAATATCCGCGGGATTCCTGCAATCGTTTAAAACGCAGGGTATCCTCCGTCAATATTCCCCAGACCTCATTGCAGAGTTTATCGAGTCCGCTCTCATAAAGAATGGCACTCTCTACAAAAAACAGATTGTCCTCTCCGTATTTTGCTGCCTGCGTGGCAATCTCTTCCCACACGACAGGATGAATGATCTCATTGAGCATTCCCAGCTGTCTGTCATTAGCATATACAATTTTTCCCAGTCTTGTTCGGTTGATCGCACCGCTTTCATCGCAGATCTTCTTTCCAAAATGGGCCACAATTTTTTCATAGGCTTTCGTCCCCTGTTCCATCGCCTGATGTCCCAGTTCATCTGCCATACAGATACGCACTTTTTCATATTGTTTCAATATCGAAAGAACGGTTGATTTTCCACTGCCTACTCCTCCCGCCATTCCTATGATCATGGTCTTCCTCCTTCGTTACAGTCCGGTGCTGTTTCTATTTTGCCTCATACCAGGTCGTTCCCTGCTTCACATCGGCGATCAACGGCACTTTCAATGCTGCCGCATGAATCATTTCCTCATTCAGAATATGAGACACTTCCTCTATTTCCTCTATTTTTGTCTCTACCAAAAGTTCATCGTGAATCTGCAGGATCAGGCGCGACTGCATGTTTTCCTTCCGCAGTCTCGCATCCACACGGTTCATCGCAATCTTTATAATATCTGCTGCCGTTCCCTGAATCGGTGAATTCATCGCAATACGCTCCCCAAACTGCCGCTGCATGAAATTCTTCGCAGACAATTCCGGAATCGGGCGGCGGCGGCCGTAAAGAGAAGTCACATACCCTTTACTTTTTCCCATTTCCACCAGCGAATCCATATACTCTTTCACTTTCGGATACGTTTCAAAATAATCCTTTATATACTGTTCTGCCTGTTTTTTCGTGATCCCAAGATCCCGCGACAGGCCGAAGCCACTGATTCCATACACAATTCCAAAGTTTACCGCTTTGGCATCTCTTCTCTGCATTGGAGTAACTTCGTCATATGGCACGTGAAATACGAGAGATGCCGTCGTCTGGTGTACATCCGCATTTTCCTTGTACGCCTCGATCAGTTTTTCATCACCCGACATATGTGCCAGCACACGGAGTTCGATCTGAGAATAATCGGCATCCAAAAACACACAGCCTTCCTTCGGAACAAATACTTTACGAATCTGTCTGCCAAGTTCCATTCGGATTGGAATGTTTTGTAAATTCGGTTCCGTGCTGCTCAATCGCCCTGTCGCCGTGATCGTCTGATTAAAGGTCGTGCGGATCCGTCCATCCATATCAATGTAAACGGACAATCCGTCTGCATAGGTCGATTTTAATTTTGTCAGCTGGCGGTATTCCAGTATTTTTTCTACAATCGGGCTTTCAAAGCGCAGTTTCTCCAGCACTTCTGCCGAAGTCGAATACCCGGTCTTCGTTTTCTTTCCATATGGCATCCGGAGTTTTTCAAACAAAATCACACCAAGTTGTTTTGGCGAATTGATATTAAATTCTTCGCCCGCAAGATCATAGATCTCCTGCTCCAACACATCAATCCGCTCTCCCAGTTTTTCACTGTACTGACGCAAAGCTTCTCGTTTTACATAAATTCCCTCCTGCTCCATACGGTACAGCGTAAATACAAGGGGCATCTCAATCTCTTCAAATAACTCATACGACTTCATTGTCTTTAGTTTGCGGTGTAATGATTTATACGAAAGAAACGAAACAAGGGCACAGTAACAGGCATAATTTGTCACGTCTTCCGGCTGCGCCTGCCACATCTGATACAATGTTTTCTTCCCAAACATCTGGGAATATGGTGGCATGACAAATTCCGCATATTCTGCACTGATATCTTCTTCCTCAAATCCCTTCTGTACCGGATAAATGAGATAGGCTGCCACACTCGTATCAAAACATTTCTTTTCATCAAGTTCCGGCAATTCCGGCAATTGTTTTTTTAAGTCATTGGTAATAAATGTCACACCCGCCTCTTTGGCACGCTCCAGTTCGTCTTTTACCACCTGTTCTGACAGTTCGCCGCCTATAGCAAAGAACGATACCTTTTCTCCATCCGCAGTAATGGCACCGCCAAACAGACTTCCCTCTTCTTCCATAAATAACGTCATCTGGCCATTGGTCTGTCCGTCTTTGTCTGCCTTTTCCTTGCAAAGCAGCTTAAATGACAGCATCCCCTTTGCAATACAGTCATCCACGTAGCTGTGAAGCTGTGCAGCACGTTGGATCGTTTCAAATTTATCTTCCACTGCTGCATTGTTTTTTGTATCTTTTTCAAACCGGTTCATCAAGGACTTAAACTCCAAGACACTGATCTTTTCATATGCTTCCGGCGTAAACATCTCCTGCATTCTGCACTCTTCTAATTTTACCCCCAGCTTGCAGTCCGTTTTGATCGTTGCCAGTTTTTTACTGAGAAGAGCCAGTTTTGTATTGTTTTTTACGGCTTCTTTCGCACGGTTTGGTGTGATTTCTTCGACATGCGCGATGGCATTTTCAACTGTTCCAAATAATGTCAATATTTTTACCGCCGTTTTTTCGCCAACTCCCGGAACTCCCGGAATATTGTCAGAAGAATCCCCCATCAGTCCTTTGAGATCAATGATCTGCTCCGGTGTGACACCGTACTCTTCAATGACCTGTGGACGATTGTAATCCAAAACGGTTGTTTTTCCACCTTTTGTCTTCGGAATACGCACTTTGATCTTATCCGTCGCCAGCTGCAAAAGGTCGCGGTCCCCGGAAACCACCGAAACTTCCATCCCCTGCGCTTCTCCGGTCTTTGCCATCGTTCCGAGGATATCATCAGCTTCAATCCCCGCCTGCTCTTTCATCTGAATGTTCATGGAAGAAAGGATTTCTTTTAATACCGGAATCTGTTCTCTGAGTTCTCCCGGCATCGGTTTTCTTGTTCCTTTGTACTCATCAAACATTTCATGACGGAATGTCGGTGCTTTGACATCAAACGCCACCAAAAGATGAGTCGGATTTTCCTCGTCCAAAATTTTCAGTAAAATATTCAAAAATCCATAGATGGCATTCGTATGCAGTCCTTCGCGGTTTGTCAGATCCGGCACCCCGTAAAAGGCACGGTTTACAATACTGTTCCCATCGATCAATACAAGCTTGTCCACAAAAATACGTCCTTTCTTCTTTCACTAACATAGGAAAGACGCGGGTACCCGAAAAAGCACCTCGCGCCTCTCCTCATGTTGTCTCACTCTACCGAAATAAAGTAATAATAAACCGGCTGTCCACCGTTTTCAATCTCCACTTCAAGATCTTCCTCTTCTGCGCAGATCTTTTCTGCAATCTCTCTCGCCTGCTCTTCCGAACCATCCGCTCCATAATAAATGGTGATCAAGGCGCTGTCCGGTGTCTGCAGTTTATGGATCAGTTCGACGGTTGTCTCAACGATATCTTTTCCTACCGCTTCAATCGTCTTATCACTGAGTCCCATGAAATCTCCCTCTGCGATCTCTTTACCATCGATCGTCGTATCACGGACTGCGTATGTCACCTGACCGGAACGAACCTCATCAAGTGCTTCCGTCATCGCACGCTCATTTTCCTCCGGCGAATTTCCGTCAATATACTGAATCATCGCCGTGATTCCCTGTGGAATGTTTTTCGTCGGAATTACAACGATATTTTTATCTTCCGTCAGACTCTTCGCCTGATTTGCCGCAAGAATAATATTGGAATTGTTTGGCAAGATGTAAATGGTGTCTGCATTTATCTGCTCAATTGCCTCTAATATGTCTTCCGTGCTCGGATTCATCGTCTGACCGCCCTCAATGATAACATCCACACCAAGTTCGGTAAAGATCTCGCTCAAACCGGTTCCTGCCGAAACACAGATAAACCCTTCCGGTTTTCTCGTTTTTTCCTGCACGCTCTCCATTTTCTTCAATTCTTCTTCCGCTGTTTTCGCAACGGCTTTTTCATTGGACATAATGACACGTTCATTATGCTCTTCGCGCATATTGTCAATCTTCATACGTGTCAATTCTCCGTAGCTGAGTCCCTTTTGGATCGCAAGGCCCGGATCATTTGTATGCACATGAACTTTAACGAGATCTTCATCTGCCACGCAGACGATAGAATCTCCAATATTTTCCAAATATTGTTTGAATTCAATCTCGTCTTCACTCGTAAATTCTGCTCCGTTGAGCATGACGATAAATTCTGTACAATAACCAAATTTGATGTTCTCTGTCTCAATTCCCGTCGCTCCGGCTCCTGTCGTTACCGGACCGCCGGCTGCTTTTTTCACCGGTTCATAAGCAATCTCTTTTCCCAAAAGGGCATCTAATATCCCTTCCATGATCGTTACCAGACCTTTTCCTCCGGAATCGACCACTCCGGCTTCTTTCAGCACCGGAAGCATCTCCGGTGTCCGGTCAAGTGTCTCGTTCATTTCCCGAATCACCTGTTCCAGAAACTCTGCCGGATCTTCGCTTTTTGGTGCAAGCTGTGCTGCCTTCTCTGCTCCTGCCTTGGCAACGGTCAGGATCGTACCTTCTTTCGGTTTCATTACTGCTTTGTACGCAGAATCCACCGCTTTTTCAAAGGCCTTCCCCAGCACATACACATCTGCCTCGTCTACTTCCCTCAGCACACGGGTAAACCCACGGAACAGCTGGGAAAGAATAACGCCTGAATTTCCTCTGGCTCCACGAAGGGATCCGCTTGAGATTGCCTTACAAAGGGTTTCCATCGAAGGATCTTCCAAGGCTGCCACATCATCCGCAGCAGACATGATCGTCATCGTCATATTCGTTCCGGTATCACCATCCGGCACCGGAAAAACATTTAATTCATTAATGTATTCTTTTTTTGCCTGAAGCGCCGCAGCTCCGGCGAGAAAACATTTTCTCACCAGTGCAGCGTCAATCTTTTTTACGCTCACTCTCTTTGACCTCCAAATATCAACACTAGTATCCTCTCATCCATCAGTCAACCACTTTAACATCTTCTACGCGCACAATGATCTTGCCGACTTCCATTCCGGTAAATTCTTCCACTTTATATTTGACACTCTCTACCAGATTTTCGGCAACAGTCATAATGCTCACACCATAGGCTACAATGATGCGAAGTTCGATATAGAGTTTATTATCCTTTACATTCACATAGACACCATGACGAATGCTGTCTTTTTTCAGCAGTTTGACAATACCATCTTTCATATTTACAGAGGCCATGCCGACTACTCCGGCACATTCCACTGCGGCAGAACCGGCATATTTTGCCAGTACATCTTCATCTACGAGAATTTTTCCCATCTCATTATCAAGTTCACCCTTCATATTGACCCTCCATTCACTCAAAATATAGTTGTTTTTATTGTACACCAAAACACAAAAAAAATCAATTCTTTCCCGATTCTTTTCACGTTTTTTGAGAAAAAGAATAGAATACTAGTAACTTCTCCTTTGTGCAGGACAGGCGATTATGAAAAAATTACTCGGTTTTATCCTATTCTGGATCGGTATCGGCATGGCGGTCATGCTCTTTATCACAAATGGTTTTCTCGCCATCTGTATTATACTGCTCTGTCTGATCCTTGGTTACAATCTCTTTACCTCCTGCTGAAAATTCCGAACGTCAAAAAAGCCAACCACTGTCTCCAGTCATTGGCTCTCTTATTCTAAGTATAGAGTGGACTATGCTCTTTCCACTTTTCCTGAACGAAGGCAGGAAGTACAAACGTACATCTTCTTCGTTCCACCATTCACCTTAACTCTAACCGATTTCAAATTAGATTTCCACATTTTGTTGCTTCTTCTATGAGAATGGCTGACAGCGTTACCGAAATGTACACTCTTATCACAAACTGCACACTTTGCCATGAAAAGCACCTCCTTCTATAAAATCTTATGTCAAAACCTTATTTTTTGTTTCACACACAACACGACTATTTTATCAAATCTTTTGATAGAATGCAAGAAAAAAATTCAAATTTTTTGATTTTTTTTCGTTATTCGCATTTTATTCTCCGTCTTTTTCGTTTTTCTCGTTCTTTTTGGAGAATTTTTCCACAAATTCCGGAACCATATCCAGCAATTTTGTAATACCATCCTGATTCTTTACATTTACAAGACGGGATGTTCCATCTTTGATCACCAATACAGCGCTTGGCTGGATCTTTCCACCCATTCCACCGCCGCCATTGTTCTTTTTCGCGCTATCGTCAGAAAATGCACCGGCTGCAACGCCAAAGCTTACATCCACTAGAGGAAGTACGATTGTGCCATCCTCAAAACGTACCGCATCTCCGATCACGGTCTTTGTTGTAATAAAATTGTCCATCCCCTTAAAAAGAGACTCTACCGTATTGTTAAAACTATTGTCACTCATTTTCATTTCCTCACTTTCCTAATGCTTGATCGATCCATCGCTTGATATCCGGATCCAGATATCCACGGATCACCAGACGCACCATATAGATCAGCCGCGCCTTTCCCTTTACATAACCATCTGCCTGAAACCGCTTTTCCTCAAATTCCGGACAAATCTGAAGTCCATCCGTATAAGCAAGAGGCACCATACTTACCGCTCCTAAAAGCCAGCCGGTCGTACAGGGATCGCCTGTCCCAAATACGATCTTTCCGTCGATCTTCTCCGGAGCCACATACCGAAGCAGCGCAAGCAGTTCTTTTTTTACGGTACGGATCCCGCGTTTGTTTGCCGGATCCTTTATAAACGTAATTATACTTGATATTTTGTCAAATGAAAAGCCTTTTTTCTTTCTTTTTTTCTTCTTTTTCTTCGGAGAATCTGATCTATCCCCGGATACCGGTTTTGGTTTCTGTGCCAGCGGATTTTCCTGTACACGCTCATCTGAAAAATCGGTTGTTACAATAACAGCTTCTTCCGTCTCCGGAGTTTCTTTTGTTTCTTCTTTCTTCTCCTCGGTTTTTTTCGTCCGTCGGAAAAAGGAGGGGATTTTCCGGATCCTGTCAAGTGGGATTCCGAAAATACGGATACGGATGCCGCTTGACATCGTCTCCTGAACGATATAGACCACCCGCAAAAGCCAGCTGATCTGACATCTCACCTCGATCTCTTCTGCTGTTTCCACCGTAACCCGGTAACGCACCGGCACAAACAATGCCGCACACAGAAGGAGCACGCAGAGCACCAGCAGAACCAGTAAGATCATACCAATTGTTTTGAGTATGGCAAGCACAACTGCCACTCTACATCACCTTCCTCCTATCTCGAAAAATCATCCTTTTCAAATATACGTTTCGGCGAAAACTCCTCCGAGGCGGCATAGCCTTCACATAAGATTTGTTCGACAACCGCTACCGCCGCATCATAATCAGAGGTAACGCCAATGACATAAAGTTCCTTCTGTCCATAATATTTGAAAAACAATTGATCGGTATTCATTATTTCAAAAAGATTTTTTTCATTTTCGGCAAGCGTAATGATATAAAAGCTCTTTTTCCATGGAAGTTTTTGGAAAATGCTTCGTTCTTTAATGATTTTTTTGCACTTTTTTTCCTGCTTTCGGACCTTTTCGTCCATGTAAAGGTCTTTGTACCAAAAAATCATTCGCTCCTCCATTCTGCCGCCTCATCCATCCATTCACGCAGTTCCATCATGGCAGCTTTCTTCTCTGCCTCATTCTGGCATCCAAACAGATTGGTTCGGATATATGTCTCAATCTCCCCGGCATTGGTAAATTCTACCGGAAGTTTTTCAAGCACTTCTGCCATAACCGCTTTCTTTAGCGGTTTGGAAAGAGTGGATAAAAAGTCTGACAATTCTCCGGTCAGTTCTTTGATCTTTTCCGCTTCTGCCGCAGCCTCGACCGTATCATTCTCTCCAAAACGTTCCATATCAATGAACAAACTGTCGGACAACAAATTTGCTATTTTCGCAAAAGCATCAAATTCTTCGCCTTTTCCCAGTTCTTCAATGATCTTTTTGTGAGACGATTTGATCTCAAAAAGGACCGCTTCCAGATAACTGGATTTTTCCACATATGTTTCAATCTTTCCTTCCAGTTTAACAAGTCCTTCTTCGTTCAGACTGCCTTCCGCCACTTGCATCAAAACCTCACGGCAATGCTCATACAAGGCACTCTCTTCCCTCTTATGACAATTGGCAAGACTGAGCGCATACATCGCATTTACTACCTTTTGCAGCTGATAATAAAAATCGGTCACACGCAAAATATACTCTCCTGCTTTTTCCAGTTCTTTACTCATCGACTCAAACGATTCTTTAGTCAAACCTGCAAAATCCGTATTCTGCAATTCCTTCAAAAGTTCTGCAATGGCATCTTCTTCCGTCTCCGTACCGGCTTTCTGAAGCATGGCAGCCGAACGTATCATATAGATAAAGTTATCAAGCGATACCATATCGCCTCCGATATACAGACTTCCGGTGTCCTGAATTTTTCCCATCAGGCGCTGTTTTGTCATGTGTACCGGAATCATTCCCATCAGCTGCTGAAGCCGTTCTTTGACGATGCTCTGATCCTTGTTTCCCACGAGAAATGCCATCAGTTCTTTGACAAACACATCTTCTTCTGTCGCAAAAACATCTTTCTGATATGGCTCTTCCTCTTCAAAATCGAACTTACGGTGTTTCAATACATAATCATAACAGATCAGCTGATCAGTATAGGACGTATACTTCTCCATCACCTGTGTGATCTCGCCACGAATGTGGTCAAGCCGTTCGATACAGGCATTCTGCGCTTCCACATTTTCTTCATACACATGCGGAATCTCCCGGCGCACTTCATCGTATCTGCGCTCTTCCTCTTCCGACAGATCAATGCCTTCCTGACAGGTCTCCACTAACATATAGGCAGAAAACACCAATTCTATGGAAGCATAATTCAAATACGTATCTGCCAGATAATTGGCATAAATTGGAAGATTCTTACGGGGCGCAACTCCCTTGTCCAGGTCTTTTATAATTTTTCGAATCTGATTCATCGTTTCCTCCTGTTTTGCAGGGTCCCCCCTACAGTACTAATACCCATCCTGTCAGCCAGCGCAGTCCATTTTGTACATAATCAAAACTTACCGGCTGTCCGGACAATACCGGATAAAACAGCAGGAACAGTCCCACGGCTGCGGCAACATAGGCATAAGCAAAAATACGTTTCTTTTTATTCTCTCCGATGAAACGGTACAAGCTATAACCGATCATCATTGTAACAAATGGCACACTCGGGAAATAATGGTAAGCAAAAGTACATCTTGGAACAAGCATCCACGGAACGTACTGTACCAAATAAGCAAATACAAGGAACAATGCCGTCTTGTCCACTTTCTTTACAACCAAGTAAATCATGTAAATAAAGGCAAAGATGCCTGCCCACCATACAAGTGGATTACCAAAAGCACTGATTCCTTCGCGCATATCATTTGCCACGGTATTGCAATAGTAAAATACCGGGCGGATCATCGTCGGCCATTCATACCAGGTGGAAGAATACGGATGTGTTGCCTCCAGCTGGGAATGATAACTGTACATCGTTTTCTGGTTATGAATCATACGGGTAAACAGTCCATCTGTCGTTCCATCGTTAAATGGAATATAAGAAAACAGATAGATCAATCCCGGGATTACAACAAAGAATACGACACATGCGCCAATTGTCTTCAGGAAATTCCCCTTAAACACATCAATGACATGCTGATGTGCAATTGTTCCGGTACTTCCTCCCGGATTATTGCATGCCCTGCGGTATTCCATATAGCGGTAAAGCATGATAGCAGCAAAAAATATCGCAAGTCCTGCCGCCGCATAAACCGCCGTCCATTTGCTGGCACAGCCGAGTCCCATCATCAGACCGCTTAAGAAAAGCGGAATCAACGTCTTTTTAAATTCTGTATCGTAAAAACTTGTCTGTGCATAGCGAAGCATAAAGTAAAACATCGCTATGATAAAGAACGTACCATATACGTCAATTGTGGCAATTCTTGTCTGCGTAAAATGCATAAAGTCAAAGGCAAATAATGCTGTAACCACGCCTGCCACCCACGTCTGATGGAACAGTCTCTTTCCAAACAGATACAAAAACGGGAGCATTCCGATACCAAACAAAGTACCGATGATACGCCATCCAAATGGATTCATGCCAAAAATACGGATTCCGAGGGAAATAAAGATTTTACCCAATGGCGGATGTGTATTTTCGTAATTATACAGATCATGAATCATCTCATACGCTGTACGAGCGTGATAAATTTCGTCAAAGTACGTACCGCTGCGGAATGTATGCGCATCGTCGTACTCCTCCTGCTCGTCAAAAAGTTCCGGATACTGGTCTTTATTGACCGGAACGACCAGATTGCCGTCCGCATCTTTAAATACCATTTCTTTTAACGTCACCAAATCTTCTACCGTCGTAAAACGGATGTAACGTGTGTTCACATCAAATGGCGTCGTGGCTTCGGAACCGCCGTCTGCAACAAGCTGTACATTATTCCATTTAAAAACATCGGAAATTTTTGCCGTTCCACCACTTACATAATTCGTTCCGTCATTAGAAAGTTCCATATAGAGGCTTCGATTTTCATAACTGCCGGAAAACACTTCAAATTCTTTCAGATTTTTCACTTCGCCAAAATCAAGCACGATCTGCTGTCCCGCCTGCGTTCCTTCCCATCCGGTTTCCGGAGCACTTGCCTTTCCCAGATCATGGAATGCAAAGATACCATAAACAAGCATAATAGCAAACAAAATAATGTAATCCGTCTTTGTCATTTTTTCCATCACAACCGTTGGAATAATTTTCCATTCAAATCGCTTTTCCGGCTGCTTTTGAACTGCCTGTCTTTTCTTTTTGGATTTTCCTCCCTCATCTATGTTCGCTTCACGGACAACCTCGCTCTTCTTAAAAATGCTGTATAAAATATAACCAAACATAAAGATTGCCAGCACGGCCGTTGCCCCAACAATGTATCCCGTCGGTCCTGTCGTCTCAAGTTCAACCCATGTATAATAAACGTGGGCAGTATTCAGATAGACAACAAGCCAGTACCCGATCAGACAGTAAAATAATTCTTTACAAGGGCGGTAGATAAAAGCTGCCATCAGCAACCCAATCGCCGGAATCAAATATCTCTCATGCATACGTACTGAAAAGCAGAACATAACACTAATGGTCACTACCATGCTGAGGAAATATTTGGACTTATCGTTTTTCATTTTAAAGAAAACCAGCGCACTCAGAACCACTGCCATAATAATAGCAATCGTTCCCCATGTCTTTGCCGGTATAAACAAAAACTTCTCCGTCTGTTCATGCCAGTTTTTTCCAATGATCGCCCAGAAATTATACGCGTTGACCGAACAATATTCAAACATTCCCAATGTTCCCGTATATTTTTCCAACGATTCCTGCAACCCAAACGGAAGCGCCACAACAACCATAGAACAAAGTGCTGCAATTCCCCCGATCAGATCCCTGCGCATTTTTTTGAAACTGAAATCATGCAGGAATACCTGCTCAATGATCGAATAAATAACAATCGGCGCAAACATAACCATCTGTGGTTTTAAAAGCATACCTCCACAAAATGCAAAATATGCCAGAATTCTCTTTTCTTCCATAAACAGGTAGCAGGTCAGCAAAACGGCAAAACATAACGTACCATCTACCTGTCCCCACACAGAACTATCTGCCACAATTGCCGGATTCAGAGCATAAAGAGCCGAAAGCATAAGTGACATTCCCTCAGAAAATCTCTTCTTTGCCATGACATAGATCAAATATGCTGCTGCCAGATCAAACAGCATCGGAAACAGCTTGATCAAAAATAATCCTGTCGTAGAATAATTGTCAATATTAAACAGATGACGAATCGCTCCCACCAGCCATAAAATAAGAATATACCCCGGTGGATAATCCGTTACATTCCCATCACGGAAATTTGTAAACGCCGTCTCCGACCAAACCCGGAAACAGGTAATATCCACACTGTATCCCTCGTTCTTTACTGCCAATATCGCTTTCACGATAAATGCCGCAACCAGAACAAGAATAATATTAAATTTCTGCTGCTTCATGGAACTTTTTGCGATCAAGCGGCTTCCATCCACTTCCCCCTGAAACCACATCCAGTAAAGCGCCAAAAAGGCAATTACTGAAACTACCGCAATCGTTAAAATATCCTGATACATCTCTTCCTTCTTTTCCTCCTTGTTAATTATCTCTCACTCAGGAACGTTTCACATGCTCATGAGTAAATAAATGGTCCGAACAATATTCATAATTTCCCTCGCATTTTGAGCAATACCGGAACTCAAGCTGCGGAGAATCAATCTCTGTCCTTCCACAAATTGCACATTTGTGTCTTGGCTGCCCTGCCTGCTGTGCCGTATTTTTGTAAATGACGCGGCGTTTTTTCGCCTGCTTCATACGCATTCCCAAATGCGGCTCTCTTGCAATCGCATAAAAGATTACAAAATCCAAAAGTGCTGCCACAATCAAAAGCATCCGCATGTATCCACGATAATCTCCGGTCTGAGCATATTGCACGATCTCAACAACATTCAGCAAAATGTAAATATATCCCAGCCATTTTGCCTTGATCGGAATCAGGAAATACAAACGGAATACCGTATCCGGAAACAGAAAAGCAAAGGCTAAAAACATGGAAAGATTCAAATCACTCAGATCGATCTGACAGGCAAGTCCAAATCCAATCTGCGGCGCCAGGGCCTGTCCGTTTGCATGACAAACGACAAAATAATAGCCAAATGTCATAATGAGGATCAATAAAATCCCGGTAAAATAAAAGGCATTAAATCGAAATCTTCCCCAGATCTGCTCTAACATATTGCCGATCCAGTAATACACATACAGCATGATACCAAAGAATATCATATTGATCAGCGCGCCACCGGAACCAATGCTCACATACGGATAAAAGAGAAATGTTACGATTCTCCATACCTGTCCATGCAGGATGGCATAAACATTGAGGCTCAGATACATTTCATAAAATCCCGGAACCACCAGTCCGATCACACTTCCAATAATGCTTACGATAACCATATAACGCATCAAATTAGGAATCGCATAGCGTCCCAATTTACGCTCTACCTTATCAAACCATTTCATAAATATTAAAAACCTCGCTTTTAAAATAAGTTTTTCTTCTTAAAGAAGAATACTAAAACTACGGTTACGATTAACGTGATCGCTGTCACAATATAAAATCCATACGGGTTGTTCCCCAATGGAATATGCTGAAAATTCATTCCGTAAAAGCTGGCAATCATCGTTGGAATCGAAAGTACGATCGTCACGGTTGACAAAAATTTCATAACCACATTGAGGTTATTGGAAATAACGGAAGCAAACGCGTCCATCGTTCCACTCAAAATGTCACTGTAAATTTTTGCCATCTCGATTGCCTGTTTATTTTCTACGATAACGTCCTCCAGCAGATCTTCATCTTCCGGATATTTTTTGATTTTCTCTGTACGTAACAGTTTCTCCAGCACCGTTTCATTCGACCGCAGCGACGTCGTAAAGTAAACCAGACTTTTTTCCAATTCCAAAAGTTCGATCAACTCTTTATTTCTCTGCGAAATATGCAGTTTTTCTTCAATCTGTTCGCTCTTGCGGTCAATAATACGCAGATAACGCAGATAAGAAGTTGCATTGCGGTAAAGGATCTGAAATACAAATCGTGTTTTCTTAAATGTGTAAAATTCTCGTTCACGGTTATTCATAAACGCTTTTAATACCGGTGTCTCTTCTAGGCATACGGTCACTATGATCTTTTCCGTTGTATAGATACCAAGAGGAATCGTCACATACCTGTCTTTTTCATCTAAAGAAGGGATGTCCACCAAAATCACAACATAGTCATTCTCTATTTCCACACGGGAACGTTCTTCATCATCCAGAGGTGCACGCAGATCATCCATATCAATTCCTGTAGTCGCCGACACGGTTTCCAGTTCTTCCATCGTGGGTTTGGTCAGTGCAACCCAGCATCCTTCTGTCACTTGATCCAATTCCTGTAGTCCGTCTTCGACGGTATTAAAAATTTGAAGCATGCTTCTTTCCTCCTATTCTTTGTAAATTGTAAACATAGATATTTTTATTATACTTTTTTGGGGAATCTTTGTCAAACTGTATTTGTTTTGTTATACCGTTTTAATTAGAAAATGAAACCAAAGATTTCCCTCCGGGACCGCTCGTGCTTCGTTAATCCACGTAACAGTGCATGAGGGCAGACTACGCCCTCTATGCATTGACGGTGTTCAAAATCCCTTATGGAAAATCTTTGATCTCATTTTTCTAAATAGAACGGCAACAAAACAAATTAAATTTATATTGTGTAACCGTATTCAATCGGCTGTCTGGGTTTCTCGTTCTATTTGGTAAAGTACAGAATCTGGTCTTCCTGCAAGGCTACCTGATCTAAGTTGTTTAACCGGACGAATTCTTCCCAGGATGTCTCATGTGCCATCAAAACTTCGCCCAGACTTTGTTTTCCATCGGTGATGTACACTTTTTTCTCTTCTTCGATGTCAGAAGAACTTTCGGAAGAAACGACTTCTTTTTCTTCTGGTGCTTCTGACGGTTCTTCTGCCACTTTTTCCGTCTCATTTTCTGCGTTTTCGTTTTCGGAGACTTTCATGCTGCTCTCTTCCTGCGACTGTACCTGCGATTGGTTTTCCGTCTCGTCGGTCACTGCTGTTACCGGCAATGGTTCGTCTTTTGGCGCCGGCATACAGATCATCCCCTGATGAGAGCGTACCATCGGAATGCAGATTTCCTGTCCCACCTGTAGATTGTACACATCTACATAAGGATTGGCGCGCAGCAGCATCGCCATCGGGATCCGGTAATACCGGCTGAGCTGATACAGCGTATCTCCCGGTTTTATCACATGTACCATTCCATTACAATATCTGCGATTCATGAAATTTCCTCAATTCTATTTGCTTCTCTAACAGTATATTCATTTGCCAATTTTAAGTTACTCGCGAATTTTGTTTACAAAACGCAAATTTTGTCGTATACTATAACTCAAAGCGCATTTTTTATAAAACACATTTAATAAGTAGTAAAGCACTTTCATAAAGATAGAGATATACGTTTCACATAATGGAGGTTAGTATGAACAGAGTAGGTATAGATATTGGCTCAACAACAGTCAAGATCGCGATTATCGACGAACAAAATAAAATCTTGTTTTCTGCGTATGAACGTCACTACGCAAATATTCAGGAAACGCTTCGCGGCATCATTGAGCGCGCTTATGAACAGCTTGGTGATCAGGCAATCGCACCGATGATCACCGGTTCCGGCGGATTAACCATTTCGGAACACCTTGACATTCCTTTTGTTCAGGAGGTTGTCAGTGTAGCAACTTCCTTAAAGGATTTCGCTCCTCAGACCGACGTAGCAATCGAACTCGGTGGAGAAGATGCCAAGATTATTTATTTTACCGGAGGAATCGAGCAGCGAATGAATGGAATCTGTGCCGGTGGTACCGGTTCTTTCATCGACCAGATGGCAACGTTGTTAAAAACCGATGCTGCCGGGCTCAATGAATATGCCAAAGATTACCGGGCAATCTATCCGATTGCTTCCCGTTGTGGTGTATTTGCCAAAACGGACATTCAGCCGCTGATCAACGAAGGCGCCTCCAAACCGGACCTTGCCGCTTCCATTTTTCAGGCGGTAGTCAACCAGACGATCAGTGGACTTGCCTGCGGTAAACCAATCCGCGGAAATGTTGCTTTCTTAGGGGGACCGCTTCATTTTCTTACGGAATTAAAAGCAGCATTCATCCGCACTCTCGAGCTGACCGACGATGCGATCATTGCACCGGAACATTCTCATCTTTTTGCCGCAAGTGGTGCCGCGATGAATTCAAAAGGCGAAGGCGAGACAACCTTAAAACAATTATTGGACAAATTGAGCAGCAAGATTCATATGGAATTCGAAGTAACCCGTATGGAACCATTGTTTGCTTCGGAAAAAGAATACAAAGACTTTACGGCACGCCACAACAACCATGCTGTAAAAAAAGGAAATCTTGCCGATTATGAAGGAAATGTTTTTCTCGGAATCGATGCCGGTTCCACGACGACAAAAGTCGCCCTCGTTGGAGAAGACGGATCCCTTTTGTATTCTTTCTATGATAATAACAACGGTAGTCCGTTGAAAACGACAATCAAAGCCGTGAAAGAAATTTACGAACTTCTTCCGGACAGCGCAACGATCGTCCGTTCCTGCTCGACCGGTTACGGCGAAGCATTGATTAAGTCTGCCCTGATGTTGGACGAGGGGGAAGTCGAGACAGTATCCCATTATTATGCCGCTTCTTTCTTCGAGCCAAATGTAGACTGTATTCTGGACATCGGCGGACAGGATATGAAATGTATTAAAATTAAAAATAACTCGGTAGACAGCGTACAGTTAAATGAGGCATGCTCTTCCGGTTGTGGTTCCTTTATTGAAACCTTTGCCCGTTCCTTGAATTACGGAGTCAAAGATTTTGCGAAACTTGCCTTATTTGCCGAAAACCCGATCGATCTTGGATCGCGTTGTACGGTATTTATGAACTCCAAAGTAAAGCAGGCGCAGAAAGAAGGTGCTACGGTAGCCGACATTTCTGCCGGTCTTGCCATTTCCGTCATTAAAAATGCCCTGCTGAAGGTAATCAAACTGACGGATCCGAAAGATCTCGGAACGAATGTCGTCGTGCAGGGAGGAACCTTCTACAACGATGCGGTTCTCCGCAGTTTTGAGCGCGTTTCCGGCTGTCAGGCAGTACGCCCGGACATCGCCGGTATCATGGGAGCTTTTGGTGCCGCCCTGATCGCGCGCGAACATTACGAAGAAGGAATGCCTACCACCATGCTTCCTTTAGAGGACATCATTGCTTTGAAATTTGAAAGTTCCATGTCTCGTTGTAAGGGCTGTACGAACCAGTGCCGCCTTACGATCAACAAATTTACCGGCGGCCGCCAGTTTATCTCCGGAAACCGCTGTGAGCGTGGTCTTGGAATTACCAAAAAGAAAAAGGATGTGCCAAACTTATTTGAATATAAAAACAAACGATTATTCGACCATTACAAACCATTGACCGCGGACAAAGCATACCGTGGCAAAGTCGGTATTCCGCGTGTTTTGAATATGTACGAGGATTATCCATTCTGGTTTACATTCTTTACGGAACTTGGCTACGAAGTCGTTCTTTCGCCAAAATCCAGCCGGAAGATTTACTCACTGGGTATTGAATCCATCCCGAGTGAATCCGAATGTTACCCGGCAAAACTGGCACATGGTCATGTGATGTGGCTGATCCATCAGGGACTGGATTACATCTTCTATCCTTGTGTGCCTTACGAGCGCTGTGAATTTGAGGGTGCCGGCAATCATTACAATTGTCCGATCGTTACCTCTTACGGCGAAAATATTAAAAACAACGTCGAAGAGCTTGCCGGTTCTGACATTATTTTCCAGAATCCATTTCTTTCTTTCGAAAGTGAAAAGATTCTTACCGACGAATTAGTAAAAGTCATTTCAAAGGAAAACGGCATTGCGGAATCGGAGATCCGCCAGGCTGCCCATACTGCCTTTGAAGAATTGACAGAAACAAGAGAAGATATCAAACGCAAGGGCGAGGAAGTCCTGAAATGGATGAAAGACAACGGCAAACACGGCATTGTCCTTGCCGGTCGTCCGTATCATATTGATCCGGAGATCAACCACGGAATTCCGGAATTGATTGCTTCTTATGATATTGCCGTTCTTTCCGAGGACAGTGTATCACATCTGGAGCCGATCAACCGCCCTACGATCGCGATGGATCAATGGATGTATCATTCCCGTCTGTACGCCGCCGCAACCTTTGTACGCACGCAGGATAATCTGGATATGATCCAGTTAAATTCCTTTGGCTGTGGTCTGGATGCGGTAACAACAGATCAGGTTAATGACATCTTGACGGGTTCCAATAAAATCTGTACCGTCCTTAAGATTGACGAAGTAAACAACCTAGGGGCAGCCAGAATCCGTATCCGCTCTCTGATCTCCGCAGTAAAAGACCGTGAGCGAAAGGGCGTAAAAGCAGAGGTCAAAGATGCCGCTTACCACCGCGTGACCTTTACCGAGGAAATGCGTAAAAACTATACGATCCTCGCACCGCAGATGTCACCGATTCATTTCGACATGGTCGTTCCGGCACTTGCCGCTGCCGGCTATAACATCGTCCAGCTTCCTACCGGAGAGGACGAATTGGATTACGGCCTCAAATATGTCAACAACGATGCCTGCTATCCTTCTCTTCTTGTCGTTGGACAGTTTATGAAGGCTCTGCTTTCCGGCAAATATGACCTTGACCGTACTGCGATCATCATCACCCAGACCGGTGGTGGATGCCGTGCGACAAACTATATCGGATTTATCCGCCGTGCCCTGCGAAAAGCCGGCATGGAACAGGTGCCTGTTATCTCACTGAGTGCCGGTGTAGAAAAGAATCCGGGATTTAAGATCAATTACCGTCTTCTCAATGGTGCCATTCAGGCTTTGATATATGGCGATCTGTTTATGCGTGTTGTTTACAAAACCCGCCCATACGAAAAAGTGCCGGGTTCTGTCAATGCCCTTCATGAAAAATGGAAACAGATTTGTATCGAAGCGGTAAAACATCCGAAACGTTCGGAGTTCCACAAAAACATCCGTGGAATTATCAAAGATTTTGATGCCATTGAACTTCGCGATGATGTTAAGAAACCGAAAGTTGGTATCGTCGGCGAGATTTTGGTAAAATACCTGCCAGCCGCCAACAACTACATCGTTAAACTGTTGGAAGAAGAAGGCGCTGAAGCCGTATGTCCGGACATGCTGGACTTCTTCATGTACAGTGCTTACAATAATATTTTTAAAGCGGAACACCTTGGCAAACCAGCCTCTACGAAGCTTCTTTCCAAAGCTGCCATCTGGTTTATGGAACGTTATCGTAAGGTAATGCGTCAGGCACTCGAAGAAAGCAGCCGTTTTGATCCACCGGCAAATATTTATGAATTGGCTGACTATGCCGCTCCATTCGTATCTGCCGGCAACCAGACCGGCGAGGGCTGGTTCCTTACCGGTGAAATGATCGAATTGATTCACAGTGGTGTACCAAACATCGTTTGTACGCAGCCATTTGGCTGTCTTCCAAACCACGTCGTCGGAAAAGGTGTGATCAAACAGCTCCGCTCCGCCTTCCCAGACGCCAACATCGTAGCCGTTGACTACGACCCTGGTGCCAGCGAAGTAAATCAGTTAAATCGAATCAAACTGATGTTAGCGACAGCAAACGAGAATATGAAGTAAAAGTTCACCCCACTACCATCTCTCCGCGAGACGAATATGCGCAAGCACATATAGTCTCGCAAGAAATGGTAGTGGGGTGTTATAGATTAACGGTTAGGATAACTTCAAATTAACATTTTGCCCACTTTAAATTAAAAAAGCCCCCATATATTTCTATGGAACCTATATGCGCCTGCGCATATTCGGTGAACATGGAAATATATGGGGGCTTAACGTCTTCAAATTACTCTTTCACTGCTTCATGTGCAATAAAACGGTTTAAGGCGCTGAACAGTGCACGGATGGAAGCACGGGTGATATTGGAACTGATTCCCACACCGTGAGTCACAATTCCGCGGCTCTCATCCATCAGATGGATATAGGCTGCTGCCTGGGCATTGGATCCCATCTGCAATGCATGTTCTGTATAATCCAGTACCTTGATCGGCATATTGATCTCTGCCTGCAATCCTCGCTGAACGGCATCAATTGGTCCATTTCCGTAGGCTTCGATCGTCTTTTCATTTCCTTCAAATGTATATGTCAGATAAACCTTAGTATCAAATCCACTTTCCGGCATTTCTTCGCTGAGATCTTCTACCTTTAATCGGCGGAAGTGATATGGCTCTTTGCGGTCAATGTAATGTGCTTTAAATTCTGACATGATCTGATCCGGTGCCACTTCTCCCTGTTTTTCAGAGATTTTCTGAATGACATCTGCAAATTCTTTGTGCATACTCTTCGGCAGTTTGAACCCAAAGTAGGTATCCATAACAAAGGCAACACCACCCTTTCCGGACTGGCTGTTAATACGCACGATTGGCTCGTACTCTCTTCCCAGATCACTTGGATCAATCGGAAGATATGGAACTTCCCAATGCTCATTGCCACGCTCGTGCATTGCCTGAACACCCTTATTGATCGCATCCTGATGAGATCCGGAAAATGCGGTAAATACCAATTTTCCTGCATAAGGATGGCGCATATCAATATCCATTTTATTACATCTCTCGTATACGTCAATAATCTCGTTTACATTTTCAATCTCCAGCTCCGGATTGATTCCCTGAGAGAACATATTGTATGCAATATTCAAAACGTCCACATTTCCGGTACGTTCCCCATTTCCAAACAACGTTCCCTCCACGCGGTCAGCTCCGGCAAGCATTGCCAGCTCGGCAGACGCAACGGCTGTACCACGGTCATTGTGTGGGTGAACACTTAAAATAACGCGCTCACGGTCTTTGAAGTGCGTTGACATCCACTCAATCTGATCGGCATAGACATTTGGTGTATTCATCTCTACCGTAGATGGCAGGTTGATGATCACCTTTTTGTCTTTGGAAGCACCCCATTCATCCAGAACAGCTTCACAGACCTCCAGCGCATACGGAAGCTCTGTTCCGGTAAAACTTTCCGGAGAATACTCTAAGATCACTTCTCCGTCGTAATCTTTCAAATATTTCTTAACCATCTTGGTTCCGTCAATCGCAATCTGCTTTACTTCATCCTGCGACATATGGAATACCACATCACGCTGCAAAGTCGAAGTAGAATTATAAATATGCACAATTGCACGCTTGATTCCTTTCAAAGACTCAAATGTCTTTTCAATCAGATGCTCACGGCACTGTGTCAGAACCTGAACCGTCACATCATCCGGAATCAGATTTCTCTCTACCAATTGTCTCAAAAAATCATATTCAATCTGGGAAGCACTCGGAAATCCAATCTCAATTTCCTTAAATCCCAGTTTTACAAGCAGATTAAAGAATTCAATTTTCTCTTCTACCACCATCGGCTCAATCAAAGCCTGATTTCCATCTCGTAAATCTACGCTGCACCAGATTGGTGCTTTTTCAATCTCTTTATTCGGCCAGGTACGCTCTTTAAAGTCTACGACCGGCACTCTTTTATACCGTTTATAGTTTAACATCTCTTACATCCTCTCTTTTCATCAAATCAAATTCTTTCCAATATTTTATTTTACACCAAAATACAGGAAAGTCAAGTCATAGTACAGATACGTACTATTCTCCCGGGGTAGCAGTCGGCTCTTCCGTCGGTTTCTCCGCGTTATCCTCCGACTGCGTAAGTAGGACTTCTACCCTCACTTTTGACTTTAGTTTGAGATTCTCCGGCAGATCAAATTTCACCTCTACCGTATGCCGTCCGGCAGACAGACCTTTGACATCAATGTACGCCCCCAGTGTCGTCAATGTCAATTTACTCAGATCGTCTTCTCCGCCCTGTACAGTTACACTATTTCGTTTATTTTCATTAACATACGTAAAATTCAGATTGTTCGGAAGATT
The DNA here is from genome assembly GCA_000434115.1 of Roseburia sp. CAG:309. Taxonomy (GTDB): domain Bacteria; phylum Bacillota; class Clostridia; order Lachnospirales; family Lachnospiraceae; genus Eubacterium_F. Next base: position 8,454 of record FR894004.1, on the reverse strand, counting down.
CTTCACATTGATATCTGAATTTACAAAAGAAAATGTACGCTTTCCATTTTTCTCGATCACACAACGGATTGAAACCGTCGTATTTTCTTCGGTCAATTTACAGCCAGTATTATACAGATACTGCGTCAGATCAATTTCCTGCTCAACATCTGCCTTTGCTCCCTCAACAGAAACCGGAACTTTAATGGATTTAACATTTTCCAGATCGGCTTTCTTTCCGGAAATCACTACACTGTCCGGTTTATAATCCGTCTGCACATGACGGTATCCGGAAGCCGGTGTACCTGTCGCCTCCACATAAAGCGGAATGGTTTTTGTCGGAACAACTTCTACTTCAACATGGATTGTATCATTGCTGAAGGTTACATTAGAGGAATCGATCACTTCTCCCTGACTGTCATATAAGATCGGTGTCACATCCGCCGAAAAATCGCTGTTTTGTCCTTTCAACTGGACAACCGCACCGATGGATTCCACCTTTTTAATCTTTGATTTTCCACCGGAAATCTCTATAATATTCGGCTGTGCGGTGATATCGCCGAGTACATAAGATTCCGCCAGTTCGCCTTCTGTATCGATCTGGACGCGAACCTGCTGGCTCTCCTTTTCCTCCAGTGAGATACGCAGCACCTCATTATTCCAGTCAAGTTCTACATTTTCCTTGGTCGCTTTATTCAATTTCACCTGAATTCCGGCCGTATTTACCGTGGACAATTTACTAAGATCCGCCGTTGCCGAAAAATCATCACTTGTCAGTTCTTCTACAAAACTGCGTTTTCCTTTCACGACAACATCTACTACGTCGCCATCTACCACTTCATATACCTGGTTTAACGACGTAATGACATTTTCATTGATCACTTTGACCGGGATATCCGTAAACTTCTTTGTAATGGTCGGATCGGTGGTATTAATGATCACAAGCCAGACAATAAATGCCACAACAAGGGAGATCACTTTTAACCCGAAATTATTCATCAATCTGCTTTTCATCCACTTGTTTTTCATGTTTGTCTGCCCCCTTCCACCATTTCTTTCTGGCGTTGTCCGAAGAACGTTTCGACACACGCGTCAACATTTCCGTCAACGTATCCGCATCCATATTGCGTGTCAGTTTCCCGTTCATCGCGGTCGATACCGCCCCGGTTTCCTCGGATACAATGATTGTAAGAGAATCCGAGACTTCGCTGACACCAAGTCCTGCACGGTGTCTGGTTCCCAGTTCTTTACTGAGTTCCAGATTATCTGACAACGGAAGATAACACGTTGCCGATACCACACGGTTATCACGCAGAATTACTGCGCCATCGTGCAATGGCGTATTGTGTTCAAATATATTGATCAGAAGCTGGCTGCTGATCTCTGCATCGATTGGAATACCGGTTCTCTCAAATTCACGGCATTGAATCTCCTTCTCTACTACGATCAGCGCTCCCGTCTTCACTTTTGCCATCTCATAAACGGCTTTTACAATTCCCTGTATACTTCGTTCCGAATACCTCTCTGCCTTTGACTTGCTCTCGTCAAACGGACTAATGGACGAAAACGACTTCCGCCCGAGCTGTTCCAGCGCATTACGAAATTCCGGCTGGAAAATTATTACAATTGCTGTAATTCCGATCACCATTGCATTCTGGAAAATCCATAACAATACATTCATCCCCAGGACCACCGCGATCAGCCATACAATGAACAAAACTACAATTCCTTTCATCAATGCCCAAGCACGGGTATCTTTGATCCAAATTATAATATGATAAACAGCAAATGCAATGATAAGCATCTCAATAATATCTATAATATTAATTGCGGGCATCGTAAGCCATGCCACATAATCTTTGAAAAAACTTCGTATCATTTCCATACGTGCTCATCTCCTGCCTGCCTGTTTTCGGCTTTATTTATGGTCAGAATTCATATCTTCTTCCAACACTTTTTCGATCTCCTCTTTCAGGTCGATCATTCCCTCGTCCCGATCTTCTTCAATTCTCGTCACCGTTTTATCTCCCGGTGCAACTTTCATCTTCGGAACGGCTTTTACATAATATAAATAATCTTCATCTTCAAATTGTAATTTATGCACCCCGGTATAATCCAGTGTCATACGGAAAAACTGCACCAGATAAGCGAGCACCGCCGTCAATGCCATCCCCAGCAGCAATTTCATAAGATCCGTATCAATCTTCCAAAACGCATTTCCGGCGATCACGCCTGCCATTCCGGCAACCATTCCCACGAAAATTCCAATCTGTGACGCATGACTGAACCGTCCACGGCGTATCAAAAATACCAGTACATAAACGATTACAAACGTAATCATATAAAGCAGCATTTCCTTATTATCCAAAAGAAACCGAATACAATACTGCAATCCTTCTAACGTATTTCCGGTATCTACTGAATTTTGTGAAATCATATAATAGTTTTCCACAGCAAGCAGGATATACCTGACAAACACTCCTGCAAGGCATGCCGGAATCATCGCAAGATTTAAAAACAATGCAGCTACGATCGGCACGGCAAATACAATGTTCAGCGGCCAAAGTGCCGGGATCAGAAGAACCAGATAACTCTGACTCTTTGCATATCTGCCAAACAGCAGAAAATAGATAAGAAGTACAAATAAAAAACACGCTGCTACCAGATAGGACACCGCCGAAATTTCCAGTGCCGCAAGCACTGCCGTAAAAAAAATGATGACCGAATCCGGTACAAATCCACTGATCAGCGCCAGAATAACGGACAGTGGAAGTCCGTATTCCCGAAGCTCCTTTGAAAATGGAAGCTGATACAAAATAATACTATACAAGATCAAGCTGATCACAATTTTCAAAACAGAACGGACAATCCGATAGTTTTTTTCATAAAATTCTTTACACCTGGTCTTTAAAACCAGCAATGCCATCATCATAGATTCCGCTCCTCCTTATTACCATTTTCCACTTCTTCCCTCTCATAATAGCGGATAAGCTCCTGTAAAACAAGATAATACTCTTTGACTCGTTTTTTTGACGACTCATACTGAATCGAAGATACACTGACTGTCACAAAGGAAAACAATCCCAAAAGCAGGATATAGATTACAAGGTATGTTCGTCCAATGCTGATATAATCCAGTTCCAGCGCATTGGTAATGAGATATTCCATATTGTACAATCCGGCGATCACAGCGATCAAAACGACCGCACAAGTCACACAGACAAGTGTTTTCAAAATCTGCAACCGAATATAGTCCATTTTGTAATATTTTGTTCGCGCAAAATCCTGTTTTCCCTCATGCGACTCGTAGTCCGCCAGATGAATCATCAATCTTACTTTTTGTTCACTAACCATATATACTCCACTTCTTTGTCATAAAATCGTCAATCGGTAGTATTCCCTATATTTAATTATAACAAAATATCCATTCTACGCAACAAAAAAATTATTAAAAATTATTAACGATTGCATAGCCCTATACAAAAAGCAATGAATCACCGTGCCTGCGCACAGGGAATATTGCTTTGCTTTACTTCGAACGATTGATAACGACCGTGTCCCCCACCTGCAAAATGTCATTTCCATTCGGAATGATAATACTTCCCTCCCGCTGTATCATAATGATCAATTCATTTTTTCCGGTCTTGATCTCACTTAATTTCTTTCCGACATATTTGTGTCCTCCCTCCAGATGTTTTTCAATCAGCCGGATTCCGGTCACTTCCTCCGGTGCAAGAGCACTCAGTATCAGACGATCCCCTTCCAGCAGTATCGTCTGCCCGTTTGGAACGATATTATTTCCTTCCCTCTCCAAAAGAACGACCAGGGTCTCCGGAGGCAGATTGATCTCACAGAGCGCCCTTCCACACCACGCATGTTCTCTTGTTACCATAAATTGGATAAACTGAACCGGCACCTCGCTGGAATAGTCATTGAAGGTTTTCAATACCGTATCACTCGCGTCAATCATATCCAGTTTTCTTGCAACTGCCGGAAGCAATGCCCCCTGGAAAAGAATGGAAAACAATACGACCGTAAATACAATGTGGTAAATGTCATTTTCCAGATCCAGACTCTGGGTCGCCATCATGGCAAACACGATGGAAGCCGCGCCTCGTAGTCCCGACCAGCAAACAAGAATCTGCTGCGCTGCTTTTGCCCGGAATGGCGTTAAAACAAGGATTACGGACAATGGTCTTGCAATAAATGTCACGATCAGCGCAATCACGAGTGCCGGCAAAACCACCTGCGGCAGTCTTGACGGAAACGCCAGAAGTCCCATCAAAAAGAAGATCAGAATCTGTGTAAGTCCTGTCATTCCATCAAAAAAATGAACCAGATTGGGCTTATTCTTAATGTCAGAATTTCCCAGTACAATTCCTACAATATATACACTGAGATAGCCATTTGCGCCCATTGCAGTCGGCATCGCATAAGCTAACAGGGCAACTCCCACAGAGAAAATAATATCAAATCCATCCGTAGAAAACCGGCAGTGCTTCATCAGATAGACCGACGCTGCGGCAAATAAAACACCACATGCAATTCCTCCGCCAATCTGCAAAACAACCATCTGAATGAGCTGGTACGAACTCAGGCTTCCCTTTGCAACCGTGATCAGGATTGCCGTCATCATATACGCAACCGGATCATTACTTCCACTCTCCAATTCAAGCAGAGAGGCGGTATTGTATTTGAGATTTAACTGTTTGGATCGTAAGATGGAAAAAACGGAAGCCGCATCGGTAGAACTGAGCAGTGCTCCGATCAGAAAACTTTCAATCCATGAAATAGAAAGAATATAATGGCAGAGAATTCCGGTCACACCAGCCGTCAGAAGCACACCAGCCGTCGATAACAGAACGGCTTTTCCCGCCGCTGGTCTGGCATGTTCCCAGTTGGTTCCGAAACCGCCGTAAAACATAATAAAGATTAAGGCGATCGAACACACCTGCTCTGCAAAAGAATAGTTATCAAATGGAATCTTAACCACTCCATCGGAGCCAAAAACGATCCCAAGCAATATAAAACCAAGTAAAACCGGGATTCCAAAGCGGTCAGAAACCCGGTCTAAAAAAACACAGATTAAAATAATCATGGCGATCAAAATAGGGCTAATCATCGAATCCCCTTTCTTCTAAAGTCCAAGTCCAATTTTCTGCTCCTAACGAGGCAATCGTCTGTAATTCATCTGCAATATTCAAAGCATGATCTCCAATTCGTTCAAAATCCGTGAGCATCTCGGAAAACAGTATGCTTGCCTGATAAGAACATTCTTCATTCTGAATGCGCTCCATCATGCGTTCCCGGCATTTTTTCGTGAGATCATCAATTTCCTGCTCTTTCTCCGCGATGATATCGTGCCATTTTTCCACATCATCACTAACATTCGTTAGTGTAGCAAACAACTCATCACAGACCTTTTGAAGCCCGGCTGCTTCTTTCTTTTCCTTTTTCGAAAATTTCACGCCCATCTTTTTGCGGGTTTTCGAATATTCCGCGATATTCATCGCATGATCACTGATCCGCTCAATATTTCCGGTAATGGCGTGATAACTACTGAAAACACCGCTGCCAATCGTTGTACTTTCGTGCGAAAGTGCCGTTGTAATAAGACAGGAAATCTCCGAATTCAAACGGTCTACCTGCTCTTCTGTCGCAGCAATGGATTGAAAAACTTCTTTGTCATTTTTGATAAATACATCAAATGCATTGTGGACGTTCCGCTCCGCCATACAGAGCATATCCCACATTTCCTTTTTTGCCTCTTCCGTACTGACAGCAGATTGACCTAAAGTTTCCCGAACGTTAAGCTGCATCCGCGGCAGTACCCCTTGTATTGTACCATCCTTTTCATTGATCGGCAATATTTTCTGCGATATCTTCGCAAGAACTTCACCAAAAGGAAGCAGAAATATTGTCGTCACAATATTGAATAACGTATGTAAATTGGCAATCTGACCGGGCACATTGGTCGGAGTAAATGCCTGAAGCCATCCGATCAGCGGTGTAACAATACAAAGGATCGTAAACAGACAGGTACCAATGACATTAAAGGTAAAATGTACGATTGTTGTCCTCTTTGCATTGCGGTTTGCACCGATGGAAGCAAGAAGTGCCGTAATACACGTTCCGATATTTTGTCCAAACAAAATAAATGCTGCACTGTTTAATGTAACAATTCCGCTGGCAGCCAAAGCCTGTAAGATTCCTACGGAAGCAGATGACGACTGAATGATTGCCGTAAAGATCATTCCGGCAAGGATTCCCAGAATCGGATTTTCAAACCGTGTCAAAATCCCGACAAATTCTTGTGATTTGCTGAGTGGAGCCATGGATGAACTCATCATATCCATTCCGATAAAAAGGATTCCAAGACCCGCCACGATATTTCCAATGTGGTGGATTCTTTCATTTTTCAGAAATACCAGCACCGCCACGCCGACAAAGGCAATAAACGGGGCCAATGCTCCTACATCTAAGGCAATCAGTTGTCCGGTGATCGTCGTTCCAATATTGGCACCCATGATGATCCAGATTGCCTGTGTCAACGTCATCATACCGGAATTTACAAATCCAACCACCATTACGGTTGTCGCTGAGGAGGACTGAATTACTGCCGTAATAACAGCACCGACCAATACTCCAAGCAAACGATTGGAAGTCAGTTTCTCAAGAATCTGCTTCATTTTATCGCCTGCTGCATTTTCCAGTCCCTGACTCATCATCTGCATCCCATATAAAAACAGTGCAAGCCCTCCAAGGAGTCCCATAATATCTGTCAATTTCATTGTTGTGTCCCTTTCGTTTTATGTTATGATTCCTGTTCGTCATTCATGCGGTAGCCAACTCCCAGTTCATTGCGTATGTAGCGGTATTCTCCCGGTGTCTCACCAAATTTTTTACGAATATTCGCCATATTCACCTGAAGTTTTTTGACACTTCCTGAGTCTGAATATCCCCACACTTTTTTAATGATCTCAGCGTAGGTAAGAACTTTTCCGGCATGTACGGCGAGCAGCTCTACAATATTATATTCTGTCTGCGTCAACCGTATCTCTTCTTCTCCGATCGTTACTCTTCTGGCATCATAGGATATCTTCATATCTCCCAATTTAAATTCCTGTCTTATCCCTGTGCCGGCACCTTGAAATCGTGCCGTCCTAAGTGTGGCTCGTACCCTTGCCAGAAGTTCATCGGTTCCAAACGGTTTCGTAATATAATCATTGGCACCAAGATCCAGTGCCTCCACTTTATCTGCTTCATTGCTTCGCGCCGACAGTACAATGATCGGCGTATCCGAAGCTTTGCGTATCTGTTTTATTACCTCAGTACCATCCATATCCGGCAGTCCAAGATCCAAAATAACGATATCCGGATGATGCGACCAAAACATTGTCAGACCGCTTTCTCCCTTTTGGGAAAAAATCGCCTGATACTCATGCGTCTCAAAGATCATTTTCATAAAATTGCAAATGTTGATCTCATCTTCTATCACTTGCACTTTATATTTATTCATTTTCGGTTTCCTCCAATTCTAAGGCAAAGCGGATGCAGCATCCCCCTTCCTTTCGATTCTCTGCGGTGATTGCACCACCATGTGCCTTAATGATCGAAGCACACACAGCAAGACCGATTCCCATGCTTCGTTTCTGGTTATCCACCGGAGCATCTTTCACAGAGAAATAATCTTGAAAAAGTCCTTTCATTCGCTCTTTCTCAATTCCACATCCATCATCCCGGACTTCAAATACCGCTTTATCTCCCAGTACAAATACGTGAAGTTCCAGCGTTTTCATGCCCTTTGCATGCTGCACCGCATTTTCCAAAAGATTCATAAGAACCTGTTCGATCAGTACGGCATCCATTGGAATACTGGTAAATTCTTCCGGTATCGACACATTTACTTTCTGATCCGGATACCGTTTTTTGAACTGCGTCAGTACCGAATCGATCAGTTCTTCCAAAACCGTCGATGTCTTAACCAGTTTTACTCCGTCATTATCAATCCGCGTAATGGACAAAATATTTTCCACCATTCCGATGAGCCATCTGGCATCTTCCCGGATCCCGTCTGCCAGTTGAACAACCTGATCTTCGGACAAATGCTCGTAATTTTGTACAATTGCCGAACTGGATCCGTAAATTGTCGTAAGCGGTGTCCTAAGATCATGTGAAACTGCCCGCAAAAGATTTCCACGCATTTTCTCGTTGATACTTTCTGCACGCACACGTTCCTGCCACTTGAGCTGGGACGTGATTGTACTCGTCATTGCCGTAATCACAAGCATGATCACCGCAGAAATGATATTTTCCGGAATGCTGAAATTGAAGGCAAAATAAGGAAAAGCAAAGGCAAAATTAAGCACAAGTACACTCAGCAGTGAAGCAATGATCCCATACACAAAACCATCCGTAAACCTCGATACAAAAAATACTGCCATCGCCATAATTGCCGGCGGTACGGTCTCTGCT
>FR894003.1 GCA_000434115.1 Roseburia sp. CAG:309 | reverse complement strand
TACAATAAATGAAAAAGGGGGACAAACCATATGAAAAAAACAATAGTATTCTTGTTATCATTAACGTTATGTTTGCTTCTTTCCACACAGATATATTCGGAGACTGTTGAAAAGGATAAGGCATTTTATGAAGTAAATGCAGATTGACAGACCGTTTCACTGGAAAGTATAACGGATAATGAACAGAAGGAAACGTATAGGATTCCAGAAAAAGTGGAAGTAAATGGAAATACTTATACGGTTACAGCTGTGAAGAGTGGTATATTTTATGCGAAAAAAATTGTTATCCCGGCTACGGTTAAGCAGATTGACTTCGGTGGGGTGAATTGGGGAGACAAAGAGCTGGAAGTTGCGCCGGGAAACCCTGTTTATAAGGTGAAAAACAATATACTTTATACAGCAGATGGAAAAACGGTAGTGTTTAGCAGCAAACAGTCCGGAACGGTAAAGATTGCGGATGGAGTTAAAACGATTGCCGGCGAAGCCTTTCATGGATCCGATTTGACAGCATTAGAACTGCCAAAAAGTTTGGAGAAGATAGAAGCAGGTGCATTTGAAAATTGCACGAAACTTCGTAGGTTTAAAGTGTCAGCAAAAAATCCGTATATGATGGAAAAGGCAGGGGCATTGTATACGAAAAATGGCAAAAAACTTTTGTATGCCGGAGTGGCAAAAGGTACCCTGATGCTTCCCAAAAAGACAACGCAGATAGCGGCAAATGCATTTTATGGAAATACAACGGTAGAAATGGTATTTATTCAGGGGAAAATGAAGAAACTTGCAAAGAAAAGTCTGGCATTTTCCCGGATAAAAGATGTTACCTTACCGGATTCTCTTCAGGAAATTGAAGAGGGCGCATTTATGTATTGTAGTAAATTAGCAGATGTGGAAATTCCGAAAAGTGTGAAAAAGATAGGAGCAAATGCCTTTGATGGTTGTTATGAATTGGAACGTGTCGTGCTGCCAAAAAAATTAACCACACTTGAAAAAGAGACATTTCGCAACTGTTACAGTTTGCGAAAGATTGCGTTGCCAAAGTCACTTCGTACGATAAAGGCGGGAACGTTTGAAAGTTGTGGCTTCAATCAACTTGTCATTCCAAAATATGTAAAAAGAATTGGCAAAAATGCATTGCAGGTGACAACGAAAAAGTTGATATTTAAAGGGAAAAATGTTCCGAAAATAGCAAAACAGAACGCATGTCAGTATGGAAAATACGCCGGAAATACAGATCCGGATTTTGACCTGGGGGTTGTGCGGCTGGATTATATAGACATTCAGTATCCGATGCAGCATGGTATCGGAAAGGTAAAAGTGCCGGCAGAGAGTACAGGAAAATATAAGAAGGCGTTGAAAGGAAAAATGGAGTATCGGGAACTGGAATACTAAAAGACAACGGGTGCTTTAGAAATGAAGTGAAACAAAAGAAATTATTTTACTTTACACATGGTTGAAAAATATCAAATGGTTAGATGAAAATTGGCAATGGTATGTGTTTGTAGCATACCAGCGCCATTAAAAAAATTCATTGTGAACCTTTTTCCCTTCTAAAGTATCTAATATATAGAAGGTGATTAATCACTTTTTTTGTCGTTCATCCTTAAATTGTGGTTGCCTGTCAAAAAATGGTGATTTTATAGAAAAGGTATGTTATACTAAAAAACGAAAGCGAGGAAAAATTTATGAAGAAAAGCATTATGATGTTATTGGGTGGTTTGGCAGTTGTTTCTGCGATTGCTATTTCAAAACCAAGTATGGCGGAGGCTGCACAAACAGAGGCAAAGTATATGGAGGATGTGTTGATAGATGAGGCGCATTTTCCGGATGAGAATTTCAGAAAAAATGTAGAAAATTTTCTTGATGTCAACAAAGATGGGATTTTGAGCAAAGCAGAACGTGAGGATGTCTATTATGCAGAAATTGGAGGTGTGGGATATAAAGATACTTGGTGGTATACGGACATGAAATTTTCAGAACATTGGTACGGATATGCACCTGGGATATCTGTTACGCCAGATGAGGGACGAGTTAAAAGCGCAAGTAAAAAAACATTTTCTGTTTCACTAACGGATTTTTCTACAGGGCGTCCGGCAGAGGTTATGGATATTACAGGAATAGAATATCTGTTTAATCTGGAAGAAATTTTGATAAGAGATTACAGTATACAAAAGGGCTCATTGAAAAATAACGCAAATTTGAAAAAAGTTTGGGTAAAAAGTTCACGTTATGGAGCAGTTTCTTATGAAAAAATTCAGCAGGAAATT
>FR894002.1:6361-9659 GCA_000434115.1 Roseburia sp. CAG:309 | reverse complement strand
TATAGAACGAAAACAGGAGGACAAAATGGAGCAGGCATACGCAGAATATAGTGTGAAACAAAAAACGACCGGAAAAGATATTGCATTGAAGGTTATGATGATCATTGGTGTAATACTTCTCTTTATTATAGGCTTTCGATTCCGTCTTCTGTTTTTGCTAGACGTAGTAGCCGTATTTGCCATGGTGTGGTTCTGGCCGAGATTTCATGTAACGTGGGAATATGTTTATTGTGACGGTCAGATTGATTTTGATATGATTCAAGGCGAAGATAAAAGAAAGACGGTTCTTCGGATTGATCTTGATAATGCCGATGTGATCGCACCGATGCAATCAGAACGAATGGCAGGATATCGTCACTTGCCGACAAAGAAGTTTTATTCTTTGCAGCCGGATGCCAAAACGTATGGTATCGTCATACGTTCGGAAGGAAAAGAAGAAAAACTTGTTCTTGAATTTGAGCCAAATGAAAAGATGATGGATTTGATCTTGAACAAATATCCGAAAAAAGCAGAAAAATAAGAAATAAGCTTGTCATACAGTGTGTGGCAGGCTTTCGTTTTGTCCGGGGGCACAGATATGCTGCCTTAAAAAGGAACAAACTTGCCATATTTTTGAAAAATTAATAGGATATATTGGAAACGTAATGAGAAGAAGGGAAGACATTTATTTCCCTGACAGCATAGAATGAAAATGACAATCAGGAGGAAGATGGGATGGATTTTCCGGGCAAAGAGAAACTGAAAAAAATATGGGACAACTACAGAAAACCTTCCATGTATGAGAAGGGATACCTTCCGCAATATGATCAGGACTATGAAAAGGAAAAAGATTCTTATCAGCGTTATCAGTCTGTATGTAAGAGAGCAATTAAAGTGGAAAGTGAAATTGCTTATGAAAAAGGATTGGCACTCGAAAGCAGGGAAAGAGATCAGGAACTGACAAAGCAGTTAAAAGAAAATAAATATTCATTTGAGGATCCGTGCGTGATATTGAATCCTTATGGAAGAACGCCGCTTTGTGCTTATGTGATGTTCTGGACGAAAGAACCGTGCGCGGTACGGTTTGTTGTAAAAGGAAAGACCAAAGAGGCGGATATTTGTGAAAAGATCTCTATTTTTGAAAACTGGCACAGGGTGCCGGTATATGGATTGTATCCGGCGATGGACAATAAAGTGGAATTGGAAATAATTGACAAAGTTGGAAAGACAGTTGGCGAAAAGAAACTTACGATACCAACAAAAAAATTGCCGGAATCTATGAATGATCTGGTGCAGGTAAAGAAAAAGACCGTGAAATCGGCAATGAAGTTGATTCTTGCCGTAGGAAAAAGCATGCCATATCCGGCAGCTTTTGATGAACAGGGAGACATCCGTTATATGATGCGTTTCCGACCGCGTGGATACGGATTTTTCCCGGTGGCAAATGATCGTTTTATCGTTATGGAGCGGCAGACACTTCTTCCGACACCATTGATCCCACACTCCACACAGATGTATGAGATGGATTATCTCGGAAGGGTGTATCGAACCTACTATGTTCCTAACGGGATACACCATGATGTGTGTGAAATGACACCTGGCGGAAATTTGCTGGTTGCCAGTAATTCCCAGTGCGGACATGTGGAAGACTGTATTGCAGAGGTCAATCGTGAAACCGGAAAAATAGAAAAGCTGCTGGATATGCGGGAGATTTTTGGTACCGCGTACCGGGATCGCACAAATTGGGTGCATATCAATTCGTTGGATTATGACAGCACCAAAAAACAGGTTTATTTTTCTGCGAGAAACATTCATACCATTGGCTGCATTGATTGGAAAAAGGACAAGCTGAAATGGATATTGGGCGAAAAACATATGTGGAGAGAACGTCCCTTTTCGAAAAAACTTCTTTCGACACCGGAAGATATGCCCTGGCATTTTCAACAGCATTCTGCCAAATTAATCCGGAAAAATCTGGACGGAAGAGAAGATACAATTCATATTATGATCTTTGACAACCATTGGCATGTGCGAAGAAAAAATCATTTTTTTGACAATGATGAGCAATCTTATGTTACAATATATACGATTGATGAAAAAAAGAAAAAGGCGTGGATTGAAAAACGGTTTGGCGGGGTGAAATCCAAAATCACGTCCAACGGAATCCTGTGTAGTGAAAAACGCCGGGTGTTTTACATGGGAGGATTTCTCGCATATCCGGAAAAAAACGACAACTGCGGTGGTTATGTTTATGAATTTGATTATGATACAGGGATAGCGTTAAACGAATATTCCGTGCGATATTATTTTTTCCGGGCATATGAACTTCGTATGAATATGCAGGACTTGTCAAAGGCAATGGATCTGTATGAGGAGCCTTGTGTCGGCTGGCTTCAACCTTTTGAAAGGTGGGAAAAGCCAATTCGCCGTCCTGATAAGAAAATATCGGAGGCACCGATCCGGTGTAAAGAGGAGCGAATACGGCTCCGGCTGGAAGATCAGAATTTACAGATCAAATCCAGAGACCATCTGATCGAACAGGTCGTCGTAAAAGGAACGCGCAATACCTATCAAAAAGATTTCCGTAAACCGCCAAGGGAACAGGATCTTGCTGCTGAGATGGAGTATTATGTGTCGATTCCACTATACAATCTGTCAGATGACACGTATGAAGTGTACGTTCGGTTTGGTGGAGAATTGTACGACAGTGGACAGACATTTACAATCCACAGCCGTAGATAGAAGGAGTAAATGAAGTGAAAAAACGATGTGTTCCCCTATTGGGGATCATAGTAAGCCTGGGAGTGCTCATTCTCGTATTATTGCCTGTACAGGTGCAGGCCAAGAGAAGAACGGTGCGGGTAAATAGTGTGCGAGAATTGGAACAGGCGACAAAGAAATTGGAAAAAACCGGTGGAATCATATGGCTGGGAGACCGGACATACCGGTTGAAAAAGAGCATAGTGATCCCTTCTCATGTTACCATACGGGGCAAAAAGAAAACGGTCGTAGATGGGGCATTATTAAAAGGCAGAACGGCATTTGTGACAAGAGATACCAGAGAAGTCCATGTGCGTTGGATCCGTTTTAGCAATATGAAGAAAGGGAGTGCCATCAAAGGGATTCGAACCCGGAATATGAGGATTACCGATTGTTCCTTTACCGGAGGCGATTATGGCGTTTCCTTTGAAGGCTGCTACCGTCCGATCGTCAGCAATAATACATTTACCCGATTGGGGCAGCCGATACGGTTTACCATTTCCAAAAAGGCGGTAAAAAAGAAATGGCGGCGCCGAACCGTGAAACGTACGGTCATTGT
>FR894002.1:0-6337 GCA_000434115.1 Roseburia sp. CAG:309 | reverse complement strand
GCATCACGGCAAGGCGCATCACCCAGATGAAAAAGAATACGGTGAAAAAAGTAACGCATTATTATGTGACATTTTCCAACGATGGGAAAAAGCAAAAACGGCTGTTTTATTATCGGGATAAGACGGATAACAATTTGTATCTGCGGCCGGAGACACGTCCTTATCGCGAGCGCTATACCGATGAAGAGACGTATCGTGGAAATACGAAAGGGTATTATCAGCTGCGTTCCTATATGGAGCAGTTGGAATATTGCGGCGGAGGTACCTTGACATTAAAAAAAGGAACGTATTATATCAGCAATGCGGTCTGTATTCCCTCTAACGTAAAAATTGTGTTCGAAGACGGCGTTGTGATCAAAAAGACCAAAGCCATTTACCAGACGGAACTGGATAACCACAAAGTTATTTTTATCTTTGTGCCGCCTTCTAAGGCCAAGCAAAAAGAGGCAGTTAGCGGTTACGGCGGAACGCATGATGTCACAATGACAGGCATCGGAAATGTCGTAATTGACTGTAACAATAAACTGCCGGGGCGTGGTATGGACATGGGACACTGCCGTAATATTGTGATAGAAAATCTGACATTTCACAATCAATATGGTTCGCATTATATTGAACTCAATTCGTCACAGAATGTCATTGTAAAAAATTGTAATTTTTGGAAATTCCGTGATTACAAGGGTGATACCTACAAAGAAGCCATAAATATTGACGGAACAGATTATGCAGTCAATGGATTTAATCATGTCTGGTCGAAGCATGATAAAACGGTATGTCAGAATGTTGAGATTACAAACTGCAAATTTACCGATCTTGGCACGGCGATCGGGTCACATACCTATATTGCGGATCAGGGACAGCAGTGTTATCATACGGATATTCGGATTACCAATAATATTTTTTATGGTTCGACAAACTGTGCAATCCGGGCATTGAATTGGAAAAATGTGTTGATCGCAGACAATTCTTTCCGTGATATCGGCATTCAAAATGGAGTGAAAAATTTTTCCATTTTCATGGGAGGTGTGATAGATGCGACGGTGATAAGAAATGCTTTTGCCAATGTCTATGTTCCGGTTACGATACGCCAGCAGATTCAGTATGAACTGGAGCGGAAAGCCGGTTATCCGATCAGCGAGTGCCAGATCACAGAGCAGAACTGGAATGATCTTTTAAATACCAATGTAATCTACGGAGCAGTATTTAAAGCAGCAGTACGATATACCAAAGATTTACAGTTAAAAGAGAAAACCTTAAAATATTTCTATGAATAAAAAGAAAATGACATATTTTGAGAGTAAAATAAACACAGTAACAGATTTAGAGAAAGGTGAGAATTATATGAAACGCAAAATTGTGATCGCTGGTGCGGTAATCGCATGTGCAGCAGCATGTCAGCTTGTGAATGCGGATGCAGCACAGGCAGCTAAGAAATATACCATCAGCAAAACGACAAAACCATGCAGCAGTGCATACATAAGGGACAAGGGTTACAATGCCAAATCCAAAAACTACTTTACGATTAAATCGTATCTTGAAAAATTGAAAAAGCAGGGTGGTGGTACCCTTGTTTTGA
The DNA here is from genome assembly GCA_000434115.1 of Roseburia sp. CAG:309. Taxonomy (GTDB): domain Bacteria; phylum Bacillota; class Clostridia; order Lachnospirales; family Lachnospiraceae; genus Eubacterium_F. The sequence goes on along the minus strand of FR894002.1, from coordinate 4,761 downwards.
AAAAAGGAACTTACAAAATATGTTCGACATTGACGGTGCCAAGCAAAGTAACCATTCAGTTGAAAAATGGCGTTGTGCTGAAAAAGACGGACAAGACCGGAAGCAAGTCATTGAAAGCCGGAAAAGTCATGTTCAAACTGACAAGTGCGAAAGCAAAAGATTACAAAGGCACGAAAAAAGTAGTGATCACAAGTAATAAAAAGGCAACGATCGATCTTGGTAAAGTAAAAAATGCAGTTGCCATTGATACGGGGCATAATTACAACGTTACCGTATCCAATTTGAAATTCCGCAATAAAAACGCCGGAACATACATTAATATCGCCGGAAGCCGTACTGTAAAAGTGACAAATTGTACCTTCCAGGGTAATGCCGCTTATACCGGAGGAAGTTATCAGGCAGCTGTACTGATCAATGCGTATGGCAGAACTCCGTGTAAGACGGTAAAGATAATAGGAAATACATTTACCAATCTTGAAAATGGTATCCGCACGACAAAATACAAAAAGCAGGTTTATTCCGAGGGAGTATCCATTACAAAGAACAAATTTAAAAACATGACAATCAGCGCAGTGACCGGAAAAATGTGGACCGGTGCAGTTATTACCGGAAACACGGTTTATCGTAGTGATGCCAGCAAAGGCACCGCGTTTGCGTTCCAGTTGTACAGTATGACAGAACCGGAGATTTCCGGAAATACAATTGACAAATGCCGTACGCCGATTTATTTTGGAAGAGCTTCGAAAATTGACAATTCCATCTCGGAAGCAAAGATTTCTTCGATGGAAAATAACACGGTAACAGATGCTGTGGTTTACTATGTCATTCAGAAGCATGACTCAGAGACAAGATTGTTGTATTTTAAAGACAAAAATGATAAAGATTTCCGCATCACACCGGAGACAACTCCGTATCGCGGACATTACGAGACGACTTCCGGATATACGGCAAACAGCGGACAGGCAAAGACATACTATGTATTCCGTTCGTATATGGAGCAGCTGGAATATACCGGCGGCGGTACGATCACGGTAGCGGCCGGAACATATACGTTGAGCCATTCTGTCTGCATTCCGTCCAATGTAACGGTAAACTTTGAAGATGGCGTAAAGATTCAGAAAGTAAAAGCGGTAAATACCAACCTGGCAACCAACAAAACGATGTTTGAACTGGTGCCACCTTCCAAAGAAGGCGTGAAAAATTCAGTGGGCGGATACAACGGTTCCCAGAATGTAACACTGCAGGGAAATGGAAGCACGATCTTTGATTGTGCCTATACGCTGAACGCCATGGCAGTTGTTATGGGACATGCTCAGAATATCAACATCCGCAATATTGCATTTACGAACGAAAATGGTTCGCATTTTATCGAACTAAATTCGTCAAAAAATGTCACAGTTGAAAATTGTTCCTTTACGGACTTTAAGATTTATAATAATAAGAGTCATAAAGAGGCGATTAACGTTGACACGACAGACTCTAACAACAATGGGTTTAATTATGAGTGGTCCAATCATGACCGCACCGCATGTGATACGGTTATGATCAATAATTGTATGTTTACAAATATAGGTGTAGCTGTAGGAAGCCATACGTATTCCGTAGCTATGAATGATGTAAATACACAGGTGTATCATGAAAATATCACGATTCAGAACTGTAAAGTAAGTCAGACTTACAATGCCGGTATTCGAATGCTTAACTGGCGTAATGCAGTCATTAATAACAATGAATTTTTGGGTATTCAAGGATTGGAAGACAACAAAGGATACAACTATACCTGTATTCTTGTGAAAGGTGCCGTAAATCCTACGATTACGAAAAATACGTTTGAAAAAGCGGGAATGAAGAAAAATTATGCAGTTGTCATTTATGAGAAGACGCAGCCGGCAACAGATGGTGCGATTGCAGCCGGATATGCCGATACCTATAGTGTGCTGAGTGAAGAAAACCGAGCGGCTCTTCGTGACAATACGGTAAAAGGTTTGTGTTATAAGAGATTCCTTACGAAGTATGCGGATGGCACTAACGATCTGTATACGGAAGATGGTGTGACAAAGAATCCAAACAATCTGTTTAACGATTCAAATAGTGCTACGGATGGAGACAACGTAACGATTCCGGACGATGGAAAAGAAGACGCAACCGAATAAAATTATCAATACTTAACGAAAAAGTGGGGTTGTCGATTGACAATCCCACTTTCGTACGTTATAATGAAACGATGAGAGATCGTGCCGTTGTGTGTGGCACGCGGCACAGGTAAGATGCTCCGGCAGGGAGCAAAGAATGGAGGAAGTCATGGCTGAAGTAAAAAAGAATATTCTGACAGAAGAAGGATTGAAAGCACTGGAGTCAGAATTACAGGATTTGAAAGTAAATCGTCGTAAAGAAGTTGCACAGAAGATCAAAGAGGCGAGAGAACAGGGAGACCTTTCCGAGAACGCCGAGTATGATGCAGCAAAAGAAGAGCAGAGAGATATCGAACTTCGAATCGAAGAGATAGATAAAATTTTGAAAAATGCGGAACTGGTTACCGATGATGATATTGATTCCAGCGTAATCAGCATTGGATGTACCGTAAAGATCAAAGATTTGGAATATGATGAAGAGATGGAGTACAAACTGGTTGGTTCGACAGAGGCAAACAGTCTGAAAGGAAAAATCTCCAACGAATCACCGGTTGGAAAAGCATTGATCGGTGCGAAAAAGGGACATACTGTTATGGTTGAGACCCCAGCCGGCTTATTGAAATATAAAATTCTTGAGATTACGAAGAACTAATTGGAGGATAGAGAAGTGGCAGAAGATATAAATCAGTTGTTAAAGGTCAGAAGAGAAAAACTGGCAAATTTGATTGAAGCAGGAAAGAATCCGTTTGAGATCACAAAGTGTGATGTAACACACCACTCAATGGATATTAAAGATAATTATGACGAAATGGAAGGAAAGACAGTAACTATCGCCGGACGTATGATGTTCAAACGTGTGATGGGAAAGGCCTCTTTCTGTAACGTGCAGGACCTGAAAGGAAGCATTCAGGCATATGTAGCGCGTGACAATATCGGAGAAGATTCTTACAAAGATTTCAAAAAGTATGATGTCGGTGATCTTCTTTCGGTCACAGGTGAAGTGTTTAAGACAAAGACCGGAGAAATCTCCATTCATGCGACAGATGTAGTTCTTTTGTCAAAGAGTCTTCAGATCCTTCCGGAAAAATTTCACGGTTTGACGGACACGGACATCCGTTATCGTCAGCGTTATGTGGATCTGATCATGAATCAGGACGTAAAAGAGACATTTATCAAACGTTCCAAGATTCTTCGCGAGATCCGTAACTTTCTTGCAGACAGAGATTTCATGGAAGTGGAGACTCCGATGCTTGTAGCCAATGCCGGTGGAGCAGCAGCCCGCCCATTTGAGACACATTACAATGCACTCGATGAAGACGTAAAGCTTCGTATTTCCCTGGAGTTGTATTTGAAACGATTGATCGTCGGCGGTTTGGAGCGTGTATTTGAAATCGGCCGTGTATTCCGTAATGAAGGTGTAGATACCCGTCATAATCCGGAATTTACATTGATGGAGCTGTATCAGGCATATACAGACTATGAGGGCATGATGGAACTCACAGAGAGCATGTACCGCTATCTGGCAGAGAAAGTATGTGGCAGCGCTGTAATTACCTACAATGGCATCGAGATTGACCTTTCTAAGCCATTTGAGCGCATCACAATGATTGATGCCGTAAAGAAATATGCAAATATTGATTTTAACGAAATAAAGACAGATGAAGAGGCTAAGAAACTTGCCGATGAACACCATATCGAATATGAGGCTCACCACAAAAAGGGTGATATCATCAGCTTGTTTTTCGAAGAATTCTGCGAAGATAAACTGGTTCAGCCAACATTTGTTATGGATCATCCAATTGAAATCTCTCCTCTTACCAAGAAAAAACCGGACAACCCGGAGCTGGTAGAGCGTTTCGAACTTTTCATCAACGGATGGGAAATGTGTAATGCATACTCCGAACTGAACGACCCAATCGATCAGAGAGAGCGTTTTAAAGCACAGGAAGAGGCATTCGCCGCAGGAGACGAGGAAGCAAACCACACCGACGAGGACTTCTTAAATGCATTGTCCATCGGCATGCCGCCGACAGGAGGTATCGGTTACGGAATTGACCGTCTGGTAATGCTTTTGACCGATTCACCAGCGATCCGTGACGTGATCTTGTTCCCGACGTTGAAGAGTTTGGATAAGTAAAGTGCCGAAAATAAGGCGTTTGACTGGCTTTGTGATTCAGTAGTGACACAAGAGTAACACAAATAAAAGAGTAATAATGCTTATTTATGTTACTGAATGGAAGCGAATAGTGACTTTTGAAGTGTGTTACATTCAATAAATTAAACTGTATTGATTAAAATTTTATAACGCAATTGTAAGGAAGATACTTTCTAAGGAAGAGTTGAAGGTATCTTCCTTTTTGTTTGTGCAAGGAAAGGAGAAAATTGATGATTATTGTTAATGTATCAGGAACAAGAAAGGATATTCGCTGGATGATAAAAAACATAAGTAGGAACAAGCGATTTCATATTCTTGACATTTCCAATATTAAAAGAAATGAAAAGAATCCTCAGTATAGTCATGTACTAATAAAACTGCAGAGGGAAAATCAATATCATCCTAGGGAAAGCACCTATGAAAAATAGGTATGTCATCAAATGATTAAAAAATACGGAGGGTCAGAATTATGTG
>FR894001.1:1080-13705 GCA_000434115.1 Roseburia sp. CAG:309 | reverse complement strand
TGGAATAATTACATCCGAAATATTGTGACTAACAAATGTGAATGGTGTGGTTGCCAGTTTTGTCAGAGGACAGAATTGTCAGCCACCATTTCAAAATATGGGCTTATTTTGACACCATCAGCAAAAGGCTCCTGGTGTTAAAGTTGTGTTATTTTGTCATCGTTACATGGAATGGAGGAAAAGATGAGTAAGATTGCATTTGTATTTCCGGGACAAGGTTCCCAGAAAGTTGGTATGGGAAAAGAGTTTTATGAGACTTCTCCGATTGCAAAAGAGATTTTTGATAAGGCAAGTGAAGCTGTCGAACTGGACTTGAAGGCATTGTGCTTTGAGGAAAATGACGACATTAATATTACAGAATATACACAGGTTGCGCTGCTTACGACAAGCGTAGCTATTATGGAAGTGTTGAAAGACCGCGGGATTAAGCCGGACGTAGCAGCCGGACTGAGCCTCGGTGAATATTGTGCTCTGGTAGCTGCGAATTCGATGAATTACATCGATGCAGCAAAAGCAGTGCGCAAGCGTGGTATTTATATGCAGGAAGAAGTTCCAGCCGGCGTAGGCGGCATGGCTGCGATCATGGGACTGGAAAGTGCAGAAATTGAAAAAGCAATTGCGGATATTCCACAGGTTCAAGTTGCCAATTACAATTGTCCGGGACAGATCGTTATTTCAGGAAAGAAAGAATCTGTAGAGCAGGGAGCAGAAAAATGTAAAGAGGCAGGCGCAAGACGTGCCGTTATGCTCAATGTAAGCGGCCCATTCCATTCTGACCTGTTAAAAGGAGCAGGAGAGAAACTGGAAAAAGTTTTGGATACGATCGAAATTGAGGCACCACAGATTCCTTATGTGGCAAATGTAAATGCTTCCTACATAACAAACAAAGAAGAGATCAAGCCGCTGCTTGTGAAACAGGTATCCTCTTCCGTGCGCTGGCAGCAGTCGGTAGAGACGATGGTGGCAGATGGCGTGGATACGTTTATTGAATTGGGACCTGGCAGAACACTTGCCGGTTTTAATAAAAAGATAGGAAAAGCCATTGGAAAAGAATTGACGACTTACAGCGTCGGTACAATGGAAGAATTAGAAGCAGTTGTAGCAGCACTTAGTTAAGAAAGGAAACCTTATGTTATTAGAAAATAAGATTGCCGTAGTGACCGGAGCCGGACGTGGTATCGGACGTGGTATCGCCCTTGCGCTGGCAAGAGAAGGCGCGATGGTTGTTGTCAATTACAATGGTTCGAAAGACCGTGCAGAAGAAGTGGTTCGCACGATTGAAGAAGCAGGTGGGAAAGCCACAGCGATTCAGTGTAATATTAGCGATTTTGAGGCAGCAAAGGAATTTTTTGCCAATGTGGTAAAAGAATATGGTAAGATTGACATTCTTGTCAACAATGCCGGAATTACAAAGGACAATTTGATCATGAAAATGTCAGAAGAGGAGTTCCAGAGTGTTATTCAGACAAATCTTGCCGGAACATTCCATGGAGTGAAATTTGTTACCCGTCCAATGATGAAACAGAGACAGGGACGTATTATCAACATTGCTTCCGTTTCGGGAGTGATCGGAAATATGGGACAGGCAAACTATTCTGCTTCCAAAGCCGGTGTGATCGGTCTTACCAAGGCGGCAGCAAAAGAACTGGCATCCCGTAATATTACGGTAAATGCAGTGGCACCGGGATTTGTAGCGACAGAGATGACAGATGTTCTCTCGGATTCCGTGAAAGAGGCAGCCGTAGCGACGATTCCATTGGGACGTTTTGGAGAAGTAGAGGACATTGCGGAAACGGTTGTCTTTTTGGCATCGGATAAAGCCAAATACATCACAGGCCAGGTGATTTGTGTCGATGGTGGGATTGCAATGTGATATCAGGGTCAAAAGGTCAAAAGTTGATCGTGCTTGCTGCGGAGCAATTCGCAGATATCACACAAAAGTTCGAAAATTATTTTAGGAGGATTATTTCATGAGTAGAAGAGTAGTCATCACGGGAATGGGAGCTATCACTCCGATTGGAAATACCGTGGACGAATTTTGGAGTAACATTAAAAAAGGCGTTGTGGGAATCGGACCGATCACGCAGATCGATACAACAGATTATAAAGCAAAGCTGGCAGCGGAAGTAAAAGATTTTGATCCAAAGGAATTTATGGATCCGAAGTCGGCACGCCGTATGGAGCGTTTTGCACAGTTTGCCGTAGCGGCATCCAAACAGGCACTCGAAGACAGTGAACTGGATCTGGAAAAAGAAGATCCGTTTATGGTCGGCGTTAGTGTAGGATGTGGTATCGGAAGTCTCCAGTGTATGGAACGTGAGTACAAGAAACTGCTTGATAAGGGACCAAACCGTGTGTCTCCTTTGATGATTCCGATGCTGATCTCAAACATTGCCGCGGGAAATGTAGCAATCCAGCTTGGATTAAAAGGAAAAAATATCAACATCGTAACCGCATGTGCAACCGGAAATCACAATATTGGGGAAGCATTCCGTTCGATTCAGTATGGCGAAGCGGACGTTATGGTTGCCGGTGGTGCAGAAGCTGCGATCACGGAGCTTGGTGTGGCAGGATTTACCAGTATGACAGCATTGTCATTGTCAACCGATCCGATGAAAGCTTCGATCCCATTTGATATCAACCGTAATGGTTTTGTTATGGGTGAAGGTGCCGGCATTCTTGTTATGGAAGAATTGGAGCATGCGAAAAAACGTGGCGCAAAGATTTATGCAGAGATTGTAGGATATGGTGCGACAAACGATGCTTATCATATTACTTCACCGGCAGAAGATGGAAGCGGAGCAGCAAAAGCCATCGAATTCGCGATGAAAGATGCCGGTGTAAAACCGGAAGACATTGATTATATCAATGCACATGGTACCAGTACACATATGAACGATATGTTTGAGACAAGAGCGATCAAACTGGCTCTTGGCGAAGAGGCTGCTTATCATTGTAAAGTAAGTTCTACAAAATCTATGGTAGGACACCTTCTTGGTGCTGCCGGTGGTGTAGAATCCATCGCAAGTATCAAGTCGATTATGGACAATTATGTACATGTCAATGCCGGTTTGACAGATCCGGATCCGGAATGTGATCTTGACTGCGTCAAAGACCAGGGAATTGATATGGAAGTGAACACCGTTCTCAGTAACTCTCTCGGATTTGGTGGACATAATGCATCTTTGATCTTTAAAAGTTTTAATGAATAAAAATCTCAAAAAGCGCGGGAAGATATGGAATTGATAGTTTCCTGCGCTTTTAGGATAGAATTCCCACTTGTAAGTTATGAAAAAATATGTTATACAGATATGGAGGACAAAAAAATATGTTGTTAGATGTAAATGGTATTAAAGAGATTATACCGCATCGCTATCCATTTTTGCTCGTAGACTGCATTGAAGAGATGGAGCCGGGAGTGAAAGCCGTTGGATACAAAAATGTAACTGTCAATGAACCGTTTTTTCAGGGACATTTTCCACAGCAGCCGGTTATGCCGGGGGTTTTGATCGTGGAAGCACTGGCACAGGTAGGTGCAGTAGCCGTTCTCAGTCTGCCTGAAAACAAAGGAAAACTTGCCTTTTTTGGTGGTATCGATAAGGCAAAATTCCGCAAACAGGTAGTGCCGGGGGACCGCCTTCGCTTAGAGACCGAGATCATCAAATGCAAAGGTCCGATGGGCGTTGGAAAAGCAGTAGCCACAGTAGATGGCAAGGTGGCATGTGAGGCCGAGATCAAATTTATGATTGGATAGTGTATAACTGGGTATATTGAATACTATTACGGAAAACATGTTTTGAGAAGAAAATATTATGGAGGCCTATGATGAGAGAATTTAAACAATGGGAAGGATTTTCCGGAAGACTTTGGAAAGAAGGAATCGATGTACGTGACTTTATCCAAAAAAACTACAAACCTTATGATGGAGATGAGTCCTTTTTAGCAGGACCAACAGAAGCCACCGATAAACTTTGGGGCAAATTACAGGAATTGCAGAAAGAAGAAAGAAAAAAAGGCGGCGTTCTGGACATGGAGACAGAGGTTGTTTCCTCTTTGACATCCTATGGCCCTGGATATATCAGTGAAGACTTAAAGGATTTGGAAAAAGTAGTTGGTCTTCAGACAGATAAGCCATTGAAACGTGCATTTATGCCTTATGGTGGTATCCGTATGGCAGAGCAGTCCTGCACGATGTATGGTTATCAGCCAAATCCGAAATTGCATGAGATTTTTACCAAGTATCACAAAACACACAGTGATGCGGTATTTGAAGTATACACACCTGAGATGAAACGTATGCGTCACAATAAGATTTTGACCGGACTTCCGGATACTTACGGACGTGGACGTATCGTCGGCGACTACCGCCGTGTGGCATTGTATGGTATCGATGCCCTGATTGAAGAGAAAGAGAAAGATTTTGCAGGAAGCGAACGCCGCAGCATGCGCAGTAAAGACTATCGTATCCGCGAAGAGATTGCAGAGCAGATTAAATGTCTGAAAGGCATGAAAGAAATGGCTGCTTCTTATGGTTATGATATTTCCGAACCTGCGAAAGATGCAAAAGAAGCATTCCAGTGGCTGTATTTTGGATATCTTGCTGCCATCAAGACACAGAATGGTGCCGCAATGAGTGTTGGACGTGTTTCCACATTCCTTGATATTTACATTGAAAGAGACCTTGCCAATGGAACATTGACAGAGGTAGAGGCACAGGAACTGGTTGACCATATGACAATGAAATTCCGTATGGTTAAATTCGCTCGTATCGAGTCTTACAACCAGTTGTTCTCCGGAGACCCTGTATGGGCTACCGTAGACGTTGCCGGTATTGGTATGGACGGACGCTCCCAGGTAACAAAGACATGTTTCCGTTTCCTTCATACATTGGAAAACATGGGACCATCTCCGGAGCCAAACCTGACAGTGTTGTATTCTTCTCATTTGCCAGAGGCATTTAAGAAATACGCATCTCACATTTCCATTGAGACAAGTTCAGTACAGTATGAAAATGATGATGTAATGCGTCCGGTATGGGGCGATGATTATTCGGTATGCTGCTGTGTATCTGCGACAGAGACAGGAAAAGAGATCCAGTTCTTCGGAGCTCGTGCAAACCTTGCAAAATGTCTCCTTTACGCGATCAACGGTGGTATCGATGAGAAAAACAAAGTACAGGTTGGACCGGAATATCGTCCGATCACAAGCGATGTACTTGACTATGATGAAGTCATGGATAAATACGACAAGATGATGACATGGCTTGCCCAGACGTATGTAGAGACATTGAACATGATCCACTACATGCACGATAAATATTATTATGAAGCATCCCAGATGGCATTGATCGATACGGATGTAAGACGTACTTTCGCAACAGGTATTGCAGGATTCTCTCATGTAGTAGATTCCCTTTCTGCGATTAAATATGCAAAAGTAAATGTAATCCGTGATGAAGATGGATTGGCTGTAGATTACAAAGTAGAGGGAGACTTCCCACGTTATGGTAACGATGATCCACGTGCTGATGAGATCGCTGTATGGCTTCTCCGTACATTCATGGATAAACTTCGCAACTGCCATACTTACCGTGATTCTGAGCCTACGACATCGATCCTTACGATCACATCCAACGTCGTTTATGGTAAAGCAACCGGTGCGCTTCCGGATGGAAGAAAAGCAGGTGAGCCATTGTCACCTGGTGCAAACCCGGCATACGGAGCAGAGCAGAATGGTCTTCTTGCTTCCTTGAACTCCGTTGCAAAACTTCCTTATGAAGAAGCACTGGATGGTATCTCTAATACGCAGACCATCAATCCGGGAGCACTTGGAAATACACATGAAGAGCGCGTGAAGAACCTTGTTCAGGTAATGGATGGTTACTTTGATCAGGGAGCACATCATTTGAATGTCAACGTATTTGGTAAGGAAAAACTGATCGATGCAATGGAACATCCGGAAAAAGAAGAGTATGCAAACTTTACGATCCGTGTATCCGGTTATGCTGTAAAATTCATCGACCTGACAAGAGAGCAGCAGCTTGACGTTATCGCAAGAACCTGCCATGAAACGTTGTAATATCCGAGTTGCACCGGCAACGGAGCAATTCGCAGAGAGTTAAAAAATTATAATTGGAGGCTTACCCGTGGAAGAAAGAATTGGTTATGTCCATTCTTTGGAAAGTTTCGGTTCTGCGGATGGACCAGGAGTACGGTATATCATTTTTCTGAGTGGCTGCAACATGCGTTGTCAGTTCTGCCACAATCCGGACACTTGGGACATCAAAGCAGGGAAAGAATACACGGTTTCTCAATTATTAAAAACTGCAAACAGATACCGTCCTTACTGGGGAAGTGAGGGCGGTATTACTGTGAGCGGTGGAGAACCGTTATTACAGATCGACTTTTTATTGGAATTATTTCAAAAAGCAAAGGAAATGGGCATTCATACGACCCTGGATACCAGTGGAAATCCCTTTACGACAGAAGAACCATTTTATTCAAAATGGAAAGAACTGATGAAAGTAACGGATCTTGTCATGTTAGACATCAAGCACATTGACGAAGAACAGCACAAGATTCTGACGGGAAAAACCGGGAAAAATATACTGGAGATGGCAAGGCAGATGTCCGACATGGGGCAGCCGATGTGGATTCGCCATGTATTGGTTCCGGAGCGTAATGATACCGATGAATATCTTCAATGTCTTGCAGATTTTATTAAGACGTTGAAAACGGTAGAACGGGTAGAGGTTCTTCCCTATCATACGCTGGGCGTGTTTAAATGGAAAAATCTCGGAATCCCTTACAAATTAGAAGGAATTGATCCCCCGACCGCGGAGCGCGTGGAAAATGCGAAACGTATTTTGGGGGCAGAATAGAGAGGATAAAAACTCCCCCTGTGGCAAAAGACCATAGGGGGAATTTTTTAATAAGTAAATTTTTTTCAAAAAAATATTGACCGCTGGTCATTTTTGTGGTAGACTACTGGTAGCTTAAGAAATGACTACTAGTCATTTTTGATAATAAGTATCAAAAGGAGGTTGCCAGCAAATGGTTAAGTTTGGAAAGTTTATTACAAAGCACAAATTATTCATTCTTATTCTTGGCGTACTGCTGATCATCCCATCGATGATCGGTATGATCAAGACGAGAGTCAATTATGATGTACTTAGTTATCTGCCAGATTCACTCGAAACAGTATCCGGTCAGGATATCATGGTAGACGAATTTGGTATGGGGGCATTTTCCATGGTTATTGTGGAAAATATGGATAACAAAGACGTGGTTGCTCTGAAAGAAAAATTGGAGAAAGTAGATCATGTTGAAAAAATCATATGGTATGATAGTGTAGCAGATATTTCACTGCCGACCGACATGCTTCCAAGTGAATTAAAAGAAGCATTGTTCAATGGAGATGCGACGATGATGATCGCATTGTTTGATAACACGACATCGTCCGAGGATACGATGCAGGCAGTCACGGATATGAGAAACCTGGTAAAAGATCAGGCATTTATCAGTGGTATGTCAGGAATCGTTACCGATATTAAGAATCTGGTACAGGCAGAACTTCCGGTATACATTGTTATTGCGGGTATTCTGGCATTGATCGTACTGCTTATTACAATGGAGTCGATCGTAACACCGGTATTGTTCCTTTTGTGTATCGGATTAGCCATCCTTTACAATATGGGAACCAATATCTTCCTGGGGCAGATATCCTATATCACACAGGCACTGACCGCGGTACTTCAGCTTGGCGTTACGATGGATTATTCCATTTTCCTTCTGGAAAGTTATCAGGCAAACAAAGTACGGTTTGATAATGACAAAGAGCGTGCGATGGCACATGCGATCAGTAATACATTCAAATCCGTTGTCGGAAGTTCTATCACGACAGTAGCAGGATTTGCGGCATTGTGCTTCATGACATTTGCTCTGGGACGCGACCTTGGAATCGTTATGGCAAAAGGAGTTATTATCGGAGTTATCGTTTGTATCACCTTGCTGCCTTCCTTGATCCTGTTCTTTGATAAATGGATCGATAAGACGACACACCGTGCCATCTTCCCGAATTTCCATAAATCGAGTGCTTTTATCACAAAGCATCGGATCATTCCATTACTTATTTTTGCCGTATTGTTTGTTCCTGCATTTTATGGAAATAATCATGTAAAAGTATATTACAATCTGGATCAGGGACTTCCACAGGATCTGGATTCGGCGATTGCCAATAAGAAACTGGAAGAAAAGTTCAATATGAACAATATGCATATCCTTCTCTTGAAAAACGGTCTTTCGAGTAAAGAGAAGAATGATATGAAAAATGAAATCGAAAAAGTAGACGGAGTCAAATGGGTACTCGGTATGAACTCCATTGTGGGAGCCAACGTACCGGACGATATGGTTCCAGACAAATACAAAGACATGTTAAAGAGTGATAACTGGGAATTGCAGTTTATCTGTTCCGATTATAAGACGGCGACAGATCAGGTCAATGCCCAGATCGCTTCCATCAATGATATTGTGAAAAAGTACAGCAAAGATTCGATGGTAATCGGTGAAGCACCATTGACAAAGGATTTGCAGGATGTAACGGATATCGACCTTGCAACCGTAAACTATCTGTCAATCGGAGCGATCTTCCTGATCATTTTATTGACATTTAAGTCGATCTCACTGCCGGTTATTCTCGTAAGTGTAATCGAATTTGCTATTTTCCTCAATATGTCGTTCCCGTATTACAGCGGAATTGAACTTCCTTTCGTGGCAAGTATCGTTATCGGAACCATTCAGTTAGGAGCGACAGTAGATTATGCGATATTGATGACGACAAGGTATCATAAAGAGCGTGTCGTAAATCAGAAGACAAAGAAAGAAGCAGTCGAGATCGCACACAAGACTTCGATGAAATCCATTATTATCAGTGGACTGAGTTTCTTTGCCGTAACCTTTGGTGTATCCGCATATTCAAGTATTGATATGATCAATGCGATCTGTACCTTGCTTTCAAGAGGAGCCGTGATCAGTACGATCAGTGTAATCCTGATCCTGCCGGCGATGCTTTACCTCTTTGATAAAGTGATCTGCAAGACGACATGGGATATGCGTAAAATCAATTATTAATGAATGATAGAAAGGATGAGCGTTATGAATCGAAATAGAAAACTCAATCGTATTAGTAAGACAGTCATTTCCGGACTTTTGGTGACAAGTCTGGTAGTATCCAATGGTGCCTATGCCAATGCACAGAAAATTTCCAAAGATGAATCTGTTTATGTAAATGCAGATGAAAGCGGAGCAACGACAAAAATTACCGTTTCCAACTGGTTGAAAAATGCCGGAATCAATGGAACGATCAACGATGAATCGGATCTGAAAGACATTCAGAATGTCAAAGGAGATGAGACATTTACCCAGAACGGTGACGATGTACAGTGGAGTGCCGGTTCCAACGATATCTATTATCAGGGAACAACGGACAAAGAACTTCCGGTAGGGGTTGAGATTAAATACGAACTGGATGGAAAAGAAATTGCTGCAAAAGATCTTCTTGGACAGAGTGGTAAATTGAAAATTACTGTTTCTTATACCAATAAGTCAAAATCCACACAGACGATTAACGGTGAGAAACAGGAGATGTATACCCCGTTTGTGATGGCAACCGGAATCATTCTTCCGGATGACAAATTCAGCAATGTGGAAGTAGACGACGGAAAGATCATCAACGAAGGTTCCAATAATATTGTTGTCGGATTCGGTATGCCGGGTATGGCGGAGAGTCTGGATCTTGATGAGGATGCCGCAGATAAACTTCCGGAAGGATTTACGGTAACTGCGGATGTGACAGATTTTTCCATCGGAAATACGATCACATTTGCCAGCCCAAGCATCCTGAGCGATCTGGAGCTGGATGACATCGATGATCTGGATGATCTCGAAAATAAATTGGAAAAATTAGTAGATTCTTCCGAGGATCTTGTAGATGGTTCCAAAAAACTTTCAAATAAAATGGGCGAACTGGAAGATAAGTTCGACGATTACCAGGACGGCGAAAAATCCCTGAATAAAGGAATTAAGGATCTGGTAAATGGTGGAACCACATTGAAAAAAGGTGTAAAAAAGTATACCGATGGTGTAGATACACTGGCAAAAGGAACACAGAGTTATGTCAATGGCGCAAAACAGATTACAGACGGAAACCAGAAACTGTATGAAGCTGTAAAAGATATGCCATCTTCCTATAAAGAGTTTTCCGATGGTTTGCAGGCATACACAAAAGGAGTGGATACTCTTGCTGATACCAAGACAGCAAAACAGCTGACAGACGGTGCCGATGCGGTAACCGCCGGAATCGGAACATTGAATGAAAACTTAGGAAAACTCGAAAGTTCTTATGATAATTATAAACTTCTTGCAGACGGATTGAAGGCACAGGCTGCTCAGATCAGTGATCCGAAACAGAAGGCAACCATCCTTGCTTACGTACAGAAATTAGAAGAACTGTATCAGGGACAGAAAGCAAGTGTAGGTGCACTCGTAAGTGCGACAAATAATGAAAGCACGTTGAAATCCGGTGCAAGTCAGGTGGCAGCCGGCATCAAAAAAGTGATGACAGGTGCACAGACCCTTTCCGGTAACTCTGCAACACTTCGTTCCGCAGACCAGAAACTGACATCCAGCATCGCTGCTTTGACAGCGAGTGTGAAGAAACTGAGCGAAGGAAGTAAGACACTGAGCAGCAATGACCGCAAATTACTGGCAGGAGCAAAGAAAATCCTGAAAGCCAGCAAATCGGTAAAATCCGGTAGTGATAAACTGATCAATGGTGCCAATAAACTGAAAAAAGGAAGCAATACACTTCATAAGGCAACCGGTAAAGTTGCGGATGGTATCGGAAAACTTTCCGACGGTGCAAATGATCTTTACGAAGGAATGGATAAATTCGATCAGAAAGGTATCCAGAAACTGAACAATGTATATGAAGATGATATTAAGACATTGAAGACCAGACTGGAAAAACTGACGGATATGTCCAAAGATTATACAAACTTCTCCGGAATCAGCAAAGGAATGGACGGAAAAGTGAAATTCGTTATTGAGACCGCTGAAGTAAAGAAAGATGATGAAGAATAAAGACCACTTGTGGCAGGAAAGGATGTGAATGAAGTGGGCAGACTCGATGAAAAAAAGAAGAAAAAGCGTGAGGATCTACTCAATGCGACGTATGAGTTGTTTACTTCCAAAGGCGTATTTGACACATCCATTTCGGACATCGTCAAAAAAGCCAATATGGCAAAAGGAACATTTTATCTGTATTTCAAAGATAAATATGACATACGGAACGCATTGATCACCAAAAAGGCGGGAGAACTTTTCTCCATCGCGTATGAGCAGATGTACCGAAAGAAGTTTTCTTCTCTGGAGGAAACGGTAATCTGTGCCTCAGACGTTATCATTGACCAGCTCAATGAAGATAAGACACTGCTGGAATTTATTGCCAAGAATCTCCAATGGGGACTTTTTCATAAGGTGCTTTTGGAGGGAGAAAACGATGTGTCAAAGAGTTTCTTTGACTGGTACACCGAATTGATCACAACCTCCGGGCGTAAATTCAAAAATCATGAGTTAGTCATTTATATGATCGTGGAATTGATCAATTCGACCTGCTACAATGTGATCCTGCATGAAGAGCCGGTAGGGCTTCCGGAACTCAAAGAGGAACTACACCAGCTGATTCCGGTGATCCTGCGGACACAGGAAATTGTAGAAGCGTCATAGAAGGATAATAAAAACCACTTTGTTGATATAAAATAAAATCAGCAAAGTGGTTTTTACATAATGTTCATTTTGTCATAATTGACTTCTCCCGGTAAATAAACTATAATAGTCTCTAGCAATGAATTTGAAAGGCAAGGTTTAATATTATGATTCCAACGATAAAAATTGTATGTATGATACTGTGTCCTCTGATCGCGCTTGCTGTTCTGGGGATTGCATATTTTAAAATTCACAGACGTTCCAGCAAATTGGAGACAGGGCTGCCGGGAGCGCTTGGATACGGCTTCCTTGGGTATTTGTGGCAGTATCTGATTTTTTCTTTTCTGGCAATGTATCTTTTAGCACTTGTGTTTAAAGGCGTATCCGGAATTGCAAAAGTCGGTGTATCTTTTGGACTTACCTTTTTGAGTACGGCATTTACAATCGCTGCATTGTACTGGGGAATCTATCTGACGAATGAAAAGAAACGTTCGATCTACCGAAGTGCTGTGGTAGGGATTGGTTTTGCTCTTGGAAAAGTGGCATTGGAACTGGTACAGCCATATTTTTACAGTGCCTACGCATCAATTCGTATCAATGCCGGACAGATTGGAACAGAAACCGAATATATGAAAGCGATTGAACATACAACGATTCCGTCGATGTTAGAGGGAACGTACAAATGTATCCTGATGTTTGTCGTCATTATGGCGGTTACGTTAATTATGGCAAAATATTATGAAGAGCGTAAAATACATCATGCGTGGATTACAGGAGCCGTTATTTATGAGGCCATTATGCTCATCAACCAGATTTTTGTGAATGTTCTTCCAAACGGCATTGTACAGAAGAGTGTGGTGCTG
>FR894001.1:0-1021 GCA_000434115.1 Roseburia sp. CAG:309 | reverse complement strand
GTATTGTGTGGCATTGGTTTAAGACAGATGAGATTGAACCGGATCCGAGAAAGATTTTATCTGCCGGAAAGGAAATTTAAAAAGGATGGAAAGACTGGATAAGCAATTTGCTTTTTTTCGTGAGATCGATAAGGAAAAGAAGATTGGAAGACAGACGTATCTGACAGGGGCAGACCGCAAGGAAAATGATGCGGAACACGCGTGGCATATGGCGATTATGACGTTGCTGCTCAGTGAATATGCCAATGAAAAAATCGACGTATTAAAAACGGTTTCGATGCTTTTGATCCATGATCTGGTGGAAATTGATGCCGGAGATACGTATGCTTATGATGAAGCAGGAAAGGCGACTCAGCGGGAACGTGAAGTGAAGGCAGCGGACCGCATTTTCTCTATCCTGCCGGAGGAGCAGGGAAAAGCACTGCGTGATTTGTGGGAAGAATTTGAGGCAAGAGAGACACCGGAGGCAAAATTTGCCAGAACGATGGATAATATCCAGCCGCTTATGCTGAATGCAGCGACCGATGGCAAAGCGTGGGAAGAACATGGGGTACATCTTTCTCAGGTGCTTGGAAGAAATGAGCGGTCAGCGGAGGGATCCGAAGTGCTTTGGAATTATGCCTATGAGACATTTATCCGTCCGAATGTGGAAAAAGGACGATTACAGGAGGACGATGTTGAAGAAGATTCGCTTGGATAAATATTTGTCGGATCATACCGAATTGACGAGAAGTCAGATAAAAAAGAAGGTGGCATCCGGGCTGGTAAAAGTTCAGGATGCCGTGATCAAAGATGCTGGATATAAGGTGTCGGCAGACGATGTTATCGAGATGGAAGGACAGCAGATCTGCGGGCAGCAGTACCAGTATCTTCTTTTTCATAAACCGGCGGGGATCGTGTCGGCGACGGAGGATGCAAGAGAGGAGACGGTGCTGGATGCTGTGCGGCGTGGCGGTTTTGCCGGTGAGGGCGAAGTTCCGTTTTTAGCAAAAGATCTGTTCCCGATGGGGCGTCTTGATAA
>FR894000.1 GCA_000434115.1 Roseburia sp. CAG:309 | reverse complement strand
AGTGCCAGATATAGTGTATCATTCAAAATGAACATGTTCTTAATAAACACGAAAAGTGTTAGGAGGATGACATAAAATGAATGAAAGATACAAATTAAATAAAGAATTGGCACAGATGTTAAAAGGCGGCGTAATCATGGACGTTACGACACCGGAGCAGGCAAAGATCGCAGAAAATGCAGGAGCATGTGCAGTTATGGCACTGGAGCGTATTCCGGCAGATATCCGCGCAGCAGGCGGCGTGGCTCGTATGAGCGATCCAAAGATGATCAAGGGAATCCAGGAAGCGGTTTCCATCCCGGTTATGGCAAAGTGCCGTATCGGACATTTTGTAGAAGCACAGCTTCTGGAAGCCATTGAGATTGACTATATCGATGAAAGTGAAGTGCTTTCACCGGCAGACGATAAATATCATATTGATAAGACAAAATTCAAAGTACCCTTTGTATGTGGAGCAAAAGACCTTGGTGAGGCATTGCGCCGTATCAATGAAGGGGCATCCATGATCCGTACCAAGGGTGAGCCGGGAACCGGTGATGTCGTACAGGCCGTACGTCATATGCGCATGATGAATCAGGAAATTGCAAAGATCACATCCATGCGTGAAGATGAATTGTACGATGAAGCAAAGAATTTGCAGGTTCCTTATGATCTGGTTCAGTATGTACATGACAATGGACGTATTCCGGTTGTAAACTTTGCGGCAGGTGGTGTGGCTACACCGGCAGATGCAGCACTTATGATGCAGCTGGGCGCCGAAGGCGTATTTGTGGGATCCGGTATCTTTAAGTCCGGAAATCCGGAAAAACGTGCGCAGGCAATCGTAAAAGCAGTTACCAATTATACCGATGCTGATATGATCGCGAAACTTTCTGAGGATCTCGGAGAGGCAATGGTAGGCATCAATGAGCAGGAAATCGAACTTTTGATGGCAGAACGTGGGAAATAATGGAAAGGAAGTGAGCCTCATGAAAATAGGTGTACTTGCTGTTCAGGGAGCGTTTGCCGAGCATTGTAAGGCAATGGAAAAACTCGGAGTGTCCTGCGTCGAGATCCGGCAGGCAAAAGATCTGGATCAAAAACTGGACGGGTTGATCCTGCCGGGTGGAGAAAGTACGGTACAGGGGAAACTTTTGCGTGAACTCGGTATGTTTGATACGGTAAAAAAACGGATCAAAGAGGGGTTGCCGGTACTTGCGACTTGCGCCGGACTGATCCTGCTGGCAGAAAAAATTGCCGACGATACGATGGTACATTTGGCGACGCTGCCGGTTACCGTGAAACGAAATGCCTATGGCAGACAATTGGGAAGTTTCTATACCGAGCATGAATTTGAGGGAATCGGTAAGATTCCGATGACTTTCATCCGTGCACCATACATTGAATCCGTGGAACCGGGAGTACAGATCCTTGCGAAAGTAGACGGAAATATCGTAGGTGTGCAGTACCGGAATCAGATTGCCATTTCTTTCCATCCGGAGCTGGATGAGAGTCAGGCAATACATAAAAAATTCCTGGCAATGTGTGAGAAAATGGCAAAAGCGGCTTAAGTGGGAAAAAAGGAAGAAATTTCTATAAAATATTATGAAAAAATTTAAAACACCATATCTTGTACGAGATGTGGTGTTTTTTTGCGCTTGTCGCTATATATGGTATTGGGAATAGGCGCAAAACCCGAAAAATAAGGCATTGCCTTGAAAATGTGTCAAAAAAATGCTTGCTTTTATTTCAGAAATGGAGTAAAATCTGAGTAAAAGTGGAGCAAAGTGGAGAAAAGTGGTATAAAGTGGAGGACAGGGCGGAGACTTGTGGAGTTGCTTCAACTTTCATTCTCCCAAGTCTCACAACCCGCCTCGGAAAAAAACGAGTACCGCAGACCACAGAGGGAAGTTGGTGAAGTCTTATGTTTATGGGTACATACGATCATAGTATCGATACAAAAGGAAGAGTGATCGTTCCCGCAAAGTTCCGTGAAGAACTGGGGGATTCTTTTGTAGTGACACTTGGTCTGGACGGATGTCTGTTCGTGTATCCACAGGAAGACTGGGAAAACTTCGTAAAACAGCTGCAGGAACTTCCGGGCAGCAAAGAAGCACGTAAGTTACAGCGTTATTTTATGGCAGGAGCTGCTTCGTGTGAATTGGACAAGCAGGGAAGAACATTGATCCCGGCTAATCTGCGTGAAAAAGCCGGACTGGAGAAAGATATCGTCTTTGTCGGTGTGATGGGCAAAGTCGAGATCTGGAGCAAAGAACGCTGGGCAGAAAATGATGACTTTGATAACGTAGACGATATTGCAGAACATATGTCGGATTTGGGACTTTCCTTCTAATCAGGCAGTACATAGAAGGGGGCGCGCAAAACGATGGAATTTAAACATGTTTCCGTATTACTTGATGAATGCATCGAGGGACTGGCGGTAAAGCCGGATGGCATCTATGTGGATGGAACTCTTGGAGGAGCCGGACATGCCTTCCATGTATGTGAGAGATTGTCGGAAAAAGGACAGTTTATCGGAATCGACCAGGACGAAGCGGCAATCCGGACTTCGACAGAGCGCTTGCGGCCGTTTGGAGAGCGTGTGCATCTTGTGCGGAGCAATTATGTCAACGTAAAGCAGGTTGTAAAAGAACTGCAGATTGATAAAGTAGATGGAATTCTTTTGGATCTTGGCGTGTCTTCGTATCAATTGGACACGAAAGAACGCGGATTTTCGTATATGGCAGATGCACCGCTTGATATGCGCATGGATCAGAGCAGGGATTTTACAGCGAAGGATCTTATAAACAGCTATCCGGAGGAAAAACTATACGAAATTATAAAACACTATGGGGAAGAGCGGTATGCAAAAAGTATCGCACGAAATATCTGTAAGAAACGACAGGAAAAAGAGATCGAAACGACGGGAGAACTCGTCGATATTATAAGAAGTTCAATGCCGGCAAAGGCAAAAAATGGAAAAGGCCATCCGGCAAAGAGGACGTTTCAGGCGATCCGCATTGAACTCAATCACGAACTGGATGTTTTGCAGGACGCTTTGGAAGATATGGTGGAACTGCTCAATCCGGGAGGAAGATTGTGCATTATCACATTTCATTCTCTCGAAGACCGGATCGTGAAAAACTTTTTTCGAAAAATGGAAAATCCATGTACCTGTCCGCCGGACTTTCCGGTTTGTGTCTGTGGAAAGAAACCAAAAGGAAAAGTAATTACCAGAAAACCGATTCTTCCGGGTGAGGAAGAATTAAAAATAAATTCACGTTCAAAAAGTGCTAAATTACGTATATTTGAGCGGGGAGAATAAAAAATAACAGGAGGATTATGATGGCAGCGAGGACAAGATATATTTATGGTACCGAAGCAGAAAATTTGTATGTGGCTCCAAAACGCAGACCGGAGCAGGAAGAGCAGCGTCGTCCGGAGCGCAGACCGGCGGTAAGACCACAGCCAAAACAGCGGGTAGACAAAGTATCCGTTTTACTGATCGCACTTACGTTTGCAATTGCATTTGGCGTTTGCTTTTCGTATATTCAGATGCAGTCAAAGAAAACCATGCTCAGTAAGAGTGTTGTAAGTCTTGAGAGTGAAGTGATGGAAATGGAAAAAACCAATTCCAATGCTTCTCAGGCATTGCAGGAGAGTCTTGATTTATCTGCTGTATATAAAAAAGCAACCAAGGAACTTGGCATGAAAACGGCATCACAGAGCCAGATTTATACCTATGAGAGCAAGAAAAGTACACAGGTACGCCTGCATCAAAAATAAAAGATAGGCTTGGAAGAAGGGAAGATGGATGGATACCCGCAGAAGATATCACAGAGTAAGAAGAAAGAAGCCGAAGCGGTTTACCCATGGAATGAAAGTGGGACTTTTGCTTGTACTGGGAAGCTGCTTTATTATATTTGGCTGCTTATTGTATAACATATGCCGGTATAATTGGGATAAGGGAGATACTTATAAGAAAAAAGTGCTGGCGCAGCAGTCGTATACCAATGCGGTACTGAATTACCGCCGCGGAGCGATCAAGGATCGAAACGATACCGTGCTTGCTCAGAGTATTCGAAAATTTAATCTGATCATAGAACCAAGATCATTAGCGACAAAAGAGGATATTAAAAAGGAAACTTTGACTCAGATTGCCGCTTATTTTGCGTTTGATACCAGCGTAATTGAAACCATTATCAGTGAAAATCCCAATTCGATGTATCAGCATGTTGACGGATTAAAAGAACTGTCGGCAGAGCAGGTAGATGGATTTAAAAAAATGATGAAGGACAATGATAAGATTCAGGGAGTCTGGTTTGAAGAGACGTATACGAGAAATTATCCACTCAACCAGATTGCCTGCAATATTGTCGGATTTACATCATCCGAAGATCAGGGAACTTATGGTGTGGAAGGCAGTTACAATGATGATCTCAATGGAAAGACCGGACGTGAATATGGGTATTTTGATGCTAATATGGAATTTCAGCGGACGGTAAAGAAAGCGACCAATGGAAACAATGTGATCCTGACAATCGATGCCAATGTACAGCGGCTTGTCGAAAAGCAGATTAAAAAATACAACGATGAAACCGGAGCAGAAAACATATCGGTGCTTGTTATGAATCCAAACAATGGAGAGATTCTTGCGATGGCATCCAAAAACACATACAATCTCAACGATCCGAGAAATTTGACTTCCATGTATACACAGGAACAGATTGACGCGATGGATGAGAAGACGACAAGCGATGTGCTGATGTCAATGTGGTCGAATTTCTGTGTTTCCTCGGCATACGAACCGGGATCAACCTACAAGCCGTTTACCGTGGCGGCAGCATTGGATGAAGGGGTTGTGAAAGATTCAGATTACTTTAACTGTGACGGTGGACTGACGGTGTCCGGTGTCCGGATCCGATGTTCGAATCGATCGGGACATGGCAGTATATCCCTTGAAAAAAGTCTGATGGAATCCTGTAACAGTGCTTTGATGGTGATTGGTGAAAAGTTAGGACGTGCGAATTTTAGTAAGTACAATAAAATCTTTGGATTTGGACAAAAAACCGGAATCGATCTGCCTGGAGAGACGGCAGGACTGATTCACAGCGAAGAGGAATTGAACCCGGTAGAACTTGCAACAAGCAGTTTTGGACAGACCCAGACGGTAACGATGGTTCAGATGGCAGCAGGATTTAGTTCCCTTGTTAATGGCGGAGATTATTATGAGCCGCACATTGTCAAAGAGGTTCAAAATGAAAATGGTGCCATTGTAAAGAAAAATGAACCAATCGTAGTGAAAAAGACCGTTTCGGATAAGACAAGCAGTCTGATCCGTCAATATATGAAAGCAACGGTAGAAGAAGGAACCGCGGCACCAGCCGGTGTGAAGGGGTATTCCATCGGAGGAAAGACAGGAACTGCACAGAAACGTCCGGTAAGCGAGCATAAATATCTCGTATCTTTTCTGGGATGTGTGCCGGCAGAGAATCCGGAAGCAGTTGTTTATGTTATTATTGATGAGCCGCATGTGGAAGATCAGGCACACAGTACCTATGCAACCGAATTTGCATCCAAGATCATGGAAAAAATACTTCCATTTTTAGGAATTTATGCGGAAACTGCGGAAGAACCTGCGGCTACAACAGAGCCGACGGCAGCTCCGGAGGGCAGTGAACAGTAAGCGGAATATTTTTGCCGCCCGGGAATACATTAGTAAAGATACTTATTTCAAAAGCAGTGGCTTTGGAATGGAGGCAGAATGCTTGTCGGGCACAAAACGTACCAAAGACAAAGTTTGTTTTTGGTATTTTTTGTATGTACTCTCGTTGCGTCGATCCTGATCGTGAGACTGGGGTATCTTATGCTTACAAAGGCAGATTATTATGGGGTGAAGGCAAAAGAACTTCATGAAAGAGAACGAACCATAAAGGCGGAGAGGGGGAAGATCCTTGACCGCAATGGCAACGTTCTGGCTGGCAATGTATCTGTCTCAACGATTTCTGTTATCCACAGCCAGGTAAAAGAACCGGAAAAAGTAATCTCGGTTTTGAGCAAAGAACTTGGTATTGAGGAAGCGGAAATACGGAAGAAAGTGGAAAAAATTTCCTCCCGCGAAAAAATAAAATCAAATGTTGAGAAAGAAATTTCAGACCGTATCCGTGCCTATAAACTGGCGGGTGTGACGGTGGATGAGGACTATAAAAGGTATTATGAATATGGAACCCTTGCCTCCAAAGTGCTGGGATTTACCGGAGGAGATAATCAGGGGATCGTGGGACTGGAAGTATCTTACGAATCTCTTTTAAAAGGCTTGGATGGATCTATCCTTACGATGGCGACGGCAGGTGGTGTGGAAATCCGCAATGGCGCAGAGGACCGCAAAGAACCGATCGCCGGCTGGGATCTTACGACCACGCTGGATCTTAATGTCATGGAATATGCTTCGCAGGTTGCCAACACATTGTTGGAGCAAAAGCAGGCAAAGACCGTGGAAATCATTATTATGAATCCACAGAATGGCGAGATTTATGCAATGGTAAATGCGCCGGAATTTGACCTGAATCATCCGTATACCCTTATAAATGGAAAAGAGGGGATGAGTGAAAAGGAGAAAATGACAGCCCTCAATGCCATGTGGAGAAATCTAGCAGTCAGTGATACGTATGAGCCGGGTTCTACGTTTAAAGTAGTAACCGCCGCTGCGGCACTGGACAAAGGCGTGGTAAAAATGACAGACACCTTTTCCTGCCCCGGGTATAAAGTAGTAGAGGACCGCCGGATACGATGCCACAAGACGACCGGCCACGGAGCCGAGACCTTTGAGCAGGGGATTATGAATTCCTGTAACCCTGTTTTTATGGAAGTCGGAGCAAGAGTTGGCGTGTCAGGGCTTTTTGAGGAAATGAGAAAATTTGGTGTTTTGGAAAAAACAGGAATTGATGTGCCGGGGGAAGCGGCTACGATCATGCACAAACAGGAAAATGTCGGAGCGGTGGAACTTGCAACAATGTCCTTCGGTCAGTCATTCCAGTTGTCTCCGATACGAATGCTGACTTCTGTCTGTATGATCATCAACGGAGGCAAAAAGATCACGCCGCATTTTGGCATGTATGCAGTAAACAGTGACAAAACGAGAATGAAAAAAATGGCATATTCTTCTGGAAAAAAGGTGTTGGATGCGTCAATTTCTGAAGAAGTCCGCAAAGCACTGGAAAAAGTTGTCAGTGAAGGCGGTGGAAAAAAAGCCGGTGTGGATGGCTATTTTATCGGGGGAAAGACAGGAACCAGCCAGAAACTTCCCCGTGGAAATGGAAAATACATCGCTTCCTGTATTGGATTTTCTCCGGTGGATAATCCAAGCGTGATCGCTATGGTAAGGATTGATGAACCACAGGGCCTGTATTATGGTGGTGTGATCGCTGCCCCGGCGATTTCGACATTGTATACCAATATTTTGCCCTATCTCTTAAAAGAGTAATAAGAAAACCTTGCGGTTATGGACATAATGGGGTACAATAGTTACATTAAATAAAAACGATAAAATGAGGTGTAAAAAGTGAATTTGGATTTGAGTATATTGATGCCGGTAGTAATTGCATTTGGAATAAGCGTGGTTTTGTGTCCGATCGTTATTCCGTTTTTACGTAAGTTAAAGTTTGGACAGTTTGTCCGAGATGACGGACCGCAGTCTCATCTGAAAAAAGCGGGAACTCCGACCATGGGAGGTCTGATCATCCTGGTGTCGATCCTTCTTACGTCTCTGATCTACATAAGAAGATATTCGGAACTGATCCCGGTTTTGTTTATGACGCTGGGATTTGGAATCATTGGATTTTTGGATGATTATATCAAAGTTGTCATGAAACGGTCTTTGGGATTAAAACCATTGCAGAAGATGTTTGGACAGTTTATCGTGACTGCCATATTTGTCTACTATTATTATAATGTAGCACATATGACGGCGACGATCCGCATTCCTTTTATGAATAGTTTCTTTACGATGCCGGATTGGCTGTTTATCATTTTTGTATTTATTGTGGTGTTAGGAACTGTAAACGGAGTTAATTTTACGGATGGATTAGATGGTCTTGCTTCCGGTGTGACAGTAATTGTAGGAACTTTTTTCACAATTGCAGCCGTTGCAATCGAACCGGCAATGACACCGATCACGGGAGCTGTGGTAGGAAGCCTTTTGGGATTCCTCTTATTTAATACGTACCCGGCGCGTGTGTTTATGGGGGATACCGGATCGCTGGCGCTGGGTGGATTTGTGGCATCCATTGCGCTGATGCTTCATATGCCGTTGTATATTGTAATCGTAGGATTGATCTATCTGGTAGAAGTGCTTTCCGTTATTATTCAGGTTGGTTATTTTAAATTGACACATGGAAAACGAATCTTTAAGATGGCACCGATCCATCATCATTTTGAATTGTCCGGTTTTTCCGAGACACAGGTAGTAGCAGCGTTCAGCATTATTACAGCGATTTTGTGCCTGATTGGTTTGATGGCATTATAAACAATACAGGAATGGAGAGAGGAAAATGGATTTTTCAGGAAAACAGGTAGCCGTCATCGGTTATGGAAAAAGTGGAAAAGCAGCACTTGAACTGCTTGGAAAACTTGGTGCAAAACGTATTTTATACGATCAGAAATTAGATGTTAATGCTCCGGGGATTGATGCAGAAAAACTGGTGTCCGGAGAGTTTAAAGAAGAAGGATGGGATGGTGTGGACTGTGCCGTATTTAGTCCGGGGGTTCCTGTCTTTGAAAAAATCGGAGATTTCTTCCGGTCGAAAAACATTCCGATCATCGGCGAGATTGAACTCGGATATCTCGTAGACAAAGGAAGTGTGATGGCGATCACGGGAACCAATGGAAAGACCACTACGACGACATTAGTTGGCGAGATCATGAAAGCCTTTAATGACAAAACATTTGTAGTGGGAAATATTGGAAACCCTTATACGAGTGAGGCAGCAAAAACTTCGGAAGATTCTGTTACCGTGGCTGAGATCAGCAGTTTCCAGCTGGAAAGTACGGTTACTTTCTGTCCGAAAGTAAGTGCTATCTTAAATATTACACCGGATCACTTGAATCGCCATGGAACGATGGAAAAATATACAGAGACGAAACTTTCCATTACCAAAAATCAGACGAAAGAACAGTTCTGTATCCTGAATTATGAAGACGAGAGACTGCGTAATGCGGCAGACAGCCTTCCGTGTCAGGTGGAATTTTTCAGCAGCCAGCGGAAGATTGACAATGGTATGTACAAAGATGCTTCCGGAAATCTGATCCGCAGCAGGGATGGCAAAGTGCTCTTAAATCAGAAAGAAACCAAATTGCCTGGTGACCACAATGCGGAAAATATTATGGCGGCACTTCTTATGGTAGACAAAATGGGGGTGCCGGATGACGTGGCAGTGGAAGTGACAAGACATTTTCATCCGGTGGAACATCGTGTAGAGTATGTTACTACGATAAATGGTGTGGAATACTACAATGATTCTAAGGGAACCAATCCGGATGCTGCGATCAAAGGCATTCAGTCGATGGACCGCCCAACGATCCTGATCGGTGGCGGATATGATAAAGGCGGAAGTTTTAGTGACTGGATCCGCAGTTTTGATGGAAAAGTAAAATGCCTGCTCCTTCTCGGAGATACGAAAGACCGCATCGCTCAGGAAGCAGAGGAGTGTGGATTTTTTGAGTATCGTTTTGTAGAGTCTCTTGAAGAGGCGGTCAAAACGGCGCATGATCTGGCTAAAAGCGGAGATGCCGTATTGCTTTCACCGGCGTGTGCAAGCTGGGATATGTTTGATTCCTACGAGCAAAGGGGCACCATGTTTAAAGATTTTGTAAGAGGTTTGGAGTGATCGGTTCATGAAAAACAGAAAGCAGGAAACAGCCGGGAATGCAGGAGCGGTGTATTCGTTTGATTACAGTCTCCTTTTGATTGTGCTATGTCTTCTTGGATTTGGACTATTGATGATCTATAGTTCCAGTTCTTATACGGCACAGGTAAAATTTCAGGATTCTGCCTACTTTTTGAAAAAACAGCTGATAAATGTTATCGTCGGAATCGTTGTAATGATCATAGTGTCGAAGTTTGATTACCGCATCTTGTTAAAGCGGCTGCCGGGATTCCGGGTGCATCTTGTGACGGTACTCTATTTTTGTGCCGTGCTTTTGCAGCTGTCCGTATATTTTGTCGGAAGAGAATTTAACGGAGCAAAGCGCTGGCTGTACCTCGGACCGGTTTCTATTCAGCCTGCGGAGATCAGTAAGATTGCGGTACTTCTCATCACGGCATCGTTTATTAACAATGCGCCGGCGATGGTAAGCCATATCAAAGGAGCACTTCGAATCCTTCTTGCGGCTGCGGTACTGATCGTTCTTGTCGGAAAAGAAAACCTAAGTTCCGCGATTGTTATGATGGGCATTGTGTTTATCATGTGCTTTGTGGCGGCGCGGTATAAAAGATTATACTTTTTGACACTTGTCGTTGGTGTCGGACTGGTGGGCTTGTTCATCTTTTTTGGAGATGCATTTCGTATGCAGCGAATCCAGATTTGGCTTGATGTAGAAAATAATGAGGGGGGGTTCCAGATCTTACAGGGGTTGTATGCGATCGCCTCGGGTGGTCTGTTTGGAACCGGACTCGGAGAGAGTATGCAGAAACTTGGCTTTATTCCGGAACCTCACAACGATATGATCTTTGCCATTATTTGTGAAGAACTTGGAATCGTCGGAGCCGGCATTGTGATTCTAATGTTTCTGATTCTGCTTTGGCGTATTTACGATGTTGCAACGACGTCACCGGATTTGTTCAGCGGTATGATCTGTACCGGAGTTATGGCTCAGATTGCTGTTCAGGTACTTGCGAATATCGCCGTCGTGACAAATTCCATCCCATCTACCGGTATTGCACTTCCTTTTATCAGTTATGGAGGAAGCAGCGTTATCTTTTTGCTGGCAGAAATTGGATTGGTTCTGCAGATTTCGAAAAAACGGGTAAAGACATGATACCAATACATAACATCCGCATACTATAAAGTAGAAACATAAGTGCGGAGGTTTGACAGTGCAGATTGCAGTTCGTGGAGGCAGGCGTGCGGAGGGCGAGGTTGTGCTTCAAGGGAGCAAAAATGCCGCCCTGCCAATGCTCGCGGCCAGTATTCTTACGAGCGACGAGATGATTTTCCGACATTGCCCGGACATTTCCGATGTCAGAGTGATGGCAGAACTTTTGGAAAATCTTGGTTTGCAGACGGCATGGGAAGATTCGGTTTTCCGCGTGCAGGCAGATGTGTTAAAACATAGTGCAATATTACAGAAAGAAGCCGGACGCGTTCGGGCTTCGATTCTTTTTCTGGGAAGCCTACTGGCAAGAACCGGAGAAGCCAAAGTACACATGCCGGGAGGGTGTTCCATCGGCAGACGGCCGATTGACATCCATATCAAAGCACTGGAACAATCCGGTGTGAAAGTGGAGGATGAAGGAGAATGGCTGGTATGCCGGCGCGAACGGGTGCCGAAGACGGTAAAGATCCGTTTTTCCTATCCGAGTGTCGGTGCGACAGAAAATCTTCTCTTATTTCATGCATCCGGAAATTCAGATGTGGTATTGGAAAATACTGCCAGAGAACCGGAAATTTGTTCCCTGTGTGAGATGCTTCGCGACATGGGGGCAAAGATCAACGGAGAGACGACAGGGACGATTCATATCTGTGGTGCAGGAAAACTGCATGGAACGGAGGTGACGATTCCGGGCGACCGCATTGTCTTTATGACTTATGCTGCGATGGCTCTTGGGACACAGGGGAAAATTCGTATCCGGACAGAAAAAGAGTCGTTTCTTCCGGAACGAAAAGAACTGGAAAAATCCGGATGTTTTTTTGCACAGGACG
This sequence comes from Roseburia sp. CAG:309, assembly GCA_000434115.1. Lineage (GTDB taxonomy): Bacteria > Bacillota > Clostridia > Lachnospirales > Lachnospiraceae > Eubacterium_F. The sequence goes on along the minus strand of FR894000.1, from coordinate 4,082 downwards.
CGGAGGGAGTTCTTGCAGAAGGAAATCAGGGCATTCATCCGATTCCTTATCTGAAGACAGCACCGTATCCGGGATTTCCGACCGATGCGCAGTCACTTTTCCTGACACTGCTTTCGCGGGCGCATGGAGAGAGTATTTTGTGCGAGACGGTATTTGAAAACCGTTTTCAAATGATTCCGTATCTGAAGAAAATGGGAGCAGATATCGATACAGTTGCCAAATGTGCTTATATTAACGGAGTGACGAAACTGCATGGCGAGACGGTGCAGGCGACGGATCTGCGAAGTGGGGCCGCCATTTTACTGGCGGGAGCAATGGCAGAAGGAGAGACCATTGTACAACAGGCAGAAAATATATTGCGGGGATATGAAAATCCGATACAAAACATGCGAAATATCGGCCTTTGTGTGCATTAGACAGAGGGAAAAGAAGATACAAGGAGGAAGAGTATGAACGAGAAAAAAGGAAAACATTGGAAATTAATTATTCCGGGGATCATTCTAGCCCTGGTGCTTCTTATCGCAGCAGTATTTCATGTCAATGAGATCACTGTCGAGGGAAATACCTTTTTTTCACAGGAAGTGGTAGCCGGGGAAGTATGCAATACCTTTTTGGATCATAATGTGGTGTCCTCCTGGATCAAGCGAAAACTCGGATTTTGTCCGACACTTCCCTACGTCAGGGAATATCAGGTGACATATCCGGGAATTCACAAAATTCACATTAAGTTATATGAAAAGAAAATGATTGCCGGAATTTCCTATATGAATCAATTTATCTATTTTGATAAAGATGGTGTCGTGCTGAAAAGTACACAGGATGAAATTGCGGGAATTCCGCTTTTTGAAACGAAAACCATGACAACATTTTCTTTATATGAAAAAGTACAGATGGAAGATGAGGCACTTCTGTCCAGAATTATGAATCTGTCCGGACTGTTTCAGCATTATGGGGTCACATGGGACCGCGTGGTATTTGACAGCGGCAATGCCGCATTTTTGTATTCGGGAGATATCAAAGTGAACCTTGGAAAAAAAGACAACTACGATGAGGCAATCGCTGCATTGTCGGATATTTTAAAGACGGCAAAAGAACAAAAACTGGCAGGAGAGATCGATATGTCATCGTATCGTGCCGGCGGTGATGTGATTTTAAAGAAAAATTAACAAAAAAAATACAATTTATACTTGATATTTTTTCCGAAAAACTTTATTATATAAGTATGTGCGACGTTGGGGACAAATGTTCACTGCCCCTGACTTGATAGGAATGAATTGCTATAATTGAATATATGAAATATTTTTGGATAGATAGAAGGAGGAACTGCAGTGTTAGAGATAATGAATAACAACGATACGGAATATGTTTGTAAAATCCTTGTGGTCGGAGTCGGCGGCGCAGGAAACAATGCCGTAAACCGTATGATTGACGAAGGAATTCAAGGGGTGGATTTTGTCTGTGCCAATACGGACAAGCAGCATTTACGCAGATGTAAAGCACCGCATATCATTCAGATCGGTGAAAAACTGACAAAAGGTCTGGGTGCAGGTGCTCGTCCGGAAGTGGGAGAGCAGGCGGCAGAAGAGAGCCGGGAAGAACTTCTGAACCTGATCGAGGGGCATGATATGGTGTTCATCACCTGCGGTATGGGTGGTGGAACCGGAACAGGAGCCGCTCCGGTTATTGCGCAGATTGCCAAAGAACAGGATATTCTGACTGTCGGTGTTGTGACAAAACCTTTCCAGTTCGAAGGAAAACGCCGTATGGATAATGCACTGGCAGGAATTGACAAATTAAAAGAAAACGTTGATACACTGATCGTAGTTCCAAACGAAAAACTTCTTTCCATATCGGATAAGAAGACTTCGATGAAAGAAGCATTCAGCATGGCAGACCAGGTACTCCAGCAGGGTGTACATGGTATCACGGATCTGATCAATCTGCCTGCACTGATCAATCTCGATTTCGCCGATGTCACGACGATCATGAAAGACAAAGGTATCGCTCATATCGGAGTTGGTTACGGAACCGGCGAAAACAAATGTATGGAAGCCGTACAACAGGCTATCACAAGTCCATTGCTTGAGACAAGCGTGGATGGTGCGACAAACTTTATCCTGAATTTCAGTGGTGGAGACATCGGTATTCAGGAGACAAACGAAGCTGCCGAGTATGTACGTGAGCTTGCAGGAGAAGATGCCAATATCATCTTTGGTATTATGCTGGATGATAATGATGACAGCGATGGAGTTACCATCACGATCATTGCGACAGGCTTAAAAGATGAGGCCGCACAGGCTTCTTCCTTTGGAGGTTTTGGCAGTACATTTTCCAATGGTTCTCTTGGCGGAAAGATGAATTTAGGACATACCGCGGCACCACACGTAGCCAAACCTACACCGATGTCGCAGCCAAGCTTTTTGAGTGGATTTAACAGCGCAGCCAGAAAACCGCAGCCATCAGCGGCTACGGTAAATCAGGACATGCCTGTGGTAAATCATAAAATTAACCGGACACCTCAGCAAGTCAGCCCGACGATGAAAAAAGAGGATGACAGCATTAAAATTCCGGAGTTTATTCAAAATTATAGAAAGAAGGAGGACTAAGAGATGTCTACTTTAGTAAAAACAATCATTCAGGTTTTATATATTGTAATATGTATCGCCATCGTTGTTGTTGTATTGATGCAGGAGGGAAAAACTTCCGGTCTTGGTGCAGTTTCCGGTGCAGCAGATACGTATTGGAGTAAGAACAAAGGACGTTCTGCGGAAGGAAAGATGGTTAAGGTTACAAGTGTACTCGGTGCATTGTTCATTATCTTATCCATTGTACTCTGCATGAATATGAAATAATCAAGAGATACTATAAAATGGATTTTAACCTCTGAAGAGCCTTTGTAAAGAGAAAGCCTTCAGAGGTTTTTTACTGATTAGGTAACTATTCAGGTCTAATGTGAAACAAGCAATGAATTGTCATGCTTGCACGGAAAGGACTTAGTATGGATCGAAAAGAAATGCTTTATGCATTTATCAAAGAAGAAGAGTATCGTCCGATGAAAGGCAAAGAAATCGCGGCGCTGTTTTGTGTGCCGAAAAAGGAACGTGCCAAATTTCATGCACTGTTGGACGAACTGGTAAAAGAAGGAAAAATAGTGATCGATGGAAGCGGACGATATGAACTTCCCAAAGAAAATGTCAATGTGGGAACGTTTATGGCAACGTCAAAAGGATTTGGGTTTGTGCGGGTGGAAGGACAACCCGATGATATTTTTATTCCGGAGTCCGGCTGTTCTAATGCCTACGATGGCGATGAAGTGATGGTGCAGATCTATAAGGATTCGAAGAACGGAAAGCGAAAAGAAGGACAGATCATCCGCATTTTAAAACGTGCTAACACAACTGTTGTCGGTACGTTCATGCGAAATAAACATTATGGTTTTGTTGTGGTAGACCGCGAAAAGTTTACGAGCGATGTCTATATTCCGAAGGGAAAGACCAAAGAGGCAGAAACCGGTGAAAAAGTTGTTGTAGAAATTACAGATTTTGGAAGTAAAGAAAAAAGTCCGGAAGGGGTTGTGACTGAAATTCTGGGTCATGCGGACGATCCGGGAATTGATATTTTATCCATTGTGCGTGGATATGGCATACCGGAGGAATTTCCGGAAGAAGTGCTGCGGGAACTTCCGCATATTCCGGAGAAAGTGGATTCGACGGACATTGCAGGACGAATGGATCTGCGTGACCGGATGACGGTTACGATTGATGGCGAAGATGCGAAAGATCTCGATGATGCGATCACATTGCACAAAGAGGAAAACGGAGGGTATGAACTGGGTGTGCATATTGCAGACGTCAGTCATTATGTGAAAGAGGGGTCGCCGCTTGATAAAGAGGCACTGAACCGCGGAACCAGTGTGTATCTTGCCGACCGTGTTATCCCGATGCTCCCACGGAAACTGTCCAATGGAATCTGTTCATTAAACCAGGGAGTGGACCGGCTTACACTCAGCTGTATCATCCATTACGATGCGAAAGGGCATATCAAAGACTACCGGATCGGAGAATCTGTCATCTGCGTCGACC
>FR893999.1:2770-13317 GCA_000434115.1 Roseburia sp. CAG:309 | reverse complement strand
ATACATCCACCGGAAACTTTTGTCCGGCTTTATCTTCTCTCTGTTCATTGACAAATACATTGCCTGTCATAATAACCGCTTTTGCCTTTTCCCGGGATTCCACCATCCCCCGATTCACCAAAAGCACATCCAGACGCTCTTTTTCCATCCTTTATTTCCTTTCCAATACCTCATTGATCTGTCCGACAACCCACTCCGCATCCATTTCATAGCGCGCGTACAGTTCTTCCGGCGAACCGTGTTCCACAAAACAATCATCTACCGAACAATTGATAAATTTCTTTGGAATGCAGCCTTCTTCCATAAGATAGGATTCTACCTGTTGTCCAAAACCACCGATTTTTTCACTGTCCTCCATCGTCACGACAATGTCATGCTGCACCGCCAGCTCTCTTACCAAAGCACGGTCAAACGGTTTCACAAACCGCATATTGACAACAGTCACTTTGCCCTCAAAATGCCCGGCTGTCTGAAGTGCCTTTTGTACCATATCACCCACGGCAAAAATGACAATCTCCGGATTTTCCGCTTTCATCAAAGCTTCCGCTTTTCCCCACTCCAGCACTTCATGAGTTAGTGTATTTTTATATACTGCCCCCCGTGGATAACGCACCGCGACCGGGCCGTCAAAATCATAAGCAAAATCAAGTGCCTCGATCAGTTCCTCTTTATCCATTGGCGAGACCACGGTCATATTCGGAATATTGGTAAGATAGGAAATGTCAAATATTCCCTGATGTGTATCCCCATCTCTTCCGACAATACCGCTTCGGTCTACGGCAAAGATAACCGGCAGATTGTTCAGGCAGACATCATGGATCATCTGGTCGTAAGCACGCTGCAAAAAGGTTGAATAAATCGATACAACCGGACGAAGTCCGCCAGCCATAAGCCCGGCAGCAAACGTTACCGCATGCTCTTCCGCAATTCCTACGTCAAAGAACCGTTTAGGAAACGCTTCCGCGAATCCCTTCACTCCGGTTCCATCGGGCATCGCCGCACATACAGATACCAGTTCTTCATGGGCTTTTCCCGTCTCGATCATCCAGTTTCCAAACACATCGGTGTACGTTTCTTCCACCGTTTCCTGTACTTCGCCGCTTCTCGGATCAAATGGCCCCACGCCATGAAAAATCGATGGATTTTCTTCTGCCGGCCGGTATCCTTTTCCTTTTTTTGTCACTACATGAATCAGAACCGGACGGTTTTTCATCCGTGCAGCCGCTTCCAGCGCAGTCAGGATACTTTCGACATCATGTCCATCGATCGGACCGACATATACGATTCCCATTTCTTCAAAAAACATCCCCGGTACAAACAGATGTTTCAGAGAGTTTTTCGCATTTTTAATTGTTTCCGCCATTGACACGCCGACATTCGGGATGCGGTCAAGACGTTCTTCAATATTTACTTTCAAATCATTGTATTTGCGGTTTGTACGCACTTTACCAAGATATCTCGCCATGCCGCCTACATTTTTGGAGATCGACATCTTATTGTCATTTAAGACCATGATCAGATTCGACTTCATCTGCTCGGCATTGTTGAGTGCCTCAAATGCCATACCGCCGGAAAGTGCTCCATCTCCAATGACCGCTACTACTTTTTCATCACTGCCACGTAGATCGCGGGCTTTGGCAAGTCCGAGTGCAACAGACAGCGACGTGGAACTGTGGCCTGTATTAAATGTATCCGCCGGATTTTCACTTACTTTCGGAAATCCACTCAAACCATCCAGACGACGCAGACTTCGGAAATCTTTCAGTCTTCCGGTCAGCATTTTGTGAACATATGCCTGATGTCCTACATCCCATACCAGCTTATCTTTCGGGAAATCAAGAAAGAGATGCAGTGCCATTGTAAGTTCCACGGCTCCAAGATTCGAAGCAAGGTGTCCTCCGGTACGGCTTACATTTTTCACCAGTTGAAATCGGATCTCTTTCGCCAGTCTCCGGTATTCCTGTGGTGGAATGTTCTTTATATCATTTTCTTTTTTTATTTCATCCAGTAAACGGCTCATTCTGTCACTCTTTTCTCTCTTATTTGTCGCGGTCGATCATCCAGGTCATAAGTCCGGTAAGAAATTCTTTTTCTCCTTCAAATGCCTGAAGCAGTTCGATGGATTGCTCGGTATATTGTTTTACCTTTGCTTTTGCATTTTCCAGTCCGTGGATCGACACATACGTTGTCTTTTCATTTCGCTCATCCGAACCCACCGGTTTTCCAAGCGTCTGCTCATCGCCGATCACATCCAGAATGTCATCTTGAATCTGAAATGCCACGCCAAGTTTCCGCGCACTCTTTTCCAAAGTCTCAACCTCTTCTGCCGTACAGCCTGCGAGGATTCCTCCAATCATAAAGCAGCTTTCTAAAAGCGCAGATGTTTTATTTGCATATACATACAATAACATGTCCTCATCGACAAAATTTCCATCTTTTTCCACATCTACGACCTGACCTCCGACCATGCCATAGATTCCGGCTTTTCGTGCAAGGACACGCAGCGCCGCTGCCGTCTGTGCCAAATTTTCTGCCGATGCTTCTTCAAATGCTCGAATTGCTGTCTCATAAGCATAATTCAACAACGCATCCCCTGCAAGAATCCCCATAGCTTCGCCGTACTTCTTATGTGTAGTCCATTTTCCACGGCGGTATTCATCGTTGTCCATCGCCGGCAGATCGTCATGTACAAGAGAGTACGTATGAATCATTTCAATCGCAGCCATAAAAGGATGGATCAAAGAATCCTCCGTGCCTCCGCACATATGATAAACTTCCCGCATCAAAACCGGACGGATTCTTTTTCCCCCGGCTTCTACACTGTATTCCATCGCTTCCAAAACGGTTTTTGGATATCCGGTTACTTCCGGAAGATAAGAAACTACGACATCTTCCGCTTCTTTTGCTCGTTCTTTCAATGTCTGTTCGATATTCATTCTTCTTCCTCCGCTTCCTGCTCCATCAAAACTTTGACTTTCTTTTCCACCTGATCGATGGCTTTGTTCCCTTCGACAACCAGTTTCATTCCCCGGGAAAAAGTTGCATACGCCTCTTCCAGAGAAAGTTTTTCATGCTCCATCGTCATAACGGTTTCTTCTAATTTTTCCATAATTTCTTCTAATTCCATTTATTCTTCCCCTTTCAAAGCCGGATTTTTCTCTTTTGCGACCACTTTGGCTTCCAGTCTGCCATCTGCCACAAAGATACGGATCACATCGTCTTTTTGCACGCGCTCAACACTGTCAAGCATCGCACCATCTTCGTTTTCCACATAAGCAAATCCGCTTTCCAGCCGCTTCAATGGTGACAGCCCGTCTAATCTTCCGGAAAGCACTTGCAGCTCCTGCCGTTTCTGCTGGAGCATCCGGGTCATCTGCATCGTGATCCGGTCACTCAGATCTGCAATATACTGCCGGTTTTGTGCAATCTGATTGGACGGATGATATAATTTGGTCTGCCGCTCCAGAAGTTTCATGCGGTCTCTTGCCATGCCGATACGATCCCTCATTCCTCGGATCAGATAACCGCGGTAATCTGCGATCTGATCCAGCAAATGTTCTACATCATAGACCGCAAGTTCTGCTGCCGCCGAAGGTGTCGGAGCACGCAGGTCTGCGACATAATCCGCGATCGTGGTGTCGGTTTCATGTCCAACCGCGGATATAACCGGGGTATGGCATTGATAGATCGCCTCTGCCGTCACTTCTTCATTAAAGGCCCATAGGTCTTCAATGGAACCACCGCCTCGTCCGACAATGATCACATCCAGATTCATGGCATCCAGAGTACGGATTCCGGCTGCGATCGTATCGCAGGCTCCCTCTCCCTGCACCTTTGCCGGATACAGGATCAACTGCACATACGGATTTCTCCGCGCTGCAATATTCATAATATCGTGAATGGCTGCCCCGGTCTTTGCCGTGACAACGCCAACTTTTTTTACATATTTTGGAATTTGTTTTTTGTGTTCCTCTGCAAAATATCCCTTTTGTTCCAGCTTTTTCTTCAACTGCTCGTACTTTTCTGCCAGCAGTCCTTCCCCCGCATGCTGAATGGTCTTCGCATACAGCTGGTATCTGCCATCGCGTTCATACACGCTGATCGTACCGCCGATCAAAACTTCCTGTCCATTTTCCAGACGAAACGAAAGCCGTCTGCGGTCACCTGCAAACATCACGCAGGAAATCGCCGAAGACGCATCTTTCAACGTAAAATAAATATGCCCGCTGCTATGATACTTACAGTTCGATATTTCTCCTTTTACAAATACAACCGCAAGTGCCTCCTCTCGCTGAAACATCATTTTGATGTACTGATTGACGGCAGATACGGTGTAAACCTGACCTCTATTCATTTACTATTTTCCCCAAAATTCCATTTACAAAAGCAGCTCCGCCGTCCTCGCCATATGTTTTTGCCAGTTCAACGGCCTCGTTGACAGCGACTCCGACCGGAATCTCCTCATCGTATAATGCTTCATAAATTGCCAGACGCAGGATCGCCAGTTCTTCTTTTCCGATCCGGTCAATCTTCCAGCCATTGGAATGTTCCGAGATCCGTTCATCAATCTCCGGAAGCTTGTCCATGATCTTTGCCACATGATCCTCGATATATGCCTGATCTTTTTCTTTCCATTCTGCGGTTTCCATATAGGTTTCTTTTTGTTCATCAAACGGTTCCTGTCCGTAAAATTCTCTTTGGAATAACAAGATAAAAACCTGTTCTCTGATTTCTCTTCTAGTCATATGCGTCCTCATTTCTTTTTATTTGCCTTTATGACACAACAAGAGTGCAACAAAGCGCCTTTTTTTCAAGCCGCTTCGCTGCATACTCTCTTCGTGCCTGTTCTATTATGCCTGTTCTTCCGCTGCAATTCCTGCGATACGGACATTGACTTTTTCCACTTCCAGTCCGGTCATGTTTTCAATGGCCTGTGATACTTTTTTCTGTACTTTCTCTGACACTTCCGGAATGCTGTATCCATATTTCAAAGTGACGGAAATTTCAACTGCTGCCTTATCTCCGGCAATTGTCACGCGGACTCCTTTGGAATAATTTTTCATCCCCAGTTTTCCTGCAATGTCATTGATGCTGCCGCCAGCCATAGACTGTACTCCGTCTACCTCTGCTGCGGAAATCCCCGCGATAGCAGAAACCACATCACTTGCAATCTGCACTTCCCCGATGCTGTTTTTTGATCCAAATACTTCTTTTGCCATATCTGTCACCTCATCTATCTTTTCTTAAAAAACATTATATAGTACTAGTTTACCACATTTACTGTTTTTTGCCAACAGGAGAAATAACAATTTTATCAGAAGTACATTCTGCTTTTCTTTTCACAACATCTTCGATCTGGGCAATCTGCTGTTCTGTAAGTTCTTCCGCATTGACGATCACATCGACACTGTCATTGACGATCGTTACAACCGTCTCATCAAATCCCTTGGCAGCAAGCAGGTTTTCCGTCGCTGTCTCTTTTTCATTGACAGCAGTCATAGCAACGATCTCATTCATTGCCTTTTCTTTTTGGGCATCGGATGCTGTCTTGCTGTTTACCAGTTCCAACAGTGTTTCTTTGTTTTTGGCTCTTGTCTGTTCACGGGAAAGTTTGGCAGATTCAAAATAATCTGCTTTTACCGTATTATTGACAAGTACTGCCTCTCCCGCATTTTCTTTGGATGCAACATTTTCAGAATCCACTTGTTCTGCCGTCTGTGCCGCGGTGTCCTCTTCACTGATGTCTGCCACTTCACTGTCGTCTACGTTTTCTGCTGCGACATTTTCCTCCGTATTTTCCGCGCTCTCCTGTTCGGATTGTGCTGTCGTCCCGTCCCCGGTGAGATTGAGTGCCAGTTCTTCTTCTCCCGTAAGGCTCAGATAGCCGGCAAGAGCAACCATGACAACGAGAGCCGTTATAATAATCTGATTTTTCCGCAAAAGTTTTTTCACTTATTTTGCCTCCTTACTTTTCATTACTTTAATTTTATGACTTTCCACCGGAAATAATGCCGAAATTGCACTGATTATTTCACGCTGCATCGCCGGACTGTCCCCACCGCTGCACACTACTACGATTCCCTCGATCTGCGGTTCGATCTCCTGCACCACATACGGCGAAGATTCGCGGGATTCGCCATCCAAAAGAACCGTCTCTTCTTCGGTCTTGGTGTCATCCTGTTTATTGTCTTTAAGTGTTACCTTTTCTTTCGACGCCTGTAGTGTCAGCATAACATCTGCTTTTCCCACGCCTTCCACCTGCTCCAGAATCTCTTTTACCTGCTTTTCCATCTTTTCCCGGTATCTCTGCATATCGTCTGAAGTGCTTTGCTCTGCTGTCATATTCTGCTGTTTTTCCGTCACCGCTGCCTGTCTGCCGCTGTCCTTTACAGACACCAGCAACAGCAGCACACCGGCTGCGATCAACAGTAAAATTTTCCCTTTTCCCGCCTTTTTTACCATCTGTTTGATCGTATCACTCCACGTTTCTTTCATTTTGTATCGCCTGCCCTTCCTGCGCTATAAGATTTTCCCGTCGTTTCCCAATACGCTCCATTTCATCCTCAACTTCCCGCATTTCCCACTGTTTCTGATATTTTTGGAAGCATTCCTCCACAATATCTTCCCTTTTTAACTGCTGAAATAACGGTGCTGCTGCCAGAAGCAGGATGAGAAGTCCTTCCATAAATTGGAAATATCTTCGATAAGAAGATCCGGAAAAAATATGAAGGAGCACGGAAAAAACAAGCATAACTCCTGTAATCTGTTTTACAATATCAAATATCTGTTCCATCCTTTCCTCCTTTAATTCGTCGCCGCAATAATAATGGTAAGGGTTAATAAAAAAAGCACCGCTGCCATAAAGACCAGTTGAAACAACAGCTTGCCACTGTCTGCACTCCCCTGAAATACTGCCACAAGCCGGCGGTCCGCCACCGGCTGGGAAAATGCCGCGATCACCCGGTACAGAAAGGTAAACAACCCCAGTTTCAAAAGCGGCAGAAGGCAGATCAAAGCGATGGCAATGATCCCTCCAACGCCAATGGCACTTTTGATGAGAATACCACTTCCCACGATTGTATCGGCAACTCCGCCAAATACATTTCCTACACCGGGAATGCTCTCCGCCGCGCGAAACACAGCCCCCCGCTTCACCTGATCGAGTGCCGGCATCAGAAGCCCTTTGATCCCCTGATGGCCGAGCATGATCCCCAATATGATCTTGGTTCCCACTCGCACAATGCTTTCGAGCAGTGCCGCCAGTTTATCAAATTTCCCACCGGAAAGAGGATTTAATACCCGCAGCAGAAAATAAATCTGAATAACTGGTAAAAACAAATAATACATCAATGTTTCCGCCACCCCGATCGTTGCCAGTGTCGCCTGATAAAACGCAAAGGAAGTGGCGCTCCCGCTGCTCCAGGTCAGAGCAAGTGAAAAAGCAGGCACCAGGGTTTTCATAAAGGAAAGCACCTGCCAGAGTACTTCTTTTGCCACAGAAAAAACTGCATAAAATGCAGAGAGCAGGATTGTTACAACCAGAAAATAAAGCATATGAAACCCATTTTCTCCCAATTGCTTTTCATACAGGCTTCCTGTCAGATTTAAAAATACTCCTGACAAAACCGCATAGATCAAAAGCCGGAATACCAGTGTTTTATTGGCATCCCACTGACTGACCGCCCCTTCTTTTATGTACTCTGTAATCGTGTCAAAGGACAATTCACAGTCTCCCTGACATACTCTTTCGACATAGTCAGACAATGAAAAAGGAATCCTGTTTTCACTGTCATTTTTCAGATTGTCATCGATTTCATCCAGAGAAATGCTTTCCTGAATTTCTTCTGAAATAGAACTTGTCCTGTCCTCTGTCTCCGCATAAATACTGACTTTTCCGCCCCCTAACAGAAGGCAGATAAGCACTATCAGTACCCTCTTTTTTCTCATGGCATCATCTCTCCTATCGTTTCTAAAAGAGTCTGAAGTACCGGAAGGCTTACCACTACCATGCTCATTTTTCCAAAGAAATCAACCTGACAGGCGATCGCATGCTGTCCGGCATCTTTGCAGAGTGTCGCCGTGAATTCGGAAATATAAGCGATACCGATCATTTTCAGCACTACCGCAATATATTCTTCTTTGATACCGGTATATTCCGTCATCATTCGAAACATGTCCACCATGTATTCAAATTTCCGTATTCCATAAAAAAATACGATAACCCCTGTAACAAGGGCAATCCAGATACCGATCTCACGGTGCATATTTCCCACAAATACTGCCAGCATCATTCCGGCGATGGCAAACAAAGCAATCTGAATCATAAGTCAAACAACCTCTCTATCGTCTCAAACAGATCGACAATATAGGGAATCACCCAGTATAATACGATCAGGAGTCCGGCAAGGCTTGTCAAAAATGCCTGTTCTTCTCTTCCTGACTGTCTCAGGATCTGGTTGCATATCGTAACCAGAATTCCCACAAGTGCGATCTTAAATATAATTCCTATCTCCACTGTAAAACCTTCCTTATACAAGCAATATTGTAAGCATCGCTCCCACCATAATACCGCAGACATAGTATAGTTTCAGCCGGTTTTGTTTTTCCTTATTTCTACGGTGTATCATATCTTCCAGCTGTTTTAACGCAAAAGTAAGTCCTTCTTCTTTGGACTGCCTGTCATTGTCCGCAAGCTGCCTTCCTGTCTCAAAAAGCAGATTTCTCGCTTCCGGTTCCAGCGCAGAGAGCGGAATCTTTTTCTTTATCTGGCTGCACCAGAGACTTGCAAAATCTCCCTGCTCCTTTTTGTCCATTTCCTTTGCCAGAGAAAGAAAGAACGGACTCAATACACCCCGCGTTCTTTTTCCAATTGTTTCCAGCAAGTCTGGCATTGCCGAATGCAGATAACGAAGTTCTCCCTGCATCTGCATCAGGGCTTTTTTCATCTCCATGAGATTCCGCAGCCGTTCCATATACTGTCCGGCATAATAGACGCCCAGTGCCGCCGTTCCCACCAGCAATATCAGGCTTCCGACGATCTTATATATCATAACATTCCACTCCCCCTGCTTCCCGCACACTGGCAATCTGTCCCGGTCTTTCCCCCTGCTGCAATAAAATGTAGCATTCAAAGTACCTCTTCTGAAACAGTTCCTGCATGTCCGGGCGGCGTTTCCATTCTTCCCATTTTTCTCCATGTGCCGTCGCAATCACACTGCACCCACATTTTAATACCTCCTGCAAGGCAAGTATGTCCTGCTTTCCACCGATCTCATCTACCACAAGCACCTCCGGCGACAGACTCCGCACTGCCATCATCATTCCCACGGCTTTCGGACAGCGGTCCAACACATCGGTCCGCGGTCCTACATCCTTTTGTGGTTCTCCCCGATAGCACCCGGCAATCTCACTCCGTTCATCCACAACCACGACGTTCTTTTTTGCGTATTCTCCCGATATTTTTCTCGTAAGATCACGTAATATCGTTGTTTTCCCGCAACGCGGCGGTGCTATTATCAACGTATTTTTAATTCTGTTTTCCTGCCACAAATACGGCAGTATTTTGTCCGCACACCCAATCTTTTCATGCGAAATACGGATATTGGCAAACGATATATTTTGTATGTATTTTACCTCACCATCTTCGACGACAACTTGTCCTGCAACACCCACACGGTGTCCCCCCGGAATCGTCAGATAGCCCTTTGAAATTTCATCCTCAAAGGCATACAGCGAATACCCACTCATGTAGTCCATCATTTCTTTCATATCCATGCGCGTCACCCGCGTTCCTTCCAGCCGGTGCTTTTTTCCATCGTACCATTCTACCGCCTGTCCGATGCGAAACCGTACTTCCTGAAGTGCCTGCCATCTGTCTTGCAGACTCTGTTCCAAAAGCGGGCGGTATTTTCCCGGTATGACCTCAATGATATCTTGTCCTGCCATAATCGTTCCTCCTTTGAGATGTTTTACTTGAATATATGCGATTATTTTGGGATTATGCTTGAAAGAATAAAAAAAATATGATACTGTTTTATAGAGACAATGGTAACGATTCCGAAGCCGTGCATGGATTCAAGGAAGTGTTACGACAATTATGATTTTAGAAAGGATAATTTATACTATGGATTACGGATTAATAGGAGAAAAGCTGGGACACAGCTTATCAAAACCAATTCACGAAAGTCTTGCTGACTACACTTATGATATTCATCCTCTGACCCGCGAGGAGTTTAAGGTATTTATGGAGGAAAAACCTTTCCGCGCGATCAATGTCACGATTCCTTATAAAAAAGATGTCATCCCTTATCTGGATTCAATGGACGACAATGCCAAAGCTATCGGTGCTGTCAATACGATCGTTAATAACGATGGTAAACTCCGCGGTTATAACACGGACTTCTCCGGTTTTGAATATATGGTACTCCGCCACGGCATCACTTTGACCGATAAAAAAGTAGTTGTCTTGGGAAATGGCGGTGCTGCACAGGCCATCAAAGCCGTTGTCCGCAAACATAACGCAAAAAACATGATCGTCGTAGATGTAG
>FR893999.1:2116-2645 GCA_000434115.1 Roseburia sp. CAG:309 | reverse complement strand
CCAAAAGTGGATGCCTCTCCGGTTGACCTTACAAAATTTCCAAAATGTGAAGCGGTTCTGGACGTTGTCTACAACCCGCTCACAACCAAATTTGTCGCGCAGGCAAAAGAACTTGGCATGATCGGCGTAAATGGACTGGAAATGCTTGTTGCTCAGGCAAAATATGCCGTTGAAATCTTCTTGGGAACGGAAATCGATGATGCCCGAATTCAGGAGATTTATGAAGATGTAAAAAAATTGATTTAATAAAAATCTTTCCTAAAATACAAAAAATAATGGCAGACTGCCGCAGAGATCTTCATATGATGTCCGTTGCATTCTGCCATATTTTTACAGTATTATCCAAAACAATTACTGTATTTATTTCTTCGCTTTCGCCTTTATTTTTACCTGTTTCGTTTTACTCCATTTCCCGTAAACCTTGTTTCCATTTACAACCTCACAGGCACGAACACGGAAGTAATAGGTCTTTTTCTTTTGCAGATTTTTTACCGTAACCGAAGTTTTGTTTGTGGAGATTGCTTTACAT
>FR893999.1:0-2025 GCA_000434115.1 Roseburia sp. CAG:309 | reverse complement strand
ATGTGAGAGTAACTTTTCTTCCCTTTGTTTTCAGAGACCGGATCAACACTTTCATTTCTTTTGCTGTTACCGGCTGTGAACGATCGGAAGGCTGTATCACCGGCTTTTCTTTCGGCTGAGCCGACGGTGTCCGTGTTGCTGTCGGCGTTGATGTTGCCGGTGCCTGTGTTTCCGCCGGCATTGACGTTGAAGGAACAGTGGATGCTGCCGGTGCAGTTGGTGTTGGTGTCGGTATTTCTTCCGGTGTTTTTGGCTTTTCCGAACTTACGTGCTCCACTTTTTTCCATAAATCGGAAGTGAGATCCAGATGAATTACCGGACGAACCGTAAAGGCGTCTTCCGTTACTGTTATACCGTAATACTCTCCACCCCCATATTCGGAAACACAGGCTGCTGTATTTGTAAGCGATCCCGGAGAACGCAGCCACCATTTTCCGTTATCATCAATTTCCTCAATCCAATAAGCCAATGCGCCCTGATCATACGCATAGGCTGTCGTTTTCGCCTCTCTCGTCCTGCTCATACCATAAAATCTGTTATCAAATCCATAGGCTGTATTTGCTGCCTCTGCTGCCGACAGAATATAAATGCGATCCTGAGTATCGGCTCCTCCATCACTGTCGATAGCCTTATCCGGGTTATCTTTGTTTGAATTGGATACCGTTGTTATTTTTATCGCTTTCTGTTCCGCTTCGGTAAAGGCATCTTTCATAAATGTGTCATTCAGCCATGCCCGCAGACTACACTTCTCCCAGCTGGTCTCCGTATTCTCTCCATGATATGGTTTGTTATCCAGCCCTTCATCCGCAAGTAAAAACGCATCGTTTCCCTCTACAGAAAGCACACGCCATTTGATTGGCTGTTTTTCTGCGGAAGCAGTTTCCGCCACCGATTCCTGCCAATAATTTCCAAACTCAACGCAATCCCAAACGGTCTGCATCTGTCCTTGTATCTCTTGCTTTTCCGCCTTTTTCCACACGGGAGAAGACAGATCCAAATGCAGAACCGGGCGCACGGCACCATATTCTTCCGACGTAGTTCCGTGGGAATCCCCATCCCCTGCCGTTCCTACATAAGATACACAATTTTTATCTCCCGGAGAACGCAGCCACCAGTAAAAAGCATTATGCTCCTCAGAAGAGAACATAGTCTGTGCTGCCTCTCGTGCCGGGCTGGTTCGATGAAATGGCGCTTTGTCCGTTTTCTCAAATCCATACTTCGAATCCGCAGCTTCGTCAATCGACAACAGATATATTTTGTCCTGTGTATCGGCTCCGGCATCTGTCTTATACTCTTCATTGTCCTTATTTACAACGGTTGTCTCCTTAATTGCCTTCTGCTCTTCTTCTGTAAATGCCTCCTTGATAAACTCCTCATTGAGCCATTTGCGCAGAGAACATTTTTCCCATGTTACGGCACTGCCTTCCTCATCAAATGGACGGCTTTCAATCGCCTGATCTGCCATCAAAAAAGCGTCGTCTCCCTCTACCGACAGCACTCTCCAGCGAATCGGCAGCTTCTCGTCCTCCTTATTGGTCTCGTAATCTTCATTTGTGTCCTCCTGCCAGTAATTTCCAAATGTAATGGTGTCCCATGCCAATACATCCGTCTTTACAATTGGATTATGTAATCCCTCCGAAGAATCTGTCTCCTCTCCCGACACGAGAACATCTTTTTGAATTGTCGGATTTCCAATACCATAAGTCGTTTCTGCCCTGCTTTGTATCTTTCCGGCAGGACTACTGAATGTCGTCAGAAGCACCGCTCCAGCCGTCAAAACAGCAAGCACTTTTTTCGTTCTTTTCTGGTTTTGTCTCATAATCATTCCTCCTGTTTTTTATTTTCTTGTAACTACCCAAAGCAACCAGTTACATGCTCCCTATATAAATAAGATGCTGTAGGATTGGAAAAAGTTCCCAAAAGGTTTATTTTTTGTTGTTGGGGGATTTTTCTTTTTGGCGTGTGCGGGTTTCCTTTTTTGGGGGGTACTCCGGGATGGCTGGGGGGGCTCCGCACACGTTATTT
>FR893998.1:10038-13408 GCA_000434115.1 Roseburia sp. CAG:309 | reverse complement strand
CATCAAAAGAAGCCGCTCCAAAAATCACCGCCGCTTCTTTGATATCTCCTGTCGTAATATGCACTCTGGAGTTTAATTTATTATACTCGACACTTCGTCTTGCCATGTCCGCGATGTCGGTCTGAATTTCCAGTCCTTCGATATGTTCTGCCTTAGTCTTTGCGGACAAAAGAATCGGAATGATGCCATTGCCGCATCCAAGATCCAGTACCTTTTTTCCTTCCGGAACACGGGCAAAGGACGAAAGCAGTACCGCATCCATGCCAAAACAAAACCATTTGGGGTTCTGGATGAGCATCAAACCGTCCCGTTGCAGATCATCCAGCCGTTCCCCCGGTAATATGATGTCTTTCATCAGATTTTTGACTTACCTTCCTTTTTTTCCATTGCTTCCAGCGCTTTCAATTCCTTATCTTCCTCATGCTTTCCGTGGTCACGTTTGCGGTCCTTCCGGAATTTAAGTTCTGCCGCCGCATATTCACGCACTTCTTTTTCGTCATTGTCAAGGGTTACGATCACACGGACTTTCTGCTTCAATACACTGACACTCTGCACTTCCCCATTGAGTCCGTCCGGCGTTTTCACGCGCGTTCCGACATTTGGCAGACTTCGGTTCAATTCCTCGTATGCCTCTTCCTCATTTTTCAGGCAGCACATCAGACGACCGCACACTCCTGAAATCTTTGTCGGATTGAGTGACAGATTCTGCTCTTTTGCCATTTTGATGGAAACCGGCGCAAATTCAGAAAGATAGGTATGACAGCAGAGCGCTCTTCCACAGATACCAATGCCGCCGCGCAGCTTTGTCTCATCGCGGACTCCGATCTGACGCAGTTCAATACGCGTACGGAACACCGATGCCAGATCTTTTACCAGTTCACGGAAGTCGATTCTTCCATCTGCCGTAAAATAAAACAGCAGTTTGTTACGGTCGAACGTATATTCTGCCGCGATCAGTTTCATTTCCAATTTATGTTTGGCAATTTTCTGTTTGCAGATTACAAAGGCTTCTGCCTCTTTTTCCCGGTTTTTTTCCTCCTGGTCTTTGTCCTCTCTCGTTGCCAGACGAACGATTCCTTTCAGAGGCGCTACAATCTTTTCTTCCGGCATTTCCGTCGGTGGGAGAACTACCGTGCCCATCTCGACTCCTTTTGCCGTCTCTACGATCACACGCGTGTTACGCGTTATATTTTCTCTTTCCTTTTCCGGATCAAAATAGTAAATTTTACCCGCCTGGCGGAAACGTACTCCGATAATAATCTTCACTTTTTTACCTCACTTTATCTATTCTTACTGCTTCATCGTACAAAGCATGAGTTCCATCGCCACTTCAAAGTTTACATTGGCTTTGAGACGAAGTTTTGCTTTGTCAAAAGCACTTAATATCTCTTCTATCTTTTCGTAATCGCGCTGGTTCGCTTCTTCCGATATGGCGCGGAATTCGCTCTGAAATACCAGCTGATTCATATTTTTGGTTGCTTTAAATAAAAGCACATCGCGATACCAGAGAACCATAAGATCAATATAATCTTTGATATTGTCCTTGTCTTCCCCGATCTCTTTTATTTTTTCCAGCATTTCCGAAACGGTCATATTTCTTACATTTTTTAACAAATACAATACCTGATCCTTTTTTTCCTCAAAATCTTCGGATTCAATATAGCGGATTGCTTTTCCAAGATTTCCCTGTGCAAATATGGCGCTCGTCCGTGCGCGGTAATCCACCACATGGTACGTATCGATCAGATATTTCTCGATTGCCGCTGTCGTAAGCGGTCGAAAATCCAGCGTCAGACATCTTGACTGGATCGTCGGCAGGATCGCACTCATATTACTCGTGAGCAGAATGATGATTCCATATTCCGGCGGCTCCTCGATCGTTTTCAAGAGGGCATTCTGCGCCGCTTCGGTCATTCTCTCGGCTTCCGGAACGATAAATATTTTGTAGGGACTGGAAAATGGTTTGATCGCCATCTCAGAATTGATTTTTTCACGTACATCGTCCACACCAATGCTTGACAATTCTCTCGTTACCCAGATCACATCGGGCTGATTTCCGGAATCAATCTGTTTGCAGGACGGACATTTCCCACATGGCCGCACCTCCTGCTCTGCCGTACATTGAAGCCCTGCCGCAAACGTTCTCGCCATCGTCTCTTTGCCACATCCCACTTCGCCCTGGAAAATATAGGCATGAAACGGCTTATCTTCGCGGATCGCCATCTGCAAATGTTCTTTTATATCTTCATGTCCCATTATTTCTGAAAACAAAAACATAGGTACCACCATCCTTTCTCATGTCAGTATATCTAGCAACATCCCTCGTATCTCGTCAATCTTTGCGAGAATTCCGAGGTGGTCTTTTTCTTCTTTGATCAGTTCTCCCGCGAGTTCATCCAATGCCACATTGACACGTTTTATCATACCATATACGCGGTGCCGCCCTCTCCGGTCGAGAAAATTTTCACGGCTGAATTTATGCGAACGATTTACGATCTCGTTCATAAATTCCTGAATCAGTTTCCGGTACTGGCGCATATCACGCACATCCATGTGCTTGCCCAGTTTTTTCCCCTGCATCGTAATGTCTTCCATCATGAGTGAAAGGCGCGCCTGCAGTCCCTCTTCTTCCAGAGAACTCATCAGCGTAAATTTGAAATCTTCTCCCGTATTCTGCGTCTGTCTTGTCGTCGTTGCAGCCACGGTCTGCTGCATCGGATCTACCTTAATTTCCATCCTTTCACACCTCCCTCAAAATGCAATCCATTCCATTCTTTAAGTATACCATGAAATTCGCCGGTGTTGCAACCAGAAAATCACACCTGCTGCTGTATCATTGTCTCAATATGGGCAAGTGCCTCCTCAAAATTGTCGTTCCGTACCCGGACATCAATGCCCGTCTCGCCAAGTTTTTCCTCGGAAAAGTCCTCTTCGTCCGCAAGAAAACGACGGCACAACTCCGCTACACACGGTGTATTCTGTTCTTTTTCACGTTTCAATGCCCGCCCGATCCGTTCAAAATCATCGACTTCAATATAGATCGGAACGACCTGCTCGATGCCAAAAAATGTCTCTAATTTGCGATATCCTTCCAACGTCGTAATAAGGATATAATCTCCCTTTTCCAGATCGATCTGTCCGTCGTTAGCAGTAAAATAGTACCATGGTCCATGCACCGTCTGATACACGCGGCATTCAATGATCTTATCGTCTTCCTGCATCTCGTGCATTTCTTCTTCACTGACAAAAAAATACTCTTTGCCATAGGTCTCCCCGGCACGGATCGGACGCGTCGTATATGTCACCACTTCCTTCAGTTCCGGAAAATCCTCCACAATCCTCTGATACAGCGAATCCTTTCCTGTCGCAC
>FR893998.1:9808-9925 GCA_000434115.1 Roseburia sp. CAG:309 | reverse complement strand
ATTGTTTTCAACTCCACGCACTTCATAACCGGATTTTTGTCCGTCCAAAAGCACGTCAACCATTTCCTGCGAAAATATTTCACCCGCGACCGCAAACGGCACGCCCGGCGGATACAG
>FR893998.1:0-9702 GCA_000434115.1 Roseburia sp. CAG:309 | reverse complement strand
ATGACTGTACATCCGCTGCTCCGGCGGTTTTATATTGTACGTAAAGGTCTTTTTCGCCCCCTTTTCCGCATACGATAAGGACCGGTCAAGATCACACAAAGCTTTTGCAAAGCGGTCAAAATGTTCCGCTGTATCGCAGATTGTGGCCATCCCCAACGCATAATTGCCACAACTCATCTCTAATTGAATGCCGTAACGCTCCAAGAGAAGTTCTTCCAGCTGCTGCCCGGTAAGTTCTGTACGAGCGGTGCTGATAACAATTTTCGACAGATCCATCTTCTCGCAACGGATAGTTTCCAATTTTTGTAAACTATCCGTTTTCTTATAAAAATCATTGAGATTTTTTACAAAATGTTCCGCGGAAAAGGATTCTTCTGTCTTCACATATTCAAAGCACTTTGCGATCGATGCCATCAAAAGGTACGACGGACTGCTCGACTGGTAAGTCTGAAGTGCCCACAAGAGCCGGTCTTCCCGGATCCGGTTTCCCGTCTGGTGAAGAACCGCCGTCTGCGTAAATGCCGGCAGCGTCTTATGCAGGCTCTCGATCACAAGGTCTGCCCCCTGCCGCACCGCGGTTTCCGGAAAGGTCGGAAGCCAGTTAAAATGTGCCCCATGCGCTTCATCGACCACAAGCGGAATATTTTTCTCATGTACTGCCTCCGCGATACCTGCAATGTCGGAAACAATCCCCTCATACGTCGGCGATGTGATCATCACACAGCGGACATCCGGATTTTCCTTTAGGAGACGGCGGACTTCCGAAACTTCGATCTCTCCGGCGATCCCCAGTTCTCCCATCGTCCCTTCCAGCCGGCGGGGATATACGTAAACCGGCCGGAGACCGAGAAGTTTGATCGCATTATAGACCGATTTATGACAATTTCTCGCCACCAGGATCTTGTCCCCCGGATAACAGCATGCGGTGACCGCCGACAAAATTCCACACGTACTTCCATTTACCAGAAGATAGGTCTGTTTGGAATCGTACCATTTTGTCAGATCGTCCATCAGGTCACGGATCCTCTCCTCCGGGTGATGCAGATCATCCACCCCCGGGACCTCCGTCACATCAAGAGAATAGGGATCTGGCATCGTACACAGCGGATTTCTTTTATGCCCCGGCATATGCATCGGCACAATATCCTGCTGACAATATTGGGTTAATGTAGTAAAAAAGTGATTTGGCATGTCATTTCCCCTTTCTCATAGTATTTCTTTAAGTATACCATTTTTCTCTTGTTTTTCAATAGGAAGTCGTGTTATATTATTATACAAACCGTAACTATTCAGGCTTACTGTGCAAAAGCAATGGAGCGTCGTGCTTGCACGTAAGAAACATTGTTTTTGCACAGTAAGCCTAATAGTTACATTTACACACTACATACAGAAATGGAGATTCCTATGACGAAAATGGTTCTTATGGCGGCTGCCTTCTCGAAAAATTCCATGATGGGAATGGTCATCGTCGCTTTGGTATGTATGGGCATACCTTTTATCGCTCTTGCGTATATGAAAACGAAAACCGGTGCGAAGATCACCTCCTTTTTGAAAGGACTTCTTTTTTATGCACTGTTTGCCTTTGGAGTGAGTGGCCTGGTCAACATTATTCTGCTGGGCGGTCTGTCGCTCTCTTCCGTATTAAACCGAAGCATTCATCCGGTATATTATGCGGTATACGGCGCAGTACTTGCCGGCATCATTGAAGAAACCGGTAAATTTATCGGTTTAAAATACATGATGAAGAAAACGCCGGACAAGCAAAATGCCCTGCTCTTTGGTCTCGGGCACGGCGGACTGGAAGCACTTGCCTACGGCAGTTCCCTTTTTATGGGAAATTTTGTGCTGGCATTGCTCGTAAATTCGCTCGGTGTCGATGAATATTTCAGCAAACTCGGCATCACCGGAGAAACACTGGTTGAGCAGAAAAATAATCTTGCTGCCCTGATGGCGATTCCGACAAGTGAATATGTTGCTTACGGAATTGAGCGGATGTTCCTGCTTGCGCTGCAGATTTCCCTCACGATCCTTGTCTTTATGGCGGTCAATAACCAAAAGCTGAAACCGTTGTTTCCGATTGCGATCCTGATTCACATTATCGCCTATCTGCCGTCGTATCTGAACAATATGGAACTTTTAAATTTGACGTTTAATCTGTTGATCACCGGTGGCATCTGTGTCATCGCAGCCGCTTATGTATACCGGATCTATCACCGGATCAGCGACGATGACACAATTGTTTCAAAAAAATCTTGACATTTGCCACATTTTGCGATACTATATACATGAATCAATGGTGATTCGCCTTAGGCGAGTTGCCATTTTTTTATTGCCGTTATCATTGGGATAACCTAATGATTGCCTATATATAGTTTAGTTCTCTATTCCCCAGAAAAAGGTCACCCAGTGGCCTTTTTCTCATATCTGCCGATTGCCAAATGCCCCCCTTTTTGCTATACTAAAATTAACTATTCAGGATCAATGTAGGAAAATCAATGAATCGTCGTGCTTGCGTAGTAAAATCAATGAATCGTCGTGCTTGCACGTAAGAGGCTTTGATTTTCCTACATTGATCCTGATAGGGCTCCCCC
This sequence comes from Roseburia sp. CAG:309, assembly GCA_000434115.1. GTDB lineage: Bacteria > Bacillota > Clostridia > Lachnospirales > Lachnospiraceae > Eubacterium_F. The sequence continues at coordinate 7,111 of FR893998.1, read as the reverse complement.
TCCCTACATGAGCATTTTTAGCCTTGTCAAAGGCGAGAAGGAACACGAAGTGTTCGAAATGCGAATGCGTGGGAGAGGGGGCCTGAATAGTTACTATTCAGAAGAATGATAAAAGAGGGCTTTTTTATGGCAGAACGCAGAGAATTGAAAATTTCCGTGCGGAATCTGGTGGAATTTATCTTTCGTGAGGGAGATATCAATTCAACCGGTCTCGGCACCCGAAATCCCGAAGCAATGCAGCTCGGCAATAGAATCCACAAGAAAATACAAAAGAGCATGGGAATCGGCTATCAGGCAGAGGTTCCTTTATTTACGTATGTCACATTGCAGAGCGAAGAGACCGGCGAAGAATTTGATCTGAAGATTGAAGGACGGGCAGACGGCATTTTCCGCGACAACACGGAAATTCTTGTCGATGAAATCAAAGGCGTTTTCATGGATATCCACCAGTTAAAAGAGCCTCTTTTGGTACACAAAGCGCAGGCAATGTGCTATGCCTATATGATCTGCGAAACCGAAAATCCGGCTTTTATCACCGTTCAGGTAACGTATTGTCATCTGGAGAGTGAAGAAATCCGCCGTTTTCCGGTAACCTACCGCTACGAAGAGATCCGTGCATGGTTTCAGGATCTGATCGAACGGTACACCCCTTGGGCAAGATACGAATTTGACTGGCAGAAAAAGCGGAATGCCTCGATCCGGGATCTTAGCTTCCCTTTCCCTTACCGGGACGGACAGAAAGAACTTGCCGCCTGCGTATATAAAACGATCGAACACAAAAAGAAAATCTTTATACAGGCTCCCACCGGTGTCGGGAAGACCATTTCGACCGTCTTTCCAACGGTGAAAGCAATGGGCGAAGGATTGATCGACCGTCTTTTTTACCTGACTGCCAAAACGATTACAAGAACGGTCGCGCAGGAATGTTTCCAGCTTTTGTCAGAACAGTCGCTGCATTTTAAATTCCTTACGATCACGGCAAAGGAAAAAATGTGCTTTCTGGAAGGCAGTCCGGACTGTAATCCTGCCTCCTGTCCTTACGCCAAAGGGCATTACGACCGCGTCAATGACTGTGTCTACGATATGCTGATCCATGAAAATGACATGAATCGGGATACCATCCTTTCATATGCTGAAAAACATACCGTCTGTCCTTTTGAAATGTGTCTGGATGCGGCTCTTTTTGCAGACAGCATTATCTGTGACTACAATTATGCGTTTGATCCCAATGTCTATCTGCGCCGCTTCTTTTCGGAGGACAAAAAAGGAATTTTTGCCTTTTTGATCGACGAAGCTCATAATCTTGTCGAGCGCGCCAGAGAAATGTACAGCGCCGTCCTTGTCAAAGAGGATTTTCTGAAAGTAAAACGGATTCTGAATGAGGAATCCACCAAAAATTATCCGTCGGAAGTAAAATACCTGTTTAAGATCTTTGCCGCTTCGTTGGAACGCTGCAACAAAATGATGCTCGAATGGAAGCACGCCTGTGATCATTTTGAACTCTTAGATGACATATCCGCGTTTGAATTTCAGCTGCTGCGTGTCATAAACAGTTTTGAACTTTTGACGAAAGAGGTAAAAGAACTTCCCGAACGTGAAACGATTTTAAATTTATTTTTTGGTGTGCGGCATTTTCTCAATATGAATGATACCAAAGATGAAAAATACCGCATTTATACCGATTATGATGAATCCGGGAATTTCCGCATCAAACTCCAGTGTATGGATCCTTCGACACGCCTCAGCGATGCCGAAGAGCAGGCGCGGAGCACGATCTTTTTCTCTGCCACCCTGCTGCCGATCCGCTATTACATGGAGCAGCTTTCAACCACAGAAGAAGATTACGCCGTTTATGCCAAATCTTCCTTTACCCCGGACCAGCGTCGAATCCTCATCGCCAATGATGTCACCAGCAAATACACCAGACGTTCTCTCTCCGAATACCGCCGTATCGCCGGTTATATCGAAGAATTTGTGCAGGCAAGGCAGGGAAATTATATTATTTTCTTCCCCTCGTACGCTTTTTTGCGTCAGGTAAAAGACCAGCTGCATTTTCCGGAGCAGACCGAAATTGTCGAACAATGTCAAAATATGTCAGAATCAGAAAAGGAAGATTTTCTGGCTTCTTTTTCTGCCGAAAACGATTATACTCTCGTAGGACTTTGTGTTATGGGCGGTATTTTCAGTGAGGGAATCGACCTGAAAGAAGACCGCCTCATCGGTACCGCAATCGTGGGAACCGGTCTTCCGCAGGTTTGCGAGGAACGCGAATTATTTAAACAGTATTACGACGAACAAAATGGACACGGCTTCGACTATGCCTACCTGTACCCCGGCATCAACAAGGTTTTTCAGGCGGGCGGCCGCGTGATCCGTACTTCTTCCGACCGCGGTGTCATCCTACTCTTAGATGAGCGCTTTGCCGGCCGCAGCTATTCCCATTTATTTCCAAAAGAATGGGTACCTTACAAGATTACAAATAAAAAAGGAATGAAAGATATCCTCCATTCCTTTTGGGAAAATCCGGAATCCACTCCGGACTAGTATTTCATCGGACTAGTATCTCGCCGGACTAATACCTAAAAAATCAGATCAACTTGATTCCATCCGACCGGATCTCAATTTTCTTTTCTTTCATCAGGCGTCCGATTGCCCGTTTATAGGCATTTTTGCTCATTTTAAATTCGCGCTTGATAATTTCCGGCGACGTTTTATCATGAAATGGCAAAAAACCGCCTTCTGCCTCCAATCTCGCAAGAATGCTTTCCGCATCCATTCCCATCTGAACCGGCAGTTTTTCCTGAAGACTGAGTGTCAGTTTTCCGTCTTCCCGAATTTCTTTGATACGGGCATGAACGCTGTCTCCTACATGAAGTTCGCGGTTCATCTCATTGTGTGGGATCAACGCAGAATATTTATCTGCCACTGCCACAAAGGCACCAAACGAATCCAAAATCTCATACACTATTCCATCGACATGATCGCCCTCGGTGAAGTCTCCATCGGTGCGAAGATAATCATAGATATGCATCGTCGCACAAAGACGGCTGCTCTTATCGATGTAAAGTGCTGCCAATACCTGCTCGCCTTTTTTTACACGGTGTGTCTGCTCTTTAAATGGCAGGAACAGGTCTTTCGCAAGCCCCCAGTCAAGAAATGCTCCAATTCCCGTCACATCGGTTACTTTCAAGCGTGCCATCTGTCCTAACTGCACATAAGGTTCTGTCGTTGTCGCGATCAAACGGTCTTCCGAGTCTTTATACAGAAACACCTGAAAAATATCACCACGCTCGGTTCCCTTCGGCACCTGATTATTTGGCAGGAGCACTTTCAGTTCCGGATATTCATAAGAACCGAGGTATACTCCGTTTTTCGTCATTTTTGTCACATACAGACGCGACATGCGTCCGAGTATTTTTTCTTCCATAGTCTGCACGATTATTCCCTTTCTTCAATTCTGCCCTTAAAGCAGGTAATCGCAAATGGGGATTTTTCTTTATCCGTCATAACGACATAAAATCCCTCTTCCTGTTCACATGTATAACATTGTACTTCATCGCCAAGTTTCGCAGCCAAACGGTATTCGACACGGAGCTCTTCCACTTCAAAACCAAATGGCAGGTGGTCGGCTGCCAGACGTACGTATTCTCCATTATTCATATGGGAGTTGGTATCCATATGATTCTCGCACACCGTAATACTGTCACAATATACAAGATTTTCCGGTATTTTGATCTTTCTTGGCTTATACTCCATCGGATACGGCTCTTCCATCCCATAAGCCTCATAATCTTCCGGCTCCGGCTTTACCGGCGTTCCCGTCTTCTGATCAAAGAAAAACCAGTGCGAATCCGCATACGCAAGTGTTTCGCCCTCTTCTGTTTTCATCACGAAATTACGCATTCCGAATACACCCCTCATTTTGTAAGGCCATGTCGATACCTCAAACACTTCCCCCATGATCGGACGGCGCTTGATCACAATATCCCAGGAATTTACAAGCCAGGCATGTGCATCTTCACTTTTTAGATCCATACAGGAAAGTCCTACATCTTCGCTGTGAAACAAACTGCAGTCCTGCATGGCATTTACGATAGCATATACTTTTAATTTACCTTCTGTGTCAATTCGGCTATATGACACACGATCTTTACATTTGTACATTGTCTCTCATCTCCATCTTTATTTGCTGATCCATCTTGACATCCCTGAACCATGATTTCCAAACGGTCTCCTGTGAAAACCAAGTTTCCCGTAAAATTCTTCTTTATTCATTGCTGACATCAGATTTACCATAATGGTTTCCCCTTCTTCCACCTGATCTTCCAGCCAGCCAAGTACATTTTCTATGATTTTTCGTCCCAGTCCCTGCGACTGGTAATCCGGATGCACGATAACGTCGCAAATAAAGAACACATATCCACCGTCTCCGACTACCCGCGCCATGCCGACCGGTTTTCCGTGATCGAGCGCAATGATCTTATAGAGCGAATGCGTCAGGGCACACTCCGCACGCTTTGGTATAATGCGGATAAAGTCAACACTTCCCCGCAGATTATTGTAGTCTTCTATCGATATCTCGTGTCCAAATGTAATCTCTTGTATATTCATACATCTTATATGAACTGGTTTGTCACCTCATCATAATGATAGTCCAAACTTCCCAGGCTTTCACATAAAGCCTCTTGGTCGATCTCATTGGTTTTGCAAAATTCCTCAAGCGTCGCATATTGATCGCGCAGCTGCGTGTTTGCATAGCTCAGCAAAATAATGGGGTCACCCGGTATGTTCATAATTTCCTCTCTTTCCCGCACTCTCCGGTGCACTTTTCTACCTTATTTCTGTTTTTGCAGTAATTTTACTGCTTTTTTATGTAGGATCTTTTGCTTTTTTCAATCCTGATATCATTTTATAAGTGTTCGTGGTTTTTGTCAATAGTAACTATTCAGGATCAATGTATGGAAATCAATGAATCGTCGTGCTTGCACGTAAGAGGCTTTGATTTTCCTACATTTTCCTAATACGGCTCTCTCCCCACATGAGCATTTTTAGCCTTGTCAAAGACGGGAAAGAACACGAAGTGTTCGAAATGCGAATGTGTGGGAAAGGGAGCCTGAATAGTTTATATTTTTCGGATATTTTGTCCCTTTTCCGCACATACTACCCGCAAAAGGAGGTTTTTATATGGCGAGTACATTTTCCAAAGATTTTTCCACCAATAAAAAAAAGATTGATTCTCTTCTTCAGGTTGATAAAAGTTTTGACCTGATCTACCGCGTCATCACAATTGGCGGAAAAACCGCCTGTTTTTACATTATTGACGGCTTTTGCAAAGATGAAGTGATGGAAAAGATCATGGAATTTCTCTATAAAATCACACCGGATCAAATGCCTGAAACTGCGCACGATTTCTTAAAGAGCAGCCTTCCTTACGGCGAGATTGATCTGATTGAAGACGAAAATGCCTTGATTCAATGGGTTCTTTCCGGCGTTCCGGTGCTTCTGATCGATGGTTACGACAAACTGCTGTCGATTGATTTTCGAAGTTATCCTGCCCGCGGTGTCGACGAGCCGGAAAAAGACCGGGTTATGCGCGGCTCCAAAGATGGTTTTGTCGAAACGGTCGTATTCAATACGGCTTTGATCCGCCGCCGCATCCGCTCGACGGAACTTGTTATGGAAATGCATACGGTCGGCAAAAGTTCCCGCACCGACGTTGTCATTGCCTATATGGGCGACCGGGTCGAAAAGGAAATGCTGGATGACATCCGAAACCGCATTGACAGCATTGACATTGACGCCCTGACGATGAATCAGGAAAGTCTGGCAGAATGCCTGTACCAGCACAAATGGTATAATCCATTCCCCAAATTCAAATTTACCGAGCGCCCTGACACTACCGCTGCCAGTATCCTGGAGGGAAGTATCATCGTTCTTGTGGACAATTCGCCGTCTGCCATGATTCTGCCGACGTCGGTCTTTGATATTATCGAAGACGCCGATGACTACTATTTTCCCCCCATTACCGGGACCTATTTACGATTATCGCGTATTGTCATCAACCTTGCCGCCGTCTTTCTGACGCCGGTTTTGCTACTGCTATTGTCAAATCCTTCCTGGATCCCGGAATGTCTGAATTTTATCAAGATCAGCGAACCTGTCAATGTGCCGATTCTTTACCAGTTCCTTTTACTGGAATTTGCCATTGACGGCCTGCGGCTTGCATCGCTCAACACTCCGACGATGTTCAGTACACCTCTGAGTGTAGTAGCCGGTATCATCCTAGGGGATTACACCGTGAGTTCCGGCTGGTTTAACGCCGAAGTGATGCTTTATATGGCGTTTGTCGCTGTGGCAAATTATACGCAGGTCAGTTTTGAACTTGGCTATGCACTGAAATTTATGCGCATCATCCTTTTATGCCTCACCGCATGGTTTGATATCTACGGCTTTATCGCCGGCACACTGCTGACCATTGCCTGCATTGTATTTAACAAAACCATTTCCGGAAAGAGTTATATTTACCCGCTCATTCCATTTAATCTACGCCAGTGCATGAAACGATTCTTCCGTGTCAGCCTGCCGCGTTCGGAGAAGAAGAATTAGTGATGTAATGTTTTTCAAAAATGAGATTTGGATTTCCCATTCGGAACCGCTTCCGCTTAGAGAACACACGTAATGGTGCATGAGGGCAAAGAACGCCCTCTGTGCACCAACGGTGTTCTAAATTCCTCATTGCGAAATCCAAAATCTCATTTTTTGAACAATACTACAGCACCTAATAACATATACATATTTTTAGTTTCCAATATGTCTTACAACATGTTAAATACCGAAAAAAATTTCGAAAAAACTCCCCCTTGTCGGGTTGAAAAATTTATGTTAGAATGATAGTAATCTCAAGGAAAGAGGTATGACATCATGGAGACATTTTTCACAGATGACGATCTCTTCGATTTGTTAGAAGAATTGGATCGGGAAAACGAAGAAATTGAATTATTGGAAACCGAAGAAGAGATGGAGGCATCAAACCGACGATTTGAGGAAATCATTTTGAAGCATCGAAACGATTAAAAAAGAAGCTGCTGCATGAGGTGACCCCTCAAAGTTA
>FR893997.1:26250-34013 GCA_000434115.1 Roseburia sp. CAG:309 | reverse complement strand
GCCCTCTACCTTGGAAGTTATAGAAAAAGATGTTTTTTGGGATGTAAAAATAAAAAGCATATCTTTAAAAAATTTAAAAAAACTAGGAAGTGAATGCTTTTCAGGAGCAAAATTACAAAGCGTTGATATTCCTGCCAAATGTAAAATAGAAGATAGTGTTTTTTGGAGCTGTAAGAAACTAAAAAAAGTAACTTTTGAAAAGGGAGTAAAAAGGATTAGTTATGGGATGTTTCGTGAAACAGGTATTAAAAATATAGACATTCCTGGAAGTGTTACTCAAATAGGAACATATGCATTTGCAAATTGTCAGTCCCTTAAAAAAGCAATCATCAATGAAGGAGTAAAAAAGATCAGCAAAGATGCATTTAGCAACACCGCACTGAAAGAAATCACCATTCCAAGCACAGTGACGAAACTAGGCAAAAATGCTTTCCGCTGGGAATCTACGGAAAAGTCATCGTTGAAAAAAGTAGTTATCCGTTCTAAGAATATCAAAAAATGGGGAACGATGGTATTTGGGGCGACGAGAGATGACCTTGTAATCTATGTTCCAAAAAGCAAAAAAGCAGAATACGAAAAAATACTGCGGAGTACAAATGGATTGGATTTTCATGCAAAAATCGTGGGAAAGAAATGGTAAGATCAGGAGGGAAAGCAATGACTAAGATGAAAACAATTTTTGCAATAATCTTTCTTGCCTTACTTATTCCGGTGCTGTTAGCAGCCCTGGAAAGTGAGGCGAAAGTGTACCGGGGGAAATGGAAAAATAACACAACGTGGAATTATGATACAAGAGAAAATACTTTGATGATAAAATGTTGTGGTAAAATGATTGATGATATCGAAGATTGCGGGGAACATTCGGGGTGGCCTCGTTTTTATAAGTCAGCACAAAAAATAGTATTAGTAAAAGGAATAACTTATATAGGAAGTGGTGCGTTTGAAGGCTTTTCCCATATAAAGAAAATTCAAATACCAAACGGAGTGACCCAAATTGGAAAATCAGCATTTGAAGACTGTTATAAATTACACAAGATTTATTTTCCAGAAACCCTAAAAAGCATAGAAAATGATGCATTTAATGCGACAGCTATAGAAGAAATTTCATTGAAAAATATTGAATTTTTAGGGGAGTCATGTTTTAGTGGTTCGCAATTAAAAAAGGTACATATTTTAAGAAAAAATAAAAAAATAGGTGCCTATGTTTTTGAGGGGTGTAAGAAATTAAAAAAAGCAACTATCGAAAAAGGTGTAAAAAATATAAGTGATGGTATGTTTTGTGCAACTGCTTTAAAGAATATCACCATTCCTGGAAGTGTAACGAAGATAGGAGAAGATGCTTTTTCCTACTGCCAGAATCTTAAAAAAGCAACCATAAATGAAGGAGTAAAAAAGATCAGTAAAGATGCGTTTAGCAACACAGCACTGAAAGAAATTACCATTCCTAGTACAGTGACGAAACTTGGTAAAAATGCTTTCCGCTGGGAATCTACGGAAAAGTCATCCTTGAAAAAAGTAGTGATCCGTTCTAAGAACATCAAAAAATGGGGGACGATGGTATTTGGGGCGACGAGAGATGACCTTGTAATCTATGTTCCAAAAAGCAAAAAAGCAGAATACGAAAAAATACTGCGGAGTACAAATGGATTGGATTTTCATGCAAAAATCGTGGGAAAGAAATGGTAAATGGTTATTTCAAAGAAATTTTACGGATAGAAAAGGGACTGCTTACTTAGCATAAGCAGTCCTAAATTTTTTTAGTATTTCATATTTTTCAAAATATCACAGAAATCAAAAGTAGCAAAATAATCTTTTGGAGTTTCTGCGCGGCGGATCATCTGGACACTTCCGTCTTCTTTTAATAACAATTCCGCAGATTTGAGTTTACCGTTGTAGTTATAACCCATTGCGTAGCCGTGAGCACCCGTATCATGGATGACAAGATAATCTCCGATGTCAACTTTTGGAAGCATACGGTCTACGGCAAATTTGTCATTATTTTCACAAAGAGAACCGGTCACATCGTATTTGTGGTCGCATGGCTCATTTTCCTTGCCGAGCACGGTGATATGATGATAAGCGCCGTAAATAGCCGGACGCATCAGGTCGCAGGCACAGGTGTTAAGGCCTACATATTCTTTGTAAATGTGTTTCTGATGAATGCATTTGGTTACAAGATTTCCGTAAGGGCCAAGCATGAAACGTCCGAGTTCCGTGAAAATCTTCACATCGCCAAGTCCGGCAGGAACTAAGATTTTTTCAAACTGTTTGCGGACACCTTCGCCGATCACTTTGATATCGTTTGGTGCTTTGTCTGGTGTGTAAGGAATTCCCACACCGCCGGAAAGATTGATAAACTGGATATCGGCTCCGGTTTTTTCTTTCAATTCGACAGCAAGTTCGAAAAGAATGCCGGCAAGTGTCGGATAATAGTCATTGGACACGGTGTTGCTTGCGATAAAAGCATGAATTCCAAAATGCTTTGCTCCAAGTTTCATCAGTTTTTTGTATCCCTCGATAAGCTGTTCTTTGGTAAATCCGTATTTGGCATCGCCGGGGTTGTCCATGATGTCCGTGCCAAGTTCAAATACACCGCCCGGATTGTAGCGGCAGCAGATGGTCTCCGGAATGCCTACACCCTCTGCAAGATAGTCAATATGTGTAAAATCATCGAGGTTGATATAAGCACCAAGCTCGCTTGCTTTTTTGTATTCTTCCATCGGTGTTACATTCGATGAAAACATAATATCATCTTTTTTGAAGTCCAATGCTTCGGAAAGCATAAGCTCTGTCAAAGAAGAGCAGTCCACGCCGCAGCCTTCTTCCTGCAAGATTTTCAAAATAAATGGGTTTGGGGTAGCCTTTACAGCAAAATATTCACGATAGCCCTTGTTCCAGGAAAATGCTTCCTTTAATGCTCTTGCATTTTCACGGATGGCTTTTTCATCATAGATATGGAATGGAGTAGGATAGGTTTTTTCGATTTCCTTTACTTGTTCCAATGTTACGATCGGTTTCTTCATTTTTACAAATCCTCCTTATAATGTATGACACTAAGAATAAGTATAATAATTTTTTGCGTTTCTGTCAATGTAGGAATCGGAAATCGGTCTTATTGAAATAATTTATCTGAAATGAGTATAAACACGCGGGTATCAGATATGCGTATTTTGCATATCGATACCCCTGCGCGTTTATTGGAGCGTGAGCGGCGCAAGAGGTCTGGGAGACCTCTGGTCTGCGCGGACCGTAGTGGAACGGAGACCATGAAGGACAAATTGGTTTCGGCAAATTATAATGTACTAAAAATTACAAACCAACGCTTGAAAAAAAACGGTTGTTCGATTATAATGTAATTTTGAAATAGTATAACTATTGAGGATCAAAGCAAGAAAGGATGTAGCAGATGGATAAGTACGATGGAAGCCAGATTGTCATATTGGAGGGATTGGAAGCGGTCAGAAAGCGGCCGGGTATGTATATTGGAAGTACCGGAACGCGGGGACTGCACCATTTGATATGGGAAATATTGGATAATGGAATTGATGAGCATCTGGCAGGGTACTGTACGCAGCTGGGGATTACCTTGACGCGAGATGGCGGTGTCGTGATCGAAGACAATGGACGAGGAGTTCCGGTGGATATCCATCCGACAAAGAAAATTCCGACCGTGCGCGTGGTTTACACCATTTTGCATGCCGGAGGAAAATTTAACAACAGTGTCTATAAAGTGTCCGGAGGTCTGCACGGTGTCGGAGCTTCGGTTGTCAATGCCCTTTCGAAGAGCATGATCGTGGAAGTGAAAAAAGACGGAAAAATTTACCGCGATGAATATAAAGATGGAGGAAAACCGGTTGTAAAACTGGAAAATGGACTGCTTCCGGTGGTCGGAAAATGCAATAAAAGCGATACCGGGACAAAAGTGACCTTTTATCCGGATGATACTATTTTTGAGACGGTTGAGTTTAAACCGGAGACGATAAAAAAGAAATTAAAAGAAATTGCGTATTTGAATAAAAATCTCAAAATCGTATTTAAGGACGAGCATACCGGAGAGACGATGACATTTTTGGAAGAATATGGAATTCAAAGTTACGTCGGTTATATTAACCGCGATGCGACGCTTTTGCACAAAGATGTTATTTATATTGAAGGAACCAGCGGGGATATCGAAGTGGAAGTGGCGTTCCAATACACCGCTTCGTTCAGTGAGCAGATCAACTCGTATTGTAACCGCATTAATGTGACCGATGGCGGTACGCTTGTGACGGGATTTAAAATGGCACTTACCCGCGTTATGAATCAGTACGCGAGAGAACTTGGTTATCTGAAAAACAACGAAGAAAATTACGATGGAAAAGACATCCGAAATGGTCTGGTGGCGATCGTGTCCATCAAGCACCCGGATCCGCAGTTTGAAAGCCAGACAAAAAATAAGTTGGGAAATACCGATGCCAAGACGGCAGTGGACGAAGTGTTCAGCCAGGAAGTGCAGCGTTATTTTGATAAAAATGTCGAAGTGTTAAAGAGTATATTGGACAATGTAAGAAAGTCTTACAAGGCGCGTACCGCAAGTGATAAAGCACGCCGTTCCGTATTGAAAGAGCTGATGAATGTAGATACGAAGAGCAAACTTGCTGCCTGTACGTCAAAGAAAGCGGAAGAATGTGAGATTTACATTGTCGAGGGAGATTCTGCCGGTGGTACGGTAAAAACCGCGAGAAACCGAAGAACGCAGGCAGTGCTTCCACTGCGGGGAAAAATTTTGAATGTGGAAAAAGCGCCTCTTGAGAAAATTCTATTAAATAATGAGATCAAATCGATGATCGCATCCTTTGGCTGCGGGATTGGTGACGATTTTGATATCAAAAAACTGCGCTATGATAAGATTATCATTTTGACAGATGCCGATGTCGATGGCGCGCATATCAGTACGCTGCTTCTGACATTTTTCTACCGGTTTATGCCGGAACTGATCTATCAGGGGAAGGTGTACCGCGGACTTCCGCCGCTGTACAAAGTGGATTATGAAGATACCGAAAAAAGGAAAAAGGTGAAAAAGAGCGAATATTTATTTAACGACTTTGAATTGGAAAAATTTAGAAAAACCGGTAAAAAGATCAATGCCCTCCAGCGCTACAAAGGTCTGGGGGAGATGGACGACAAACAGCTGTGGGAGACGACGCTGGATCCTGACAGCCGTATATTGGCGCAGATTTCCATCAGTGATACGGTAGAAGCCGACGAAGTGACGGACATTCTCATGGGAAGCAATGTTCCGCCGAGACGACAGTTTATTATGGAAGAAGCAAAAAGTGCCAATGTGGACATTTAAGGACTTGGAGGAAAGAGCATGAGCCAGGATAATATTATACAATTGGATTTTTCGGAAGAAATGAAGACTTCTTACCGTGATTATGCGGTAAGTGTTATACGTGCGCGTGCCCTGCCGGATGTGCGGGATGGGTTAAAACCGGTACAGCGCAGAATTTTATATGCAATGAAAGAACTGGGATTGTCGCCGGACAAGCCACATCGAAAAAGTGCCCGTATCGTCGGTGATACGATGGGTAAATATCATCCACATGGAGATAGTTCCATCTACGATGCCCTGGTGCATATGACCGAAGAGTATTCCCTGAATCTTCCACTTGTTGACGGGCATGGAAATTTCGGATCCATCGACGGAGACGGCGCAGCTGCCATGCGATATACGGAAGCGCGTTTGTCGCCGGCTGCGATGACGATGCTTGACAATCTGGAAAAAGGACTGGTTGATTTTGATCCGAACTTTGATGAAAGTGAGAAAGAACCACAGGTGCTTCCCGCCATGGTGCCAAACCTCCTGATCAATGGAACGACCGGAATCGCCGTCGGTATGGCGACCAATATACCGACACACAATCCGGGTGAAGTGATCGATGCGGTGATTGCGTGTATGGACCGGCCGGGAATTTCCGTACAGAAATTGATGGACTATATTCCGGGACCGGATTTTCCGACCGGCGGAATCATTACCAATGCCAGTGAGCTGGCAAACATCTATGAAACCGGTGAAGGAAAGATCAAAGTGCGTGCAAAGACTGTCATTGAAAAGGGTGACAACGGCCGTACAAACATTGTGATCACGGAGATTCCGTATACGGTTTCCGGCAATAAGACGAAACTTGTGGAGAGTATCTCCGGTCTGATGAAAGACAAAGTATTTGATGAAATTTATGATGTGCAGGATGTCTCGTCCAAAGAGGGAATCCGTATCGTTATCGAAGTGAAAAAAGACCGCGATGTGCAGAATCTGTTAAATGGTTTGTACAAGAAAACGCAGATGGAAGACACGTATGGGGTGAATCTGCTGGCGATCCGCGATGGAGAACCGCATACATTTAACCTGAAAAGTATGATAGAAGAGTTTATCCTGTTTCAGGAAGACTTGTATACGAAAGAGTATAAGTATTTATGCGCGAAAGCGAAAAAACGCCTGGAAGTCGTAGCCGGACTGATGAAAGCGACCGACGTCATTGATCTTATCATCGAGATCCTGCGTGGAAGCTCTTCGGTGAAACAGGCAAAAAGCTGTCTGATCGAGGGAAAGACGGAAGGCATCCGTTTTAAGACGGAAGGTGCCGAAGAACAGGCAAAAACGCTTTTGTTTACAGAAATTCAGGCGGACGCGATCCTTTCTATGCAGTTGAGCAAGTTAATCGGACTTGAGATTTTGAAGCTGCACGAAGAAAATGAGACGCTTCTTAAAAATATTGAAGAATACGAAAAGATCCTTTCCGATACGAAAGAATTATATAAAGTAATAAAAACAAGGCTCCGCAGTTACAAAAAAATGTTTGCGAGAGAGCGCCGCACGGAACTTACCGATGACGTGGCAAAGGCATATGTGGAAGAAGTAAAAGTGGAAGATGTGTGCATCTGCCTCGATCGTTTTGGATACGCCAAATGTCTGGATGCGGCCGCGTTTGGACGTGCCAGTGACGACGCGAAGAAAGAATTTGCGCAAGTCGTTATGATGAAAAGCACCGACAAATTGTGTCTGTTTACCAATAAAGGAAATATGCATCAGATCAAATGTGACAAGATCCCGCGCTGTAAGATGCGAGATAAGGGAACGTTGGTTCACAACCTCTGTAAAATGACAAACGACGAAGATGCCCTTTTGTATATCAGTTTTGAACAGTTGTTTGAGTCTATGCTGTTCTTCTCGACGAAGAGCGGTTTTGTCAAACAGGTTTCCGGGGCGGAATTTGAAACGAACCGCCTGCAGGTAGCGGCGACAAAACTGGATGATGGCGATGAAGTCAGCGGAGTGACGGCACTGTCGGCAGCGGATATTCTGGCTGGCGGAAAGAAAGTAATCCTTTTGACAAAAAATGGATTGTCGCTGGGCTTCCCATTGGAGGAAGTGAGCGAATTTAAGAAGACAAGCCGTGGCGTCAAGGGAATTGCACTGGAAAAAGAGGATGCCGTAACGTATTCTACAGTTGTAGATTTTACACAGGAAACCTTTGAATATGACGGAAAAACATTGGATGCCAAGCATGTAAGAAACCGCAAACGTGCAGCCAAAGGACAGAAAGCAAATTTGGAATGGAAAGGATGATCATCAGATGCTAAATCAGTTCTCTAGAACACAGCTGCTTCTCGGTGAAGAAGCAATGGAAAAACTGAAACACAGCCGTGTTGCCGTATTTGGCATTGGCGGTGTCGGCGGCTACGTCTGTGAGGCACTCGTCCGAAGCGGTGTCGGAGCCTTT
>FR893997.1:25436-26194 GCA_000434115.1 Roseburia sp. CAG:309 | reverse complement strand
CAACCGCCAGATCATTGCGACAAGAAAAACGGTAGGAAAATACAAAACAGAAGTGATGAAAGAACGGATGCTCGACATCAATCCGGATGTCGATGTGCGGATCCATAACTGTTTTTTTCTGCCGGAAAATTCCGACGAATTTCCCTTTGAAGAATACGATTATGTCGTGGACGCGGTGGATACCGTCACGGCGAAAATTGAACTGATCATGAAGGCAAAAGAAAAAAATGTGCCGGTCATGAGCAGCATGGGAGCCGGCAATAAACTGGATGCCAGCCGTTTTCAGGTGGCGGACATTTACAAAACCAAAGTCTGTCCGCTGGCGAAAGTAATGCGCCGGGAATTGAAAAAACGCAGAGTGAAGAAGTTAAAAGTGGTTTATTCGGATGAACTTCCGACCAGACCGATCGAGGATATGAGCATCAGCTGCCGGACAAACTGCATCTGTCCGCCGGGAGCCAAACATAAATGCACCGAACGACGGGACATTCCGGGAAGTGTCGCGTATGTACCATCCGTTGCAGGACTTATCATTGCCGGAGAGGTTGTAAAAGATTTATGTACAATTTAGCATTGAGAATTGGAAAGAAATTGTGTATAATAGGAAATAGATAGAATGTTTTCGTGATACCAGCAGGAGAATGTGACGAACGGAGGAAGGATATGATCGACAATAAAAAAGTTCTTGCAGTTATCCCTGCCCGTGGGGGAAGCAAGGGGATTCCGAGAAAAAATGTAAAAGCGATATCAGGTAAGCC